>JAHDWH010000282.1 GCA_023384455.1 Caldilineaceae bacterium | reverse complement strand
TGATTTTCATTGATTATGGGTGTGTTTCCTCGTGTACAACTGATGTGAAAATAGCTTTAACGCAGAGACGCAAAATCGCAGAGAAAAGCGATTTTCGTCGTTATGCGGTGTCAGCCGGTCGTGTGGCCTGTTCAGCCACCCCACCCTACCCCTCCCCATTCCAGCAGGCTGTGGGAGAGGCAAGAAATAGAAGGCGGATGACGCTGAACGGGCTGATTGCCGCGGATAGGAGCGAAAAATCCGGCTTTTTCCCTGCTTTCCGCTCAATCCGCGGTGACTACTCAGCCAACGACAGAAATAACCGCTGAATACACAGAATACGCGGAAGTTCTGCGCTTTTTTCCGTGTGTTCCGTGTGTTCCGTGGTTAAAATAAGCAGAGGATGCCTGAGCAGTTACAATCCGCGTTCTATTCTGGTACCCCCAGCACCCGCTCCAAATCCGCCGCGCTGGTGAACCAGCGCACGGTGTGCAGAAATCCGGCGATGTCCTCCGGGGTTTTGACCCGCTGCAACTCCTGCAACTGCGCGCCGATGGGACTGGAGCTGGCCCCGCCTGTGGCGTAGCTGCCGTGAAAGGCGAAGTAGGCCTGGTTTAACACCCGCAGCAGATAGCCATTCTCCACAAAGAGTCGGCGACGGGTCTCCATATAGGCCTCGGCCTCTGTGTAGTTGCCCTCTGCCAACAGTTCGTCTACCCGCAAGCGGGTCACCCGCATCTCCCGGTTGAAATCGAATCCTGCCGGCTCTGCCGGCGCGCTCCCGTTGGCAGGCACATTTTGGAGCGGGGGCGGGGGCGTGTCGGGGGGCGCAAATTCCGGGTAGAAGTGACGTAGCACCCGCCGTCCCACCTCATTCCCCACAATATCGGCCACCGTTTCGTTCAGAGTGGTCAACTCCGGGCTGCTGCCAAAGCGCATCCCTAGGGGAAAGAGGGTCAGGTAATTGTGTACCCATTCGTGGGCCACAGTGGAGATAAACCATTCGATGTTTGTGCTCTCCACAACCATTGTGGGGTATGCGCCCAGCCCGCCGATACGGGTGATGTAGGCGGAGTAGCCCGTGCGCTCACGGATGGCGCTCTCCCGCTGTCCGGCCTCGGCGCTGTCGATATCCGGAGCCAGCATTCGGGCGTGTACGTTGCGGATCTCATTGCGGGGGCTGATGATGAGAATCTGGGGCGGCTCGGTGAAGGTAAAATTGACCGGCGGTGCGGGTATGCCATTGACCCCCAGCCCCGCTTCCACCAGAATCTGCCCCACCTGGCGCTGAATCACCGCCTCGGTCAGAGGACGACGGCCCTGCTGGCGTGCGCGCAGATGGGCCAACTCCTGACGGGCCTGCGCCACTTCCGCTTCGGCTGCGGTGATGCTCACCAGCCGGTGGACCCGCTCCTGGGCCTGGCGCACCCGACGAATGCCTTCGATATAGCCGAAGACCACCGCCCGCTCCTGCTCGGTGGTCAAGCCTCGGCCTGTGCCCCCACGCCAACTCTGCACTTTTTCGCCCAGGGCTGTCCACTCCCACCCGGCCAGGCTGAATTCCCGGCCAGCCACTACACTGGCAATGGTCTGAAAACGAAGCTGGCGGTCCGTGGGTGCGCTGCTCCCCGCAAAACTTAGCCCAACGCCTATGGCAAAGAGCACCGGCAGCAGCCGGCGCAGGGAAAGCAGCCTGTGGCTCACAGCCAGCAGGGCGAGAAGGGCCGGGGGAAGCTGCCCCATCCAGCGGGCAATATGGGAGAGTCGTTCGCCTGCTTTCGATGTCAAATTGACCCCTGGGGCGTGGAATGGTATAACGTCCGGTGAAGGAGTATATCACAGGCCGCCGTCGGAGGCGTCGGTTGCAAACCGACGCCTGGTATGGCAAGTGCGTTGAAAACGCACTAAACTTCAATCCGTTTTCAACGGGTTTTCCGTAACAGACGCCGAATTGATTCGGCGGGCCTCTACGCCGGTTGCAAACCGGCGTCTGCTACGGGAAGTGCGTTGAAAACGCACTGGGACCCGATACCCAACCCGTTTTCAACGGGTTTTTCGTAACAGACGCCGAATTGATTCGACGGGCGTATGCCGCCCCAATCGGGGATACCCCCGCCTTCACCGGACCGCTGAAATCACAAGAAGAAGGATGAAATGTCACCTGCCCCCTGCCACCCGCCCCTTGCCGCTTTTCTGGCTGCTATGCCCAAAGCCGAGCTGCACATCCATCTGGAAGGTGCCATCCAGCCTGCCACTGTGCTGGAACTGGCCGCGACCCACGGGATGCTCCACACCCTGCCCAGTCAGGACGAGGCAGGGCTGCGCCGTTGGTTCGTCTTTCGGGACTTCCGCCACTTTATCGAAATTTTCGTGACCATCCAGGCGCTGCTGCGCACGGGCGAAGACTTCGCTACCATCGCCTATGGCAACGGCGAGGATATGGCGGCCCAGGGCATCCGCTACCGGGAGCTGACGATTACGACTTTCACCCACACCCATTTGCAGGGCAAAACAATTACAATTGAAGAGATCCTGGCCGGGTTGGAGGATGGCCGCGGCCGCGCCCGACGGGATTTTGGCGTGGAGATGCGTTGGGTGATCGACGTGCCCCGCAACGCCAGTTTCAAGGGTGTGGGCTACGATCCCTTTCCCGCGCAGACGACCCTGGCCCACGCCATCGCGGGGATGGCCTACGGTGTCGTCGGCTTTGGGCTGGGGGGGCACGAAGTGGCCGCGCCGCCGGAACCCTTTGCCCACGCCTTTGCCAAGGCCAAAGCCGCGGGGCTGCGCTCGTTGCCCCACGCCGGGGAGACTGTCGGCCCCGCCAGCGTGTGGGGGGCGTTGAAGGCGCTGGGCGCAGAGCGCGTCGGCCACGGCGTGCGGGCGATGGAAGACCCGGCCCTGCTGCTCCATTTGAAAGAGCGGCAGATTCCTCTGGAAGTCAGCCCCTATAGCAATGTTTGTCTGGGCGTCTATCCCAGTCCGGCGCAGCACCCCTTCCCCCATCTGGACCGGATGGGGCTGTTTGTGACAGTCAACAGCGATGACCCGCCCCTTTTCAACACCAGTCTGCTGGCCGAGTATCAGCTCCTGGCCGATACCTTCGGCTATGACAGGGCCAATTTGGCCCGGATTGCCCGCAACGCCTTTACTGCCTCCTATGCCGAGCCTGAATTGAAACGAAAGCTGCTGGCCGAATTCGACGGCTGGCTGGCCGGGCAGACGATGGAAGAAAAAGTCCCGTAAGGTCACACATTTTGTGTGACAAAGGCGGAGCGAGGAATTATCGGGGGCGGCCCAGGATGCGTTCGGTCTGTCAACGCAGAGGGGTGGATAGCGTCGTCCGACGAAACGTCGGACCTACGGCTTTTCGGTAAGCGCAAGCACAAATGTCACCCGCTCCTGGCCCTCTGCCACCGGGTAGATCAGCCGCAGACGGCTGCCGTCCCGCTCCGTCAGCATCTCCGCCACTTCCGTCGTCACCGCCACACGCAGACCGGGCAACGCCCATTCCCCGGCTGTGACCTGCGCTCCCTCGCTTCCCTGCGGCAGAAAAATCTCGAAGACCCACTCTTTGTGATGGTCGCCAAAGCGTTCCGCCAGCGACGGCTCGAATGTGCCTGCCACTGTCAGGCGATTGGGCGCTGCGCTGGCGTCCACCGGGCCGATGTGACGCAGACGCAGCCAGGCGATGCCGCCGCCGGGGGTGCGCCAGTGCATCGTCACCGGGTGGAACTGATCGCTGGGTTTGAAAAAGGCGTATTCGTCCAGGGGGGTGGATTCTGCGCCGATCATCAGATTGTCGCTCAGCCAGGCCGTGGCCGTGCGTTCTGGCGCGCTTGTGATGGGCTGGCGGAGGGTGCGCTCCCCAGAGAAGTTGGTGAAATGGGGCAGCGCATCCGCTGGAATCTCTGTGCCGATGAGGGCGAAGGCTGCGCCGAAGATGAAGTCGTGGCAGTGGTCGAAGAGGCCCGGCTCGGTGGGAAAGGGTGCGTATTCTTTGCCGACGCCCAGCCAAACGGAGAGGCCGAGAAGCGCGGCGTAGCGGGGCATATCCATCCCGTAGCTGCGGGTGTAGGGGCCGCAGATGTTCGCCAGAGCCGGGTGATAGTAGCGGGCAATGTCCCGCCAGAGCGCGGCTTCCATCGCTGCACCCATCGCCGCCAGCTTCTGCGAACGGGCATAGCGCCGCCAGAAGGCCAGGGCGTAGAGGTTGACCCCGTAGTAGGTGGGTGAATTGTATTCATCATACGCGCCCGTCTGTTGAAAGAGTTCGTAGACTGCCTGGCCGAAAGTCTCGCCGTATGCCACCCACCCGGCCTCCCCGTAGCGCTCGCCCGCCCAGGTGAGCAGGGCCGCTTTCATCAGCGCGATATTCGTGTAGGAAGCGGGGCAGCGCTCGGCGGGTTCGCCCTCCACCGCCAGACGAATGGCCCGGTCAATGCGGGCAATCTGGTCCGCTTCCAGCCGCTCGCTGTATTCGTCCAGAACCAGCGCCAGAGTGGTGCCGATGAACTGCCGCCAGTTGGGGTCGTAATCCCGCCATATCTGGGGGTTCTGGCTGGGTGGGCGGGGTTCGCCCACCCAGCGGGGAAAGGTGCCGTGATAGGCCGCGCCCGGTTCGTCGAATTGGGTTGCCAGCACCGCGTCGATAATGGCCTGGGCCTGGGAGGTGTCGCCCGGCTCGTCGCGCAGGAGCAGCCCCAGGGCAAACCAGCAGGAGTCCCGCACAATCGGCTGGCCCACAAAGCCCACGTCGAGCAGGGATGCGGATGGCTGCCACCACTGGGCCGACCAGCCCAGGGATTCGACAGCCAGGGAACGGGCAAAGGGTGAAAGCGCATTCAGTTGGGTATTCATAATTTGCCTGCCTTGAAAATCGCCATTCGTACGTCGGACTGTCAGTCCGACCTACAGTTTCGTCGTTTGGATGCAACTGCTCAGCCACCCTACCCCTCCCCTTTCCAGGGAGGGAACTGGTTCGACTCCTCCCCCAAAGCGGGGGAGGTTGGGAGGGGGTGAGCAGTTACGTTTGGATTCTATTGTATACTGGTGACAGGTTTTGGCTGAAATCCTCTCTCTGATCCCATCCGCACCCGTGCTATAATTCCCTTATGGAGATTACCCTACTTCTGCTGATTCTGCTTTCGGCCACGCTGCTCTATATTACCCGCTGGCTGGCAACTGAAATTACCGCGGCGTTGACTATCGCCGCGCTGGTGCTGACCGGCATTCTCTCTACGGAGCAGGCGCTCTCCGGTTTTGCCAGCACAGCCACCCTCACCGTCGGCGCGATGTTTGTGCTCAGCGGCGGGCTGATGCGCACGGGCGCCCTGGAGATGGTGACGATCCAACTGGCCCGCTTCTCCGAGGGCAACCCGACCCGCCTGCTCCTCCTCCTGGCGGTTGTGATTCCTCTTGCCAGCGCTTTTATGAACAATACGCCGGTGGTGGTGATGATGGTGCCGGTCATCCTCTCCCTCAGCCGCCGCTTCGATGTGCGTCCTTCCAAGCTGCTGATTCCGGTCAGCTACTTCGCCATTGTGGGCGGAACTGTAACGCTGCTGGGCACCAGCACAAATATCCTCATCGACGATCTCTACCGCAAGGCAGGCGGCCCCGGCTTTGCTCTCTTTGAATTCGCACCCCTGGGATTGGTCTATATTCTGCTCTGTAGCGTCTTCATCCTTCTCTTTAGCCAAAAGCTATTGCCTTCCCGTGCGCCCCTCTCTTCGCTCAATGGAGACCGCCACCAGCAGGCCCGTTTTATCACCGAACTGATTGTGGATGGAGAGAGTAGCCTGCTGGGGCAGGGGGTTGGGGATGTCTTCGGGGTTGCGCCCCGTTTCGCCCCGCCCCGCCCTGCAGCCGGCCGCCACCATCGCCGGGTCGGTCGCCTGCCAAGCGGAGACGCGCAGGCAATGGCCGAGCAGAAGGTGGAACTGCTGGAAATTTTTCGTTACGAACGCATCTATCGGGCTGAAGAGGGGAAGGGTCTCGTCTTTCAAGAGGGGGATGCGCTGCTTGTCTCTGGCACGCCTTCGGCCATCGCCCATTTCCTGGAACAGAGCGGCTCCCGACTTGCCACCGCACTGGAAGATGACGTGCGCGCCCCCCTGGGCAGCCTGGAGCAGACGGTTGTGGAAGCGGTGGTCCTGCCCGGTTCATCGGCCAGCGGACGAAATCTGGCCGGGCTGGGGCTGCACCGGGAATATGAGTTGAAGGTGATGGGGCTGCAACGCCACGGGGGACATCGGCGCAGCGGTCTGCGCAACACCCGGCTGGAGAGCGGGGATGTGCTGCTGTTGCAGGGCGCGCCCCGGGGGCTGCAACGGGCCAGCGAGGCCCTGCGTCTGCTGCTGATCGAAGGGGTGGAAGGATCGATTGTGCGCACGGCCAAGAACCGGATCGCCCTGCTGATTATGCTGGCGGTGGTCTTGCTGGCCGCCTTCACCAGTCTGCCGATTGTGATTCTGGCACTGAGCGGCGCGGCGCTGATGATCGCTACCCAATGTCTGCGGGTGGACGAGGCTTTCCGCAGCCTGGACGCGGCTACGCTGATGCTCCTGGCCGGCACGATCCCTCTGGGGGTTGCCATGCGCAGCACCGGGCTGGCCGAGATGGCCGTGGTGCAATTGCTGGCACTGGTGGGGAACGCCAACCCTGTCATCTTCCTTTCTGCCTTTTATCTCTTCACCGCCCTGCTTACCCAGCTCATCTCCAACAACGCGGTGGCCGTGCTCCTCACACCCATCGCCCTCTCCCTGGCCGCCGGTCTGGGTGTCAGCCCCACCCCTCTGCTGATGGCGATTGCCTTTGGCGCGTCGGCCAGCTTTATGACGCCCATGGGCTACCAGACCAACGCCATTGTGATGGGACCCGGCGGCTACACCTTCGCCGACTACCTGCGGGTAGGGGTTCCACTGACGATTCTCACGTGGCTGACTGCCACTTTTTTGATCCCCGTTTTCTGGCCTCTATAATGATTCCTTCGGATTTTGTACTGGTCAAGAACATCGTGAAATTTGTAGGTGCGGTTTGCAACCGCACTTCTTCGGGTGAAAGTGCGGTTGCAAACCGC
>JAHDWH010000281.1 GCA_023384455.1 Caldilineaceae bacterium | reverse complement strand
TCTGGACAGTGCGACGCACCAAAACGGGAAGTTATTCTTTGACAAGCCCTAAGTGCGTTGAAAACGCACTGGGGCCCAATATCCACCCGTTTTCAACGGGTTTCCCCTAGCAGACGCCGAATTGATTCGGCGGGCGCAGCGCACCCCCATTTCTGGGATGTACCCCGTGGCGTCGTTTGGCAGCAAGTAGAGAGTAGCGTATACTTACGCTACCGTATAATCTGTTCGATCAGGCAGGTGCTAATGAGTGCAATCGCAACCAGTAAATACTACCCCCTGCAGGAATTTCTGCGCCAATCGGGAGAAGACGAAATCGCTCTCTCCTTTGGCAAAATCGAGGAGATTCTGGGCGTTTCCCTGCCCGCCACAGCCCGGGCCCAGCGGGCCTGGTGGAGCAACCGTAGCAGCGGCGCGGTGCAGGCCAACGCCTGGATGCTGGCCGGCTATCACGCCGAAGAGGTGGACGTGGCGAACGAGCGGGTGACATTCCGGCGGCCCGGTCTGGTCTACGAAGTCCGTCGTATCGACGGCGAGCCGGTCTGGGATGCGTCGCTGGTCAAAGCGTTGCGCCACCACTTGGCTATGACACAGGCAGAGTTTTCCCAGCAGTTGGGCGTGCGCCAGTCCACTATCAGCGAATGGGAGACCGGCGTCTACGAACCCCGGGGCGCATCCACAAAAATCCTCAGCGTTGTGGCCGAACAGGCCCAATTCCCCTACACCGCATAGAGGAGATAGAAGTTCGACTTTTTCCGAAAAGTCGAACTTCTATAAGGGTATAGTTCAGGATCGCCGGAGGACTAGCGCCGGCTGAGCGGTGTCCCTTCGATGAACTCAGGACATCGCCTGAGCCTGTCGAAGGGTAGCCCGGAGTCTGCGGAGGGCGTATCGAAGCCCGGCGGGTCAACCAGTGTAGGCTCGTAGACCCGCTCCTCGATTTCGATACGCCTCGAAGACTCGGCTACTCAATCAGCGTCGCTAACCTGGCGCGTTTCGCGTCCTTTCCGACTATTGTGAACGATACCGCCTATCCAAATTGGGTATTGACAAATTATACGTTAGCGTTTACAATTCAGATGCGCTAACGCATAATTTGTCTTTTTTTATCCAAAGGAATCGTGCAATGAGCCAATACAATCTGCAACAATTCATCAAACTGTGGGCGCAGGAAAAGATCACAACCGAACAGGCGATTGGGCAGATTCTGTTGCAGATACAGGAATTGTCCGAGCGACTCAAGCAAGTGGAGCAGCAGATGCGCCCTGGAGGAGTGGCAGAGAGCCGGACTGAAGTCCCATAGGCGATGCTACCAGAGGGTATATCCCCCATCCACAATCAGGTCGTGGCCGGTGATATAAGGGCTTGTCAAAGAATAACTTCCCGTTTTGGTGCGTCGCACTGTCCACGAAATGACTCTAGCCCGCAACCTCATCTGGACAGTGCGACGCACCGGATGGAACTTATTTCTTGACGAGTCCTAAGCTGAGGCGTCCGAGACAAGAAAGAGCGCCGCTCCCTGCAAATCGTCGGGGGTGCCCAGACGGCTCATCGGCGTATTGGCAGCCCAGACCGGCCCGTCGGTAGCCACGCCCCGGGCCGTCATCGGTGTCAGTGTGTGGCCGGGGCTGAGGCTGTTGACCCGTACACCCCGGCTCGTCCACTCTGCGGCCATTGTGCGGGTCAGCTGCACGACACCCGCTTTGGATGCGTTGTAATGGGCGTGCTGCTGGGGGCGGTTGACGATGCGGGCCGACATCGAGGCGATATTGACAATCGAACCCCTGCCCTGGGCCAGCATCGCCCGTCCCTCCGCCTGACAGCAGAGAAAGACCCCTTTGAGGTTGACGCCGAGGATGGCATCCCAATCGGTTTCGGGAATGTTCTCTGCGGGGCTGCGCACGGCGATGCCCCCGGCGTTGACAGCCACATCCAACTGACCCCACCGGGCGAGGATTTCGTCAATAACCCCGATAACCTGGCCGCTGTCGGTCACGCCCAGAGGGAGAGCCAGAGCGCGCACGCCGAGAGAACGTATCTCCTCGGCTGCCTGGCCTGCGTCCTCACCGTTGCGGTCTGCGATGGCGACATCCGCGCCCGCCTCGGCCAGGGCCTGGGTCAGCGCCCGCCCGATCCCCTGGGCTGCGCCTGTCACAAAAGCTGTGCGACCAGCCAGAGAAAAGCGTTCCAAAATCGGCATAGATATCCCTCCTGTCCGTGTGCCGCAAAGTTCATCAGCAGTTTCAGTCAATCGGACTACTGCTTCCAAAGCCGATTGGCTCTGTCCACAGGTATCTGTTGAGCCACCCCACCTTACCCCTCCCCATTCCAGGGAGGGAACTGGAACGACTCCTCCCCCACAGTGGGGGAGGTTGGGTGGGGGTGAGCCGTTACGTCCACAGTATATGCGCGACTTGTGAAATATTCCACTTGACGCAATCGCCCTCCCAATTTATAATCCTACAAGCAATCAGCCGTACCTGACACTGTGCCAGAAAAGCGCCGGAAAGTTGCATTTCTCTCTGCGCTACGGTATAGTGATTGCGTTTCCCTGCGCAGAAGCTCTCTTTTTGCGCAGATCGTTCTATGTATGATGACGCAATGCACCTGAGAGGGACGCAGACAATGGCGACAGTTCCACCCAATTTTCCTGAACTCAAGCAAGAGCAACTGAAGCCCTATCTTCACGATACGATTGCAGTGCCCGACGAACTTCAGGGTAATGTGCTGATAACTACCCTGGATAAAGTCTATAATTGGAGCCGCAAATCGTCTATGTGGCCGTTGCTCTTTGGCCTGGCCTGTTGTGCGATTGAAATGATCGCTACGGCGGCCAGCCGGTATGACCTGGCCCGTTTCGGTATGGAAGTGATGCGCCCCAGCCCCCGCCAGAGCGATCTGATGATTGTCTCCGGTACGGTGACCAAAAAGATGGTGCCTGCTATTGTGCGCATCTACAATCAGATGGCCGAACCCCGCTATGTGCTGGCGATGGGTGCTTGTGCCACAGGTGGTGGTCCCTTCAAAGAGGGCTATAATGTAGTCAGCGGTATCGACAAATATATTCCGGTGGATGTATACGTTCCCGGTTGCCCCCCCACCCCGGAAGCGCTCATCTATGGCCTGCTCAAAGTCCATCAGAAAGTGGAGCGCCAGAGCATTCTCACTGTCCCCTGGTATCGCAAAGATCAATCGGAATTTGTGCCGGTTCCCCGTCTGGGTCCGGATATTTTTGATCCCCGCCAGGTGGAGTTGATCAAAGAGACGACGATGAAGAAGCCTGTGGCGGCGAGCGCCGCCGCCGTCAGCGGTGGCGATGCCACAGCCCACGCGGCGGGACCCAAAGCCGTTTCCAGCAAGGCCAAAGCGATGATGGAAGAGGCCAAGCGCCGCGCCGCGGCCAAACAGAGCGCGTAAGAGAGCGATTGATTATCCATACGGTGGCGCAGCCACGATTTGCGTGTGGGAACGTGAAGACGTGAAACGTGAGCGTATGTGACGACACCAGACCGATTTTACCGAATGTGGAGAGGGAAGCTATGAGCGCTACTCTGGTGGCAGAAGCCCCGGAACAGACTGGGACTCTCGCCGACAGACTGCCTGGCGGGGTTCTGGGCACAACGTCGGATGATACGCAAAAGGCATATGTGGTTGAGCCGGGCAATATACTGAATGCCCTGACACACCTGCGCGACAAAGAGGGATACGATTTTCTCTCCAGCGTCACCTGCGTAGATTATCAGGGCTATAATGGCAAACAGCGCAAGGGAATCTCTGCGCGGCTGGATGTAGTCTATCACCTCTTCAGCACAAAGAAGGGTGGCGGCGCCGTCGTTCTCCACGTGCCTGTGCCTGGCAATGATACGATCCCTTCGGCGACTGGCGTCTTCCCCGGGGCCAATTTGCAGGAGCGGGAAGTCTACGATCTCTACGGCATTAAATTTGAAGGTCACCCCAATCTGCGGCGCATCCTTCTGTGGGATGGTTTCAACGGTCACCCCATGCGCAAGGACTGGAAAGAGGCCTACTTCGACGAGGAGGCCAAACCGTTCCGCAGCCGTCACCCCAAAGGCAGCTATAGCTTTCACGAAGATAAATTGCCCTGGGGCAAGAATACCACCTATCCGGCTGGTTGGGACCCGGACTCCTGGCAGGCACCGGTGGCCTATGTGCCCGTAAGCCAGGCCCCCAAGCACGGCAACGGCGCCTCCCTGGACACAGAGAGCATCGTTGTCAATCTGGGACCCCATCACCCCAGCACCCACGGCGTCTTTCGGATGCTTACCCGTATCGAAGGCGAGACGATTCTGGCCCTGGAGCCGGAGATGGGCTATCTGCACCGCAATCACGAAAAGATTGGCGAGCGCAATACCTGGCTGATGAATATGCCCTTTACGGACCGGTTGGACTACCTCAACTCGATGAGTAACAACTGGGGCTATGCCCTGGCTGTGGAGAAGCTGGCCGGGATCGAAGTGCCGGAGCGGGCCGAATATATCCGGGTGATTATGGCCGAGTTCACCCGCATCGTCAACCACACCTGGTCGATTGGCTTTATCCTCAACGATTTGGGCGCGCTGCAAACCCCGGCTCTCTACGCTATTGAAGAGCGGGAGATGATTCTGGACCTCTTCGAAGAGGTCTCGGGTGCGCGGCTGATGTGTAACTATCTGCGCTTTGGCGGCGTTGTGCGCGATCTGCCCGCGGGCTGGCTGAAGAAGGCCCAGTATCTGGCTAATGACCGGCTGCCCCGGGCCCTGGACGAGCTGGACAAGATGCTCACCGAGAACGAGATTCTGATGGCCCGGGGCCGGGGTGTGGGTTACCTGCCCGCCGAGGCGCTGATCTCCCTGAGCGTCTCTGGCCCGATGATCCGGGCGGCTGGTTTGGCCTATGACATTCGCAAGGCCGAACCCTACGGTATTTACGAGCGGTTTGACTTTGACATCCCCACCCTGCCCAACAGCGACATCTTTGACCGCTACTACATCCGCCTGCTGGAAGCCCGGCAGAGCGTGCGTATTTTGCAGCAGGCCCTGGCTGACATTCCCGGCGGTGAGGTTAGCGGACCCTCTGCCTACGCCTCCACCACGCTGAATCAGGGCTTTGGGACGATTATGGGCGGCAAGGGTGGCTACAATCTGCGCCCACCCGAAGGAGAAGCGTATGGCCGTGTGGAATCGCCTAAAGGTGAGTTGGGCTTTTATGTTGTCAGTGATGGCAAACCAAATCCGTGGCGGTATCACGTGCGCAGCCCTTGCTACATCAATTTGAACGCACTGGGGCCGATGAGCGTTGGCTATAAGCTGGCGGATGCGGTTGTCATTCTGGGCGCGATCGATATTGTGTTGGGCGAAGTGGACAGATAATTCGTAAAACGTAAAACGTAACGGAAATGGCTACGTTTTACGTTTCACTCGTTACTTTTTGATCGGGAGTGAAGCTATGTTTGGGACAGGACTACTAAAGGGTCTGGGTGTTACGCTGAAGCACACGCTGGAAACCTTTGCGGATGATCGGGGCAAAGTTCCGGATCGCTATCGGGACAGCATTGATTTGGGCCACGGACGGCGTATCATCAACCAGCCCATCGATCAGGAAGGTCTGCTGACCATTCAGTATCCGGAGGAAAAGCGCCAGCTTCCCGAACGTTTTCGCTATATTCCTATGCTCATCTGGGATACGGAAAAGAACGAGGATCGCTGCACAGCCTGTGGCATCTGCGCCAAAGTCTGTCCGCCCATGTGCATTTGGATTGTGCGGGATGCGGACGCCAACGGCAAGCCTATCACCCGGCCTGCAGAGTTTTACATCGACGCCGCGGTCTGTATGAGTTGCAGCTTTTGCACCGAGTTCTGCCCCTTCGATGCCATTAAAATGAACCACGACTACGAATTGGCTGTCTTCGATCGCTATCCCCAACTCGTCTACGATATGGAAGAGTTGACCGTTCCTCTGGAGTATTACGCGGCCCTGTGGCCCAGCCAGTATGCAGCCGAGGAGGAACAGCGGCGCAAGGACGAGGCAGAGAAGAAAGCCCAGGATGAGGCGAAGGCCCGGGCCGCAGAGGCCAAAGCGGCTGCGAAAGCGGCTGAAGCCGCTGCGCCTGCTGGTGAGCGCAAGGCCACCAGCGCCGAGGAGCTAAAACGCAAGGCCCAGGAGCGGGTTGCCGCCAAAGCCGCGGCCGCGGCCGGGGATGCTGGCCCTGGGGAAAGCGTTTCTGCACCCGCTGCCAGCGAGGACGGGGAAGCCGATGCCAAGAAGGCGCGTATGGAAGAGTTGAAGCGGATCGCCCAGGAACGCGCCCGCCAACGCAAAGCCGAGGCCGGCGAATAGCCGGGTACAGAACGCGTCGATTCACCGGTTCTTTTGCTTTCTGGCGTACACGAACAATCACGACAGATGTCAGAGGCCAGGCTCGCCGGTGTGAGTCTGGCCTTTTGTATTGAAATGGGGAGAGGGGAAAAGAAAAATGAGCGTACAACTCACCTATTACGGCCATTCAACTTTTGTGATTGTGGCTGACGGGATCAAAATTGTGGTGGATCCCTTTTTTGCACCCAACAATCCGCTTGCCCCGGCTGATGCCAGGGCAGAGACAATCGAGGCTGATTTTATGCTGCTGACCCACGGCCACGGGGATCACGTGGCCGATGCCCTGGCGATTGCCAAGCGCACGGGCTGTACAGTCATCAGCAATTTTGAGATCGTCTCGTGGATGGCGGAGCAGGGCGCGGCCAATGGGCATGGAATGAATACCGGCGGTGCCTACAACTTTCCCTTTGGCAGGCTAAAATCGGTGGTGGCTCTGCACAGCAGTACAATGCCCGATGGCAGCAGCGGCGGCCACCCCAACGGTGCTGTCATCAACTTCAATGACGGCACAGACATCTATTTTGCCGGGGATACGGCCCTGACCTATGACATGCGGCTGATCGGCGAGGCGGGCGGCGTCGATGTGGCCGTCCTGCCGATTGGTGATAACTTTACTATGGGGCCGGATGATGCGGTGCTGGCCGCCCAATTTGTCAAGGCCAAACGGGTGATCCCCTGCCATTTTAACACCTTCCCGCCCATCCGCCAGAACCCCCAAGAGTTTGCCCGCAAGCTGGGCAACGAGGGGATCGAATGTACTGTGTTGGGGCCGGGGGAGACGTTTGATCTGTAAGGACTCGTCAAGAAATAAGTTCCATCCGGTGCGTCGCACTGTCCACGAAAT
>JAHDWH010000280.1 GCA_023384455.1 Caldilineaceae bacterium | reverse complement strand
CGGTAGCTCGCCACCTCGTCCAGCAGGGCCAACAGCTGCCCCTCATCAACATCCGGGCCGAACAGCGAATTGCCGCAGCGGATATTGCGGGCCAAATCCGGCAACACCCGGTCCGGCAGCAGTTCCAGTTGGGGGTTGAGGGTCTGCTCGCTCTCCCCTTCCAGCACTTTCAGCAGCAGAGAGAGTTTTGTGACTTTCACGGCCTGGGGGTCGATGTCCACCCCGTACAAATTGTTGAGCAGAATCCGTTTGCGCTCGTCAATCGTCAGCCGCCACTCCCCCCGCTCCGTGGGGTAGAGCTGGGGGTTGGACTTCTCCGCCCACTGCTCCGGGCCGTCGGCCAGGTATTGGGCCAGATGCCAGTCCAGCAAAAATTGATAGGCACCGATCAGAAAAGAGCCGGAGCCGCAGGCCGGGTCCACAATCCGCAACCGGCTCACCCCGCCCCGGGGCCCGGGCCGCTTGCCCTCCACCAGCCTGCCCACTGTCTGCTGCACAATGTAATCTACAATATACGTGGGGGTGTAATAGACGCCCCCCGCCTTGCGCACCTCCGGCTTCTCCTCCACCTTCGCCTGGTGGCCCGGGGTCAGGCGGATGACTTTGCCCAGAAATTGCTCGTAGACCTGGCCCAGAATATCCGCGGGCAGCACAGAAAATTCGTAGGGGCTGTCCGGGTAGTAGAGATTTTTGAGGATGTCTTTGAGAACTTTGTCGTCGATCGTCAGGCCGGGGGTCAACCGATCCGGGTGGCCTTCCCGCCCCTTTTCGTCCTCAAAATGAAAAAGGCCGGAGTTGTAGCGGGCGTCGGCCTGGCGGAAGCGCTCCACCAGCCGGGCGTAGACCTGCGTGTCGTTCTGCAAACCCATCAGCGTGGCGTAGGCTTCCACGCCCCGGTCCTCGCAGATGCGCAGAAAGATCAGCCGGTCAATCGTCTGCTGCACGGCAAAGTTGAGTTCCCGCTGGCCGATGGCCGGGTTGCGCAGGGCGATGTTGCGGGCCAGCAGCTCCCGCCAGCGCTCGATCTCCTGCAAAAAGGCCGCGTCCACCTCCGCGGTGCCCCGCTTGCTCTTGTGGCTCTCCACATATTTGTCAAAAGAGCCGGTGAGGATGGCTTCCTGGCTAAAAATTTCGGCGATCTCATCCCAGCGCTCGGCGTAATCGGTGTAGCGCAGATAGTGTACCCGCCCCACGGCCGCGCTGTCGCTTTTGTCCGGCTTCTGACGGCAGTCGTAGACGGCGAATTCCTCGAAATCGGTGAGGATACTCAGGGGCAGTTTGGCGCTCCACGCATAGCGGCGCACCTGAAAGGCCGGATGGATGTCGTTTTTGATGTCCACCGACGGCTTTTTGGCTTCCAGAAAGAATTTGCGTGACCCGCCGATGCGAAAGCTGTAGTCCGGCGCTTTGGTCACGCCCCCCATCCGCACCGCGTCCTCGTGTACCACCTCTTTGTAGGCTTCGGCGTAGCCTTTCTGATTGTGGACATCCCAGCCCAGGGCAGCAAGAAGCGGGTCGATATACTCGACCCGCACTTGGGTTTCGTTGTACCCGCCCCGTTTGTAGACGTCGATGTGGCGGGAGAAGCGTTCGATCAGGGCGAGGACGGTAGCGGGGATGGGCATATTTTTCCTTACTGGCTGTTAATCGGTGAATTGCTGCCCATTCTATAGCAGCACTTACAACTCATCAAACAAACGCGGATTCCCGGAATCGAACCTACCCCCACTCACACAACCCCGCCACATACGCCGCGGATTCATCCCGCAGCCAATTGTCGAGATGATCCACTACTTCAGATCCGCCACTATCCGCTGATGGCTGGTTGCATGTGAAGCGTCGCCGCTGGCTCTGATGGAAGTGAGAAGTCCGTCGCCAATTCGTAGGGCTGAATCAAAACCGCGGCGGAGATACCCGTTCCGGCTTCCAAACGTCGAATCATTTCCAGCGTCAACCGGCGGCGACGATTGAGTATTTCCGAGACCCGATTCGGAGGACCGATGAATGGCTCCAGCGCTTTGCGTGTCAGACCGCGGCTTTCCAGATAGTATTCGATAGCAGCGATAGGGGAAGGGTGGAGAATGGGATAATGCTGCTCCTCGTAGGCCGCAACCAGCGTCGCTAACACATCCAAGCGTTCTTCCTCCGGCGAACCCGGCGCTGAATCCATCAGTGTCTCGATTTCTGCGAGGGTAGCCCGATAATCACCTTCTGTGTAAATTGGTTTTATATTCATAAAGTAAGCCCCTTAGACGGTAAGAGCGTCGATCCGATCGTATTCAGCGTGTGTGCCTACGAAGCGGATATACACAATTTTTGTGTTGTAATGAATCTGCACGATCAAGCGATAGCGATTGCCTCGAATGTTGAAGACAACCCGATTATTGGCGAGAAACGAGGCGCTTTGATAAACATCCCGGATGTCAGCGGGTGTCTGCCATTCTGCCTGAATCGTTTCGTCATACCAGGACTGCAATACTTCCTCGGCATCCGAATGTCGCTGCCAAAACTCGCGCAATGTACTTCTGGCAATAATCCGCATACACACTGTCCGTTGAATTTTAGTCCCATTTTGGGATAGTATACCCCACTTTTGGTGAATGTCAACAGAAAAACATTCCCATTTTGAATCTCACTCCCAATCACACAACCCCGCCACATACGCGCCGGACCCATCCCGCAGCCAGCCGTCAAGCTGATCGACTTCCTTCAACTGCTGCCCCCGGGCTCGCGGCACGGCCACAAAACGGCAGTCAAGTTCGGGCAGGGCGGTCATATCCCCCCACAGCTTCTCGAATTGGGTGATGGGGAAGATATCCTCCTGGCCTTTGCCCCAGCGCTTCTTCACATCCTTCAGCGTCACATACGTGGGCATCCGGGCCGCCATTGCCCGCACCGCCGCGGCGGTCTTGGCCTCGTCCCGCAAATCCCCCCGGCCCAGGCCAAAGAGAGCCAGCAATCGGTCGATGTCGATCCAGAAGCTGCTGGAATTGTAGAAGCCCAGGCCGAATTCGATGCGCTCGTGTGGCAGGGCCAGCCCCTCCACCAGACGCAGACGACCGTCGATGCGCGCCAGGCCGCCGCCCCGATCGTCCAGCAGCCGGTGGATGACCTCGCCGGTCATCGCGCCGCCGCTGCGCAGATGCAGCCCCAGCAGAGCCGGGTCCACATCCGCGCCCACTGTGTCGATGTTGTGCATAAAAAGGGTGCGCAGTTGGGGACGGGTGTCCAGCAGATCGGCCAGGACGCGGTTGCGCAGGAGGTTGGGCAGCTCGTACCAGTGGCCCACCGGGTGGATGCACTGGCTGGGCAGGTTGTCCGTGTAGTCCCTGCCCTCCCCCGCGGCCTGCGCCCAGCCGATCAGAGCGGCGTGGAGCGACTCCTGCACCTTTTGCGCCTGTTCGTCCAGCAGTTGTTGGGGCGTCTCTTCCCAGGCAAAGCGCAGGTCCCGGGCCATCGGAATCAGACGCAGACCGATGGCCCGGCCCGGCGAAAGCAGCAGCGGTCCGTCGTAGCCGTAGCGGTTTTCCGCGGCCAAAAAGTCCCGGATGGGGGCGTGGGTCAGGTGGCTGGTGGTGAAGATGTGGGGCAGGGGCGTCCCGGCCAGACGGCTGATGCGCCGACTCTTGGCCAGATGGACTTCGACAAAATTGCGGTGGCTGCCGTCCAGCCGGGCGAAGGGGTTGAGCGCTTTGACGACGCCCGCGCCTTTTGTCCAGCGGCTGCCTACCCCCCCGGCCAGAGAGACGACGGCGACTTCGCCTGCTGCCAGAGACGCCAGCCCGATACGCCACAATTCCTCCGGCAGACCAGCGGTGGCGTCGGTCACATCACCGGGGCGCACATCTTCGATGTGCATACGGCTGGGCAATCGGTTCTGGGCCAGACCGATGCGCCCGCTGCGCAGTTCAGCCCGAATCTGTTCGTGCTGTGCCCGGTCAAAGCCGTTGGCCGCCAACAGTTCCTCCAGAGAACCGCTGCCCGGTGCGGCGCTCTCGGCCTGGGGCAGCAGCCGGTCGAAGAGAGCCTGGACTGTGCCAGAAAGGGACGGGTCTGTGCGGCAGGCCGCGCCGAAGCGGTCCAACTCGGCCCGGCGCGAAGGGGAGAGGCTGCGCTGCTCCTGGCGCAGAAGTTCCGGGACGGTCAATGTGTAGTAGCTGGCGGGCATCAGCGCAGCATTGCCGTCGGTCAGCTCCGCCCAGGTCCCCCGCTCGTTGATGGCGAAGTCGTAGACCACCGGCTGCATCGCAAAGGGCACAGCCCCTTCCAGGCTGGCTTTGGTTTCGTCCATAATGGCTTGCAGACGGACCTGTCCCGCGGCTTTGTGATCCGGGTGGAAGATAAAACCCATCCCCCCGCCAGACATCCCGCCCAGCATCCAGAAACCCCAGAAATTCTCGCCGAACTCGGCCCGCACCCGGTGAATGAGCGTATCCACATAGCGGTTGCCCGCCCAGGGGATAATCGTCTGCAATGGGCCGGTGAAGTTGGCTTCGGTGGCTGCGCCGATGGCCCGCACATCCCCAACTTTGAGCAGGCCGGTGATCTGGTCCAGCGTCGCCATCGCGGCCTTGCGCCCGGCCCATTCGGCTTCGGAACGCAGCAGATACTTCTCCGTCACCATTTCCAGAATCGGGCCGACGTCCTGGGCCATCCCGCCGTGGACCAGCACCAGCGACTCTTGCAGCTTGCGCCGGGTGGCGTCGCTCACTTCGTCCCGGCCAAAGACGTGATGGCTGGGCAGCAGCCGCCCGCGGCTGACGCCGAACTCCGGGTCGCCCGCCGCAGCCAGCTCGCCCTGAATCAGCTTCATCCCCGGCCAGACGCCGCCGGAATCCTGCCAACCGCCGCCGGAGCCGCCCAGCCACTCGCCCAGAATGGCCCTCGCCGCCACCAGCCGCCTCTCGGCCTCGTCCAGCCCGCCGGTCAGGGAAGCGGTCTGCCCCGTGGCCCGCATACAGACGGCGATGAGGGAGGCCAGCAGATTGGTCGAGACCGCCAGCCTCGAGCCTTTGGGGATGTCGTTGACTTTGCTCACCAGTTCGAGGCCCAACCCCGGACCCACAAGTCGGGTCAACAGATCGCCCAGAGGCTGCTGTGCGCCCTCCATCCCCGGCGGCACAATCCCCGCGGCGATGAGCGCAGCTTTAAGCAGGCCCAGATAGTCACGGGCGAAGTCAAAAATTTCGGCCAGGGAAGTGATTTCAACGGACGCGCCCAGGTCCACACTGGTCAGACGCAGGACAGGCCGGTCGATGATGCGCAGCCAGGCTTCCACTGGGGGCTGGGGCACCCCCCCCCGCCCCCCATTCTGGGGGGAGCTTGAATTGGCGTGGGAGGAGCTTGAATCGGGTTGGCCGCGGACGCTCAGGTCGATGGAGATGTTGAGTACCCGGGCGCCTTCGGGGAAGTCCATCCCTAGAAAGAAGATATCGCTCCAGCCGCTGTGGGTCAGGTCCATCCGTACGGGGGTGCGCTCGCGCAGGATGGGGTAGAGGCCGTTGGCCGAGACGCGCAGGAGTTCGGGCCGCACCCGCAGGGGGTGATCCGCGGGGTGGCCGACCCGGAACATCCAGCGGTTGCCCCGCACACTGCGCACACTGCGCCGCACCTGATCCGCCAACGTCTGGAAGGCCAGTTGGTGATAGGCCGCGGCCAGCCCGCTGGAGATGGCCGCGTTGGGGCCATCGCTGGTCTGTTGCGCAAGAAAGCGGTCGATGGCTTCGTCAAAACGGCGACGGAGCAGATGCTCGTAACCGTCGAAGGGGATGTGTCCCTGACCGGGCAGGTCAGCTTTGGCAGGCAGGTGGAAGCGATGGAGCGCGTAGAGAAAGAAGAGCGCCCGCACCCGCTCATACAAATTGGCATTCTCCCGGCGCATCCGGTCCAGGGCTGCGCATTCGTCCAGCAGTTCGGCCAGGGACGCGCCGCGGGCAAAGCCTTCCAACGAGCGGTCGCGGACCGCGGGGTCGGGGGAGGTGATGATGGGGATGAGGTAGCTCATTGCGCGCACCCCCGTATTGCGTATTGCGTATTGCGTAGGTGGGGAACGAGCTGGGGTATCTCTCGCAGAGACGCGGAGACGCAGAGAGAAGTGACCGCAGATTTAGCTACGACTCTATACGAAAGTAGGCTCCGAAATACCGAAACGCCACGCAATTCGCAATTCGCAATTCGCAATTCGTTCAGTCGAATCACCCCTTTCATCCGCCCACCTCCCGCAATGCCAACAGTTCCAGCAGCCGGGCCAGCACTTCGTCCCGGTCCTGGCCGCTGAGGGCGAGAGCCATCTGCGCGGTGAGCAGGCCGTATTTGACGCCCACGTCGAAGCGTTGGGCCTGCTGCTGGTGGGCCAGGTATTGCTCCTGGCGGGCCAGTTCGTCCAGCGCGGCGGAGAGGGGCAGGCCAGCGCTGTTCGGCCTGGCCAGCAGGCGGCCCAGAATTTCCATCAGCGCGGGGGTGAGGACGTGCATCCCAAAGAAGCAGAGATAGTGGCCGGCGCGCAGACCCGGCGCGATCAGATGCTGCTCGGCCTGGGTGGGGGTGGGCTTTTCGAGGACCGTCTCGATGCGGTAGAGATCGTCCCGACCGGCCAGCCGCCGCCCGCCCACCGCGCCGTAGTAGGGCAGCAGATGCTCGCGGGTGGCCTGCACCGCAGAGACCGCGCAGCCCTGGCGGGTGGCGACTTCTACCAGCCGCTGGGCGCAGCCCTGGCCGTCTCGACTGACGTAAAGGTGATCCCCCACCAGATGGAGAAAGGGATCGCCGCCGGTGAATTCCCGTGCGCAGTAAACCGCGTGGCCGTAGCCCAGGGGTTCGCGCTGGGGGATAAAATGCAGGCGGCCCGCGTGCTCGCCCACCACATCGGCGTAGGCTTGCTCGTCGCCAGGACTGACGACAATGGCGATATCGTCCACCCCGGCCGCGATGACTTCCTCCACGAGAATGCGCAGGACTGCTTTTTCCACGCCGTCCCGGTCGATGAGGGTTTGCAGGGGCAGGGTGCGCTGTCTGCGCCCAGCCGCGGTGATGAGTGCTTTTGTAATGTGCATAGCCGAACTCTCTTTAGAGTGAAACGGGGATAAACTGTACTGATCAACGAGATGATAAAACGTAAGGCTGTTCCGAAGAGATAAGTATTCGCGGAAAGGATGATATACTCCCTCCCAAAGAGTTGCCAATAGGAAGCTGAAGGAGAAAGAAGTGACAGAAGGAATGAAGGAACTCATAATCGAGA
>JAHDWH010000279.1 GCA_023384455.1 Caldilineaceae bacterium | reverse complement strand
TCGTGGACAGTGCGACGCACCGGATGGAACTTATTTCTTGACGAGTCCTTAGTATCGTCTGCCAACGGAACACTTTGTGATTGCTGTTTCGTTGCTACTTATATGCGAGGCCCTGAATGACATCGGATATCCCCCCCTGTCGCGAAGAAGTAGCCCTGCCCGCGTCGGATATTTTTGTTTCGCCCATCGGTGAGGCAAAAACCCAAGGACAGGGCCGTTCCGCCTGGACGCCCTTCCCTTCTCGCTTAGAGTACACAGTCTATGGACCGAATGCCCATCCGAACGGTTTTACAGCGTTGGGCGATGAATGGAACGATCTGCTGGCCCGTGCCTGCTTCGACACCCTCTTTCTCAGCCACGAATGGCAGACCACCTGGTGGCAGCAACTGGGCGAGGGCGATTTGTGGATTTTGGCCTTTCGGCAGCAGGGGAGCGGTCGGCTGGTCGGCATTGCTCCCTTCTATCGAATCCTGCATCAAGCGGGCCCCTGGGCTGGCGCGCACGTTCTGCATCTGGTCGGCTGTACCGAAGTGAGCGACTATCTGGACCTGATCGTAGAGGCAGGTCAGGAAGAGGCTGTCTATGAATCGCTCTGTCATTGGCTGCACGGCCCGGACGCGCCCGAGTGGGATCTGGTAGACCTGTGCAATCTGCCCGAGGTCAGTCTATCGCACCAGAGCCTGCCGGCGATGGCCCGGGGTGCAGGCCATCGGGTGGAAGTGACCCAGGAGGATGTGGCCCCCTACATTCCCCTGCCCGCCCGCTATGAAGAGTATTTGACCGAACGGGTAGAGAAGAAGCAGCGCCACGAAATCCGCCGCAAGCAGCGTCGGGCCGAACGGGAAGCCACGGTCGGTTTTTATCTGGTTGGCCCAGAACACGACTTGCAGCGGGAAATGGACGATTTCATCGCCTTGCAGCAGATGAGCCGCCCGGACAAAGAGGAATTTATGACGCCGGAAATGCAGCGTTTCTTTCGCTCTCTGGCCCGCCGTATGGCAGATACGGGCTGTCTGCGGCTGGCCTTCCTGACGCTGAACGGGGTCAAGGCGGCCACCTATCTTTCCTTTGAATACAAAGGCCATTTGCTGCTCTATAATTCGGGCTATGATACGGAGCAGTTCGCCCATCTCAGCCCCGGCTGGGTGTTGCTGGCCTATCTGATCCAACACGCCATCGCCGAGGGGCTGAAAGTCTTTGACTTTTTGCAGGGCGACGAGGCGTATAAATATCGTTTTGGCGGACAGGATTACAAGGTAATGCGCACTGTGATTTACAATCAGTAGTCAACAGTCCAGCGTCCTGAGTCAAGTATACAAGAGTTGTGGTCTGTTGAAAATCACTATTGCGATGCGGGCAGCCCGCCCGCTCTGTAAAGGCAATCACCAGCGATGAACGAGCCGGCAACCGTCGGGATTAACGGGACATATAAGCGCCGGGACGAAGAGCCTTCGGGCGCTTCTGCCCAGAGTCGATCTGACCAGGACGCAAAAACGAATGATGGCTACGGCGAGTCGCCGCGCCAGCCCAGGGCCGAGCGGGAAAGGGCCTTTGATATGGGCGGCTGGCTCTTGCAGGGATTGACTGGGCTGAGCGAAGAGCTGCGTCACAGCGATTTGGGGCTGCCCGAGGAATTCTGGGTCCACGCCTACGCGGCGCGCAAAGAAGCCCTGTTGGCGGCCAGGGCGCTGGTCGATGCCGCCTTGGAGCGTTGCGCTGCCGAGGAGAAGCGCAACGCAGCCGGCAAGACCGCATCTACAAAAAAGCCCCCACAGCGGGGGCAGGTTTCGATAGATTTTGGATGATAGGGCAGAGAAAGAGAAACCGAAAACTTAGTAAGCGTCAAGCAATAAGTCAGACCCGGTGCTTAGCTTCCAGAGTATGAGTGTGGGCCGACTTTTGCCCCGAAGAAGGCGGGAATCTCCATACGATAGACTGGCTCTTCTTCCTCGACTCTCTGTATATTCAGCGCAAATGTATTCACCAGCCGGTCCAGAACTGCCATGCGTTGGCCCAAGTCCTCTGCCGTGGCAGTTATTTCGTCGGCAGTGGAAGCTGTTGCATCCGTGACAATACCGATATTGCCCACCGTCTGTTGGATTTCACTTCCCATTCGCAGATGGGTCTGGCTGGCTTGGGCCAGGTCCAGCACAATCGTTGCCAACTGGCTGGTCTCGTCCACCACCTCTTCCAACACAAGTACGGCTTTGCCTGCCTTTTGGCTGGTTTGGCGCATCTCTTCCGCCCCGCTCTTCAAGCCACCAATCGACTCCCGAATCTCCCGCTGAATCAGTTCTATGGCTTCCGTAATCTGGTGGGTAGCCTTTTGCGTCTGCCCGGCCAGCTTGCGCACCTCTTCGGCCACAACGGCAAAGCCCCGGCCATGCGCACCGGCCCTGGCCGCCTCGATGGCCGCATTCAGCGCCAACAGATTCGTCCGTTCCGCCACATCTTCCACAATATGGACAACGCTTTCGATCTCCCGGCTGCGTCGCCCCGCGGCGTCCACCCGCTCTACCGCGGCCACAATATCCTGAGAGATACAGACGATTTCGTCGATGGTTGCGCCAATAAGTGTCCCACCCCCGACAACTTTGTCGCTCATTTTCCCAGACAGATCGGCCACCCTCTCCGCCTGGCTGCCATTCTGGGTTAGGGTTTCGGTCATCGTCTTCATTGAATTTATGACTACTCTGACCTGTGCCGTCTGTTGCGCAGTACCCGCCGCGATTGCTTCGGTGCTGCGCTGGATACGCTCGCTGGCTTCGTGGGTGGCCGCCACAGCATCTACCACTTCGCTTAGGATGGCACGCAGATTGCTGACTGTCTCCTCCAGGGAGCGGGCCAGCGCATCCCCCTGCTGCCCATAGATTTCTTGGGAGTGGACAAGTGAAACCGTAAGATCGAAGTGGCCGATCTGTTCAATAATCCGGCGGAAATCATCAACGGCACGCTCAATCTGGTGCAGCGCTTCCTCCGTCGCTGCAATGTGGGCTATTCGCTCCCGGGATGTTTGTAACTGGCGCAGGGCTTCTATTGTGCGGGCTTCGGACTTCTCGGCCTCCAATCGTGCCTGCTCCACTTCTTCCATCTGTTCGCGCAAAAGATCGTGCTGTACGCCGCCATACCAGGCAAAACCACCGAGGAAAAGGGGGGCTGTGCCGATAATCCATAGCAATGGATCCGCAATGACTACTGCCAAAGCCTGGGGAACCCCAAGCTGGGCAATACGAATTGTCAGGGCAATCCCGGGAAAGGTAAGTCCAAAGATAGCGCCAAAGAGGGCATAGCGTTGACGGGCGGTAGATGGTAGCGTCATTGTTCCAGTTCCAGGCAAAGTAACTGCTCACCCCCACCCAACCTCCCCCAGACTGGGGGAGGAGTCGATCCAGTTCTCTCTCTGGAATGGGGAGGGGCAAGGTGGGGTGGCTGAACAGATACCAGGCAATAGAGAGAGATTGCTTACATATCCACTACTCTATCCACCAAATCGTGCTACGTCTACGGTACTTTTTACGTAACTGCTCATCCCCTCCCAACCTCCCTCGCTGTGGGGGAGGAGTCGATCCAACTCCCTCCCTGGAATGGGGAGGGACAGGGTGGGGTGGCTGAACAGGTACCTTTTTACGGACCTTTCCTACGCTTTTTCGGCCAGGCTGGGCAACGCCCCATCCACCAGTAGGGTCTCCTCGTTGCGGTAGTGGACCAGCCCAGGCCGCCCCCCTGGGGCCCGGCTCACAAAACGGCGCTGGGTCACAGCCACGGCCACGCCCCGTTCGCCCCGCAGCCGGGAATGATAAGCGGCCAGTTGAGCCGCAGCCTGGAGAGTTTCTTCACTGACGCTCTGTCCACCCGCGCGTACCACTACGTGGCTGCCCGGCGCGCCCCGCACGTGCAGCCAGAGGTCATCCGGGCCTGCTTCGCCAAAGGTGACGATTTCGTTCTGGCGGGCGTTGCGTCCTACCAGAATGGCAAAACCCTCGGACGAAATATAACGCAAGGGGAGCGAACGATCCGGCGCCACTTTGAGCGTGCGGCCCGGTCGCTGGCGCAGATAGCCGGCATCCCGCAGGGCTTCCCGCACAGCCGCAATCTCTGCCTGATTCTGGGCCAGGGCCAGATCGCTTTGCAGTTGGGCCAGATAGGCCGCATCCGCCTCCAGTTGCGCCCGGCGTTGGGGAATAATGAGTGCGGCCCGCTCCAACTTGGCCGCCCGGTCAAACATCCGTTCGGCCTGCTGCACAGGGGTTTCCGTTGACGAGAGCGGAATGGTCAGCGTCTCCTCCTCCAGGGGAATGCTCAGGTGGCGCTGACCGGGCTTCACCTGACTGCTCAGGGCCAGCAGCCACTCGGCTTGGGTGCGCAGCTGTGCCGGTTCGTCTATTTCAGGCTCGTCCTGGGCCAAAGCGGCCAACTGCCGGGCCACCCGTTCTTCTGCCTGGTGCAGCAGACCAGCCACACCCTTGCGCATCCCCGCGTAGGCATCGGTCGAACCGGCCGGGTCTCGCTCCACTTCGCCATAAAAACGGGCCACCGCCTCGCTGATACCCTCGGTTGGCAGGAATTCATCGACAAAATGCAGCTCGTAGGGCGCGAAACCGATGACCCCCTGTTCGTCGTCCAGGGCCAGCCCTGGGGTCCAGCCATCGCTCTGGGGCAATTGCCAGAGTTCTTGCAGGGCGGAAGCCAGGGCCATCATCTGCTCCGGCGCGGCTGGGCCGTTGGCGTCGCCCGTTACCCGCCAGGTGATCTCCCGGGCCAGGGTGGGGCTGATACCCGCTACGCCATCCAGCAATGCCCGCCAGAGGCGACCACCGGGCGTCAGCAATCCCCGCAATTTTTCGTAATAATCCGGGCTGCCGTCATCCAGGGGTGGAATTTTGTCCTGGAGCGGCGGGGGGGTATATCGCCGTTTGGGCAACAGTACCCGCTGGGCATTCTCGCCCGGTGGCACCCGCTTCAACAGACCCAAAATGTGCCCACCCGCGTCGAGAAGGAAGATATTGCTTAGTTGTCCCATTGGCTCGGCCAGCAGGGTGGTGGGGCCGTGTTCCGGGTGATCAAAGCCCAGGGCCAGCAGCCGCTCGAAGGGTTCGGGTACCGCTATAGTGTCGAGGAGCGCGCCGCGCACATACTTTTTCAGGAGCAGCAGCAGGGGGGTCTCCTTCTCCATCCCCCGGCGCAATTTCTGCTCGCTCAAATGCACCCGGCTGGCCTGGGGGTGGGCCGAAAGGAGCAGGTAGTGGCGCTGGCGGTCGGCATATATCTCCATACCCACGCTGTGGGCGTCGGGCAGGAGTATCTGCTGGACCCGTCCCCCCTGGAGGGTACGGGTGAGTTGACGGGCGATGGCGGCCAGGGTGAGTGCGTCGAAGTGCATGGCGTGGGAAAGAATAGTGAATGGTGAATAGTGAATGGTGAATAGGTAGTGTACGCGATGGGGGGGGGAATGGCAAATGGTCAGGAACATTCAGGGGTATCCCAGAAATGGGGGCGACCGATTCCGGGAATCGACCAGACGATCTCCGACATAGGGAATTGGTTTGGTCGATTCCCGGAATCAGCTACCCACCCCCCCAATCTGGGATGCACCCGGAACATTCCACGGCTCGCTTTCGTCTGCATTTCAGCAGATGCGTGTAGGGAAAGGACCGGTCCTCCTGACACGGCTGATGCACTGAACTTTCTACGGGATTGCCCTTTGGCGGTGGGCTGGCTGGTCGAATCGTCGAGTATTCAAAGCATAGCGACACTCCGGTTGCCAGTGGGTGAGTCCCGGATTGGTTGATTGAAAAGGAGACAACGATGCGTTCTCAACGGGGGCTTTCTGCCCTTCTTCCCCGAATCCTGTTTACATCACTCCTGCTGGTGCTGGTCGCACTGTTGGCGTCCGTCCTGGACGTTGACCGTGCCCAGGCTCAGGGCATTGTGACACCCCGCCATACGGATCCCTTCTGGCAGGCGGCCTATTGGAACAACAGTACAATGGAAGGCACCCCAGTTTTGAACCGGGAGGAGCGCTCCCTGGATTTTGACTGGGGCACGGGTTCACCCGATGGTCGGGTCAACAGTGACAACTTTTCGGCCCGCTGGACCCGCTATATCGACGTTCCCCCCGGTGAGTATACCTTTACCGCTATCAGCGACGACGGGATGCGGGTGCGGATAGATGGGGAGTTGGTGATCGACGCCTGGTGGGATCACAGCCCGGCCCAGTTCACCGGGACAAAATATCTGAGCTCAGGCCATCACCTCCTGGAGGTTGAGTATTACGAGAAGAGTGGCGGCGCGGTGGCGAAACTCTCCTGGCAACAGGGCGAGCCACCCATCACCGAGTGGAAAGGGGCGTATTTTAACAACAAATCCCTGAGCGGGACACCGGTTGTGGTGCGCAATGACAATAACATTAACTTTGACTGGGGCACAGGCAGCCCGGCAAATGGCGTAGATCGGGACGGCTTCTCTGTGCGCTGGAGCCAGAAGCTGAACCTGCCCGCGGGGATGCACCGTTTCCGCATGACAGTGGACGACGGGGCGCGGCTCTTTGTCAACGGCCATACCCTCATCGACGCCTGGAAGCTCCAATCCGCGACAGAACACACGGGCGATATTTACCTGCCCGGCGGCTCTGTGACTGTGCAGATGGAGTATTTTGAAGAAAGCGGCAACGCGGTGGCCCGGCTTTCCTGGGAGAAGGTGGGCAGCGGTTCGTCGCCAACGCCAACGCCTACCCCTGTGCCACCGTCCACCAGCGGGGTAGTTGTGGACAACCAGTCCGCTGGCTTCGTGCGCGGGGGCACGGCCTCTGGCTGGGCCAGCGCCAACGAAGGCTTCAACGGCCATCTCTATTGGACGCAAAACAACGACAGAGCCAGACCCGGCTACAATTGGGGGCGCTGGTATCCCAACCTGAGCGCTGGGCGTTATGAGGTCTTTGTCTACATTCCCAACCGTTACTCAACCACCAGCAGCGCCCGCTATTGGGTCTCCCACGCTGATGGCTTCACCCTGCGCGTAGTCAATCAGTCGGGCTACAGCGACCAGTGGGTCTCTCTGGGCAGCTACCGCTTCCGGGGCGACAAGCAGGACTACGTATCCCTGGCGGATGTGACCGGCGAGACCTATCTCTCGAAGCTGGTCGCCTGGGATGCGATGAAGTGGGTGGCCCGGTAAGCAACTTAACATAGAGGTTTCGCAGACGAGATTCCGGGAATCGGCCACAACATCTTTCGGCTTTCCCCGT
>JAHDWH010000278.1 GCA_023384455.1 Caldilineaceae bacterium | reverse complement strand
GTCGTGGCGAACTAACAGTTCGCGTTACATTTGGACCGCAAGCTGTTAGCTTGCGTCGTGGCGAACTAACAGTTCGCGTTACATTTGGACCGCAAGCTGTTAGCTTGCGCGGCGAACTAACAGTTCGCGTTACATATTTTCGATCTGCACCGGCTCAATTTCGTCCGCCGGGTGGAAGCCAAAGACACGCCCATAGAAGTACAACTCACCTTCCAGGGCCCGTTTGATATTGGCGGCCTGACGGAAGCCGTGCTGCTCGCCGGCGAAGGGAACGTAGGCCACCGCAACTTCATTGTAGCGCAGTGCCTCCACCATCCGCTCGGCCTGGTTGGGCAACACCACTTTGTCCTCCAGCCCCTGAAAGAAAATGACCGGGCAAGAGAGCTGTTCGGCGTGATAAACGGGCGAACGCTCCTGGTAGACAGCCTTCGCCGCCGGATAGGGGCCGACCAGATTGTCCAGATAGCGGGATTCGAATTTGTGGGTCTCCTCGGCCAGACCGCCCAGATCGCTGACGCCGAAATAGCTGGCCCCTGCGCTGAAGGTCTCCCGAAAGGTCAACGCGCCGAGAGTCGTATATCCCCCTGCGCTGCCGCCGCGGATGATCAGCCGCTTGCCATCGGCCAGCCCCTCAGCGACCAGAAAATGCGCCCCATTGCAGCAATCGTCGATGTCCACAATCCCCCAGCGGTCGTTGAGACGCATCCGGTAGGCCCGGCCGTACCCGGTGCTGCCCCCGTAATTTACATCCAGCACAGCAAAGCCCCGGCTGGTCCAGAACTGAATGGGCATATCCAGAGCGTTGTCCGTCGCCCCGGTCGGCCCGCCGTGGCTGATGACCAGCAGTGGCGGCTTTTCGTCCGTCGCTCCCACAAAATCGGCGTTGACGGGCGGGTAGTAGAAGGCGTGGGCCGTCTGACCTTCTGTGGTGGGGAAGGCGATGGAGTGGGCGGGCGAAATATAGCGGGTGTCCGGCTCGTGGCTGCTCGAACGGCGCAATGTAGAAAACTGGCCGGTCGCCAGTTCCAGACCCACGACCTCCGTCTCGCGGCTAGGTGATCCGCCCAGGAAGATGGCATCCGTCGCGGTGACGCGCAGGCCGCCGATCGCCGTATAGGGCGACTCCAGCCGGGTGAAAGCCAGGCTGCCGGTGTCGATGGCGGCCAGATGCCAGACTCCATCCTGGGTGTAGGTGCAGATGATGCGATCCGGCCCGGCAAAACCGTAAGTGGACTGACCGAAAACCCATTGGGGCGCGCCAAATTCTGCCTCCTGTTGGGTCACGGCCTCCACTTCTCCGTTACGCCAGCGATGCAGATTCCACCAGCCTGACCGATCCGAAACGAAATAGAGCGTGCCGTCCGGCGACCACTGGGGCTGAAAAATGGACTCGTCCAGACCGCCCGCCACCAGCCGGGTCCTGCCCAGCGAACCGTCGGCCATCATCTCGGCCAGCCACAGCTCGCAGCCGTCCCAGGGCATATTGGGGTGGTTCCAACTCTGCCAGGCCAATTGCCTGCCGTCCGGGCTGAGCCGGGGTGAGGCGTAGAAATCCTGGCCCGAGACGAGTACCTCTCCCGCGCCGCCCTCTGCCAGATCGAGCGCGGCAATGGTATTGACAGCCTCCTGCCCGGCCATCCGGTGATCTTCGCGCACGCCGATCAGCCGGTTGTGCCGGCTGTCCATCACACAGTCGGCAAAGCGAATGTCCATCCCTTCCGGGGTCAGCGCTTCGGGTACGCCCCCCGCTGGCTGGCGATAGAGCCGCTGGTCCGCGAAATTTGTAAAGTAGAGGGTTCCCCCGTGGACGCTGTACGATCCGCCGCCATACTCGTGAACCCGGGTGCGGGCATTGAAGGGGGGCGGATTCACATCGACCGTCTGGCCGTCTCCCGTGCGCCGCACAACCACATAGCGCCCCTTTTCCTGGGGACGCATTTCACTCCAATAGATGTCATCGCCGTCCCGCACAATCTGTCCCAGCCCGATGGTTTGGGCCACAATCAGATCAGCCGTAATGGGCGACTCCCACGTTCCGTAAGCCGCTACAGTCGGTTGCGCCATTTCTTGTCTCCTGTCAACCCTATCCCCGCCGTTGTTCCCGATCCCGGCGACGAGCAAGCCGGTCTGTCCGGCTGGAGCGTTGCTCCGTGCCGTTCTCCATCCCATCGATGGCCTGGATTCGCTCAGCGCTCCAGCGGTTGCGGCTGGCTTCCAATTCGCCCTGCAAATGGGGAAAGCTGTCCGTCGCGTGGGGAAAGCTGATGGCTGCTACAAACTCATCCTGGAAAGATGGCTCTACAGCCGTCTCCACATAGCGCACCCAACGGGCCGCCCACCGGGCCTCGCTCCGTTTGGCCTTGTCCAGCAGAATCATCCGCGCCCCGTCCCCGGCTGCGTTGCCCACGGCTGTCACCCGGGCCAGATCGCAGTCCGGGATCAGCCCGATGAGCATTGCATGTTTGGGATCGATGTAGCTGCCAAAGCCCCCGGCCAGCACAATCCGATCCACCTGCTCCAACCCCAAACGCTTCATCAGCAGCTTTGCCCCGGCATAGAGCGCGGCCTTGCCCAGTTGAATAGCCCGTATATCGTCCGAGTGGACAGTAATCGCCTGACCACTGCTGGTTTCGTGGGGCCAGGCCAGGATGAACTCGGCTTTGGCGCCACCCTCCCCCAGCCCGGTGCGCAGCCGGGGATGCTCGATACCCACAAAACGCCCATTGGCCGCCAACACACCCGCGATCAGCAGTTCGGCAATCGCCTCGATAATCCCGGAGCCGCAGATGCCCGATGCTTTCAGTTCCGGGTTAAGCAGGGCCTCCCGTTTGGCGCGGCGGGAATTGGGGATTGGGGAATGGGAATTGGGAATTGGGGAGAGGCTCTGCCCAGCCCCCAATCCCCCATCCCCAGGCCCACTTTCTATCCACTCTTCCTTGCCGATAATTCGATAGCGCACGTCCAGGGTGGCCGGGTCGATGCGTATCCGCTCGATGGCCCCGGCCGCGGCCCGCATCCCGTGCAGAATCTGTGCGCCCTCAAAGGCAGGACCCGTAGGGCTGCTGGCGCTGAACATCCGCTCCCGGTTGCCCAGCAGAATCTCTCCATTTGTGCCGATATCCAGCACAAGCATCTGGTCGTCCTGGGCATAGGGGGCTTCGGCCACCAGCACACCCACATTGTCCGCGCCCACGTGGCCCGCCTCGCAGGGGGGGAAGTGGACATTGCCGCCCCGGGCAATGGCGATGCCCAAATCCCGAGCCTTCACATCTACGGCGTCGTGGGTGACCAGACTGAAGGGTGCGCCGCCCAATTCCTGGGGGTTGATGCCCAGAAGCAGGTGGTGCATTGTCGTATTGCCCACCACCACTAACTCCACCAACTCTGTAGGGCTAATCTCCGCTTCCCGACATGCCTCGGCGATCAGCTCGTTCAATCCGTCGATAATCGCCCGGTGCATACGCTCGGTGCCGTCCGGGTTGACCATTGCATAGCTGACCCGGCTCATCAGGTCCTCGCCATAGGGGACCTGGGGATTCATGCGGCTGGCTGTCGCCAGGATTTCGCCCGTGCGCAGGTGGCAGAGATGGCCCGCTACTGTCGTCGTGCCCACATCAAAGGCCATACCATAGATGTCTTCGTGAAAAGCGGGCTGTATCCGCACCACTTCCCGCCCCTCAAAAACCGTTACGGTCATCGTCCGCTTGCCGGCAGCCAGGGCCGGTTGCAGAGTGGACAAAATAGCCGGGTCGATGGTCAGATTCTCCAGCCCGTGAACCGCAGCCAGTTCAGCGGTCAGCCGCTGCCAATCGCCCCGGTGATCCTTCAATTCGCCAGGGGGCAATTCCACATAATAGAGACGCATAGGCGCATCGACGGCGATAACCCGTTCGACGCCCGCGGCCTTGCGCACCACCTGCTTGCGGGTCTGGCTCTCCTCTGGCACACGGATAACCAGATCGCCGGTCACCTGGCAGGCACAGCTAAGCCGCGCGCCGTCGGCGAAGTTGCGTTTGGTCGCATATTCGATCTCCCGTTCGCCCGGGGGGGTCAGGTTCTCGGCTGTGGAACGCAGAGCAAATTTGGCAAATTCGCCCTCCTCCACCAGCACCTTACACTTGCCACAGGTCTGGTGGCCGCCGCAGATGGACTCGATCTCCACCCCCAGGCGGCGGGCGGCTTCCAGGAGTGTTGTGCCCGGAATGACATCGCCCTGTCTGCCAGCAGGCTGGAAGACAACGCGAACAGTTTCAGTAGGGGGAAAAATATTTTTTTGCATTTGGTCATTATTCGCCTAATGTGGGATGGAAATAGTCAGGCTGTTTGGGTAAAAGTTTGAACATCAATACCGAATTGGCGAGGTAAAAGCAATTTGAGCGGATGGCTGGTCATTTTGGCGGCGATATGAGTAGCCAATCCCAGAGCGGATGAGCACCTTATTTCGCATTAGTTCTTCATGCGATGAGCTACGCCACGGGGGATGAAAAGTCCCCGGAACTTCACGAACTTCGTTGCCTGAATTGTCCTGTACACGCTCGCTTGGAAAGCAAATGCCGGGGACCTTTTTCAGGGCAGCCGTATTATACACGAAGGATCGGGCGCCGCCAAGAGTTCGACGATCAATAGAACAATTCCAAATACAGAACGCGGGCGACGCGGATTGAGTGGATTCAAACGGATATAATAGCGAAAAACTCTGGATCGATCCGCAAAAATCCGCCTGTACCGCCCAATCCGCGTTCTATTCTGTGCTGCTCCGACAGGCGGCTAATGCAGCGCGGCGGAAATAGTCGTGGGGTTCCTGCTCCCCGGCTAATCCGTGACCGGCGGCGGTCACCCACCAGACAGCGCCGGGTCACGGACCCGACGGGAGCAGGAAAAACGGTTATACCGTCGGGTCGCGCACGACGATACTATCGCCTTCCATACTGTCGATGATGGCCAGGGTCACAATCGGCACGCCCAGATGTTCCAATCGCTGGCGGCCCGACTCGAAGGATTTTTCCACCAGACAGCCGATGCCGCAGAGGGTGGCCCCACACTGGGCGATGACCTCCACCAGTGCGCTGATAGTTTTTCCTGTGGCGAGAAAGTCGTCGATGAGCAGCACCCGGTCGCTCGGCTGCAAATACTCGGGCGAGATCATCAACTGGACGATGCCGCCTTTGGTGTGGCTGGGCGCAGAGGAGGAGTAGAAGCCGTCGGGCATTGTGATGGGCCGGTGTTTGCGGGCATAGACCACCGGCACCCCGTAGACTGTCGCCACTGTCAGGGCCGGGGCAATCCCGCTCACCTCTGCGGTGACAATTTTCGTCACATTTTCCACCCCAGCCTGGGCAAAACGCCGGGCAAACTCCTGCCCCATCGCTGCGGTCAGGGCCGGGTCCAACTGGTGGTTGATAAAGCCATCCACCTTCAGAATCCCCCGCCCCAGATTGCGCCCTTCCCTGCGGATACGCTCGACCAGTGCTTTCACGAAGTTCTCCCCGTCGTCTGCCTTAAAAATAAGGACACGGATTTGCACGGATTGTCAGGATTCACACGGATTAAATCTGCGTCCCTATCAATAGATCGTCAAATAGCGATTCAATTCCCATTGGGTCACAAAAATCCGGTAGTCGTTCCATTCCAGCCGCTTGGCCTCCACATAGCGCTCGTAGACGTGCTGGCCCAGGGCTTCCTGGATGACAATATCCCCCCGCAGCGCGTCCAGCGCCTCGCCCAGGCTGCCCGGCAACATCTCAAAACCGGCCCGGTTGCCATCCATTTGGAAGAGGTCTTCCTCGGCCGGTGCGGGCGGGGTCATGCGCTGTTCGATGCCGTCCAGCCCCGCGGCCAGCATCACCGCATAGGCCAGATAGGGGTTGGCGCTGGGGTCCGGGCAGCGCAACTCGCAGCGGGTGCTCTGGGGTCGCCCGCGGGAGGTGCGGGGAATGCGGATCAGTGCGCTGCGGTTGGTGCGCCCCCAGGAGAGATAGACCGGTGCTTCGTAGCCGGGCACCAGCCGTTTGTAGCTGTTGACCAGCGGGGCCAAAATCGGCGTCATCCCTTTGGCGTGGGCCAGTTGCCCGGCGATAAAATGGAGCGCGTCCTGGCTCAGGTCGTAGTCATTCTCCGGATCGTACATCGCCGTGCGGTTCTGGCCTTTGTGCCACAGGCTCTGGTGGACGTGCATCCCGGAGCCGTTGATGCCGGTGATGGGCTTGGGCATAAATGTGCAGTGCAGGCCGTTCTTCTGGGCAATCGCCTTGAGCGTCATGCGCACGGTCATCGTATAGTCGGCGATGGAGAGCGCCGGGCCGTACTGAAAGTCGATTTCGCTCTGGCCGCTGGCGACTTCGTGATGGGCCGCCTCGATTTTGATGCCCAACGCGGCCAGCGCGTCGATCATCTGGCGGCGCACGCTGTGGGAGAGATCGGTGCTGACATCGAAATAGCCCGCCTCGTCGTGGGGTTGCAGGGGAATCAGCGAGCCGTCCCGGTGGGGGCGGAAGAGGAAAAATTCCACCTCCGGGCCGATCATAAAATCGTAGCCCATCTGGGCCGCCCGTTCCAACTGACGCTTCAACACATAGCGGGAATCCCCCACAAAGGGCGTGCCGTCCGGGGTGTAGACATCGCAGATGACCCGAGCCGTGGAAAGCTCCATCTCCCAGGGGATGGGGGCGAAGGTGTCCAAATCGGCCACCAGATACATATCGCTCTCGGCCACCCGGGCAAAGCCCTCCACCGCGCTGCCGTCGAACCAGACGCCGTTCTCTACGGCGTCGTCCCAGTGGCTGATGGGGATCGTCACCTGTTTGGCGCTGCCCACAATATCGCTGAATTGAAGACGCACAAAGCGAATGTCCGTGCGTTTGATAATCTCATCAATGGCGGCCAACCGCTCCTGTCGCCGTTCCTTTGCCTCGTTTTGCATACCTGCCCCTGTCTGCTCACCATCGGTGCGAACAAAGCCACCGGTATACGACAGCCCATAGATGCCCTGATTTCGTGGTGCGTAGCGCGTGAACTGACATCCCTATGGGTTTACGCACTACGCACCACTCTGGAAATTATCGGGCTATGTCCGCCGAGCCATACCAGTGCCAAAAAAGATGACTGAATTGTATCACTGCCGGGCCGTTGCCGCCAGATAAAAAGAGAGCAGCAGCGCCGGGCTGCTGCTCTCTCGAATTATAAACAAACGGGCGCTTGGAACTGCCCTGAAAATAGGACGCTGATGCCGCTGATCTGAATTGATTGACGCTGATA
>JAHDWH010000003.1:9517-71405 GCA_023384455.1 Caldilineaceae bacterium | reverse complement strand
TGAGGTGTCGTCACCTGATCTCACGTTTCACGTCTTCACGTTTCCCCACGCAAATCGTGGCCTCGCCACCCTACTCCGTACCAACGAGGAACTAACGCACAAGCGCTAGTCGGTCGGTCAACCATCTGAAACGTGAAACGTGAGGTATCGTCATATACTCTCACGTTTCACGTCTTCACGTTTCCGCACGCAAATCGTGGCTGCGCCACCTTATGCAATACGCACTACGCACTACGCAACCAGCCATACCGAAAGGAAATCATTTCCGATGACATCGCGTATCAAAATCACCGAAATCAAACTTCTCAATCTGCGCGTCGTCGAAGATATCGGCGACATCGAACCAGCCTGGGATTTGGGCGGCAAAATGCACTTTACCCGGGGCGGCGGCTCTGTGGTGGAGATTCACACCGACGCCGGGCTGGTGGGCATTGGGCCGGGCGTTGCGCCGGACCTGCTGCCTGTGCTCAACGCCAAACTGGTGGGCCAGGACCCCTTCGACACGGAAAAGCATGTGGGCGTCCTGCGCTATTACGCTCGGGGCGTGGCCTACCGGGGCGCAACCGGCGTGGACATCGCCCTCTGGGATCTAATCGGCAAAGCCTGCAACCAGCCCCTTTGGAAGCTGTGGGGCGGGGCCAAAGAAAAAGTCCCCGCCTATGCGTCGATGGTGGCCCTCTCCACCCCGGACGAGCGGGCCGACCTGGCCGCCCGTCTGGTCGACGAGGGCTGGCAGGCCATCAAACTGCGCATCCACTGCCAGACGATGCGGGAAGACATCGCCATCGTCGAGAAGGTGCGGGCCGCGGTGGGCGACAGAATGACGATTCTGGTGGACGCCAACCAGGCCCAGTCCAGCGGCAACTGGCAGCCGGGCATTCTGTGGGACTACCGCCGGGCGGTGGAAACGGCCCGGGAATTGCAACGGCTGGGCGTCTACTGGCTGGAGGAACCCCTGCCCCGTTACCAGTTCGACCAACTGGCGAAGCTCAACGCCGAAGTGGATATGGCAATTGCCGGCGGCGAAAACAATCCGGGCCTCCACGAATTTGTCGAAATGCTGGAAAAGAATGTATACGATGTGTTGCAGCCGGAAAGTATGGTGGCCGAGGGCATTACTACCCTGCGCAAAATCGGCGTGCTGGCCGAAGCCTATGGCAAGCAGATCTGCCCCCATCACGGCGGGCGCAATCTGGGCACAATCGCCCACCTGCACCTCACCTGCGCCTGGCGGCACGCACCCTTTTTGGAAGTCCTGCACGATCCGCCAGTCGGCGACTATACCCTGGGCTTCTCCAACCTGGCCAACCCGCCGGTCATCGACAGCGAGGGCTTCATCCACGCACCTCTGGGGCCGGGGCTGGGCGTGGAAATCAACCGGGATTTGATCGTACAATAACCTTTTGCGGTACTGCCTTTTTTGTGTACACGGATGAAAAAGAACACGGATGGCTTTGTAACCTATCCGTGTTCTTTTCCATCCGTGTATACAAATTCTTCCTTTGTCGTAGCCGAAGGACGAATGTGACGAATGTACACCGAAGCAGAACTGGCCGAGACCATCGCCGCCCTGCAAGACCCCAATCCATCCGAACGGGCGGCAATGCTCAAAGCGCTTTGGGTATGGCCGTCCCAGGACGAGCGTCTGCTGCCCTATGTGGAGGCACTGCTGAGCGACACCGGGCCCTGTGTTTTCGGTTCGCCCATGCGTTTTGGGGAGATTCGCTGGCTGGCCGCGCAGGTGATCTTTGCCGAATTCAAAGCCTGGAAGTGTAAAGAGAGCGTTCGGCTGGAAAAGGTGGTTGCACCAGTCAAAAGCGAGGAGTTAATGAAGCTGGCGAAACGGTTTGGCTTGGATTGCGACGCCAGTCTGGCCGCACTGATGACGACTTTTACGGAACTGCAACGACTGGGACAATTGCCCACCACCCCACTGGAATTATGGCTGTGACCACACAAACCGGCAGCATCTTGAACGCCGTCTATGGCCCGATGGAACTTTCCGACGAGGAATTTTACGCGCTCACCGACCGCAGCCTTTCCCCCCGCCCCTCCGGGATACTGGCCGACAGACTGGCCGGCCTGGGTATCGGCGCGGGCCATCGCCTGCTGGATGTGGGCTGCCGGGATGGCGCGCATACCCTCGCCCTGGCCCGGCGCTTCGGCTGCGCAGCCCTGGGCATCGACCCGGTGGCCGAGCGCATCGCCGAAGCCCAGGCCGCCATTGCCGACGCTGGACTCGGCGAACGGGTGCGGGCCGTCGTGGGCTGGATCGAAGCCATCCCTGCCGACGACGCCAGCATCGACTTCCTCTGGTGCCGGGATATGCTCAATCACGTGGCCGAGTTGTCCATCGGACTGGCCGAGTGCCACCGGGTCCTGGGACCCGGCGGGCGGATGCTCGTCTACCAGACCTTCAGTACGGAACTGATGGAGCCGAAAGAGGCGGCTTCTATCTACGGCACAATGGGCATCGTCCCCCAAAACCAGTCCGACGCTTTCTTTGAGGAGACAGCCCGCGCCGTCGGCTTTGCCATTGCCGAAAAAGATGCGGTCACCAGCGAGTGGCGGGAGTTCTGGGAGGAGGATGGCAGCCGCAAGACATCCGCGCAACTCCTGCGCATCGCCCGGATGCGCCGCAACCGGGCCGAACTGATTCCTCTCCTCGGCGAAACCCATTACAATGTGGAGATTGCCGACTGTCTGTGGGGGGTCTATCAGATGATTGGAAGCTCTGCCCGACGGTCTATGTATTGGAGAAACGATGACCACCGCGCTCATCTCGCGTATTCTCTCCCTGGCCCAGCGCGTTCTGCCGTGGATTGCCTTTGCCGGTTTTATGGTTTGGGCGTGGGGTCTGCGCGACATTTTTCAGACGCTCCCCCATTACGGCGACGCATTGGAAAATGTCGTCAGCGCAGTCTGGTTCAGCGATGCACTGGCAGAGGGTCGGAATCCACTTATCTATCCTTACAACTATTTCCCTGAGGGCTGGCGGGTGGGCAGCCATTCGGTCGGCGCGCTGCTCTATCTGGCGTTGGTGCCGCTGGTGCGGATCGGTGGCGGGGCCTTCGCCTATAATGTGGCGATGTTGCTTACTTGTATCGGCGGCTTTGCCGGCGCGCTGCTGTTGGCGCGCCGCTATTTGCCGACGTTACCCGCTACGATTGTCAGCCTCGCCATCACTTTTTGGAGTATGCGTTGGGGTGCGGCCCTGGAGGGACAGTTAAATATCTTTATCGCTGCCGCTCTCTTGCCCTGGATGCTCTGGAGTGCAGAGCGGGCCGGGGATGCGCTTACCCGACGGCGGCGGCTTGGGTGGCTGGTATGCACCGCCACGGTCTGGGTAGTGGCCTTCAATCTCTCCCTCTACTTCGTTTTTATCGGTGGCATCCCTCTGGTCTTGTGGATGTTGCTCCGCAAAGCCACTATTTTGGCAACCTGGCCTCAACGCCTGTTTGCCTTCTCGTTCACAGTGTTTGTCTTTTTGTTGCTTGCGGCTCCCTGGCTGCTCCTCAATCTGCGTGAGTCCGCTTTTGTCGATCCCTCTTTCTATACAATCGATGAAGTAAATTTTTGGGGGGCCAGCATAAACAGCTTGCCCATTCCTTTTTTGTTTCACCCTTGGCTCGGCTCGCTGGCGCGTTCGCTTTACCAGGGCGAACCGTGGCAGCAGGGAATGAGCAACCTGGGGTTGCTCTGGTCGGCTGTGGCGCTGGTCGGGGTAGCTGTGGCTCGGCGCAACAAAGCCTGGCTGCCGGCGCTGATGCTGGCCCTCGTCTGCCTCTCGCTGGCCCTGGGATTGACCCTGCATTGGGATGGACAACCGGTGCAATGGCCCGCACTGCGCCCCCTGAATCAAGCGCTCTGGCAGCTTGGACATCACCTGAAGCCGGGCTTTTTTGTCACAGCGCAAGCCCCGCTGCCTTTCGCCGATGCAGTTCCTTTGCCCGCGCTACTGCTTGCTATCTTTGTGCCATTTTGGGAACGCGGCCGGATTTTCGCCCGCTATGCGTTGGCAGCCAACCTGGGCATGCTGCTCCTGGCGGGTATGGCGCTGGCCGAGGCGCGGCGCTTGTGGCCCCGGACCCGCTATGGGGGACAAGCGCTGCAATGGCTTTTGGCGGCTTTATTGCTCTTTGAGAGTGTGCCCCCTCCACTCAAGACCCTGCCCTTTCCGCCCCCCGCACATCCGGCCTACACCTGGCTGAGCCAGCAATCGATTCCGGGAGAGGGGATCGCCAACGTCTTTGCTGCCCACGCCTCGACGCTGGTCCTGTCGAACCACGGCCACAATCTGCTCTCCCCAAGCTACACCAAACAGGCCACGGCCGCGGGCGCAGCCGGTGTGCGCCCGCGCCATACGGTAGTCCTGAACGAATGGCTGGCGACCCACCAGCACCCCTTCTGGCATCCAGATTTTGCGACTATTCTGCGTAGCTATCGAGTCCGCTACATTGTGATGGAGATGTTGGGCGAGTGGGAATCTGGGCTGTGGCAGGAGGCGCAAGCAGCCGAGGAAATCAAGCCCGTGGACTGCTTTCCTGCCCCGGCGGGCACATCGCCGTGGGAGTGGCCCATTTGCATTCTGGAAGTGTCGCCACCCCGCGCGCCGGAATTCAATCTGCTGCTGCACGATGGCTGGTCCGGCCAGGAGGCGTGGGGGGTATGGGCTGAAGGTACACGCTCCGCTGCCCAGTTCATTGTCACTGCACGCACTCCAGCCCGGTTGGAACTGGGCGTCTTTCCGCTTTGTGTGCCGGGCAAAAACCAGCGCATCATCCTGGATGTCAACGATACGGCGGTCATCGATCACGAATGGCGCGACTGCGAGCCGTGGAACGCAGCGGTTGATATTCCGGCGGAACTGATGCGCGTGGGTTTCAATGATCTGACGCTTCGTTCTGCCTATGCCGAGCCGCCGCAGGCTGGGGGCAGCGATCCACGCAAGCTGTCGGTTGGGTTCAGCCGGCTAGGAATTAATATCAGGCCATAGCCATAGACGGTAGTTTTGCTCACTTTCCGGGGCCGTATCGGCCAATTGGATTGCCGCGATGATTCAAGTGGGCGTAAGGAAGTGGGGTGACTTGAAATCGCCTCAAAACTGTCTCGAGAAAGACTAAGCCTTGAGAATAAAGATGCGCTTGAACAACGACTTGTCCCGTCGTCTGATTATCGTCAGCATCGTGATTATGACTATACTGGCTACATTCCCGATCCTTGTTGGCCGTTGGCACCTGGTTGTACCATATTGGTATAATGCAGGGCCACTCGTGTTTGACCCTCTACGCGTGCTATCGGGGGGCTTTGTTATTGCTATCTACCTGATCGGCAGCCATCTACTCGCTTGTCGTGCGAGCGCCCTAGTCGTGGGGTGGAGTGTGGCCGGTAGTATAGTCATACCGATGGCCTTACTGGCTCTGGTCGGTGATCCGCTCTATATTCTGTTTACCCGCACGGTCAGCTCCCAGGCGACAGGTGGCTTCACCCTCGGTATGGCTCTGACGCCGGCGATGCTGCATGATTGGCCGCAGCTCATGCCCGGTTGGCGACAGCACGTACCCCACATCGCGATTAGTCTGCCCGGCTGGCCTGTGTTGTACTTTACCCTAAGTCAAATGCTGGCGACCGCCCCAGGACTCAGTCAGTTTCTGGCCGATTTGCTGCGGCCGTGGCAATGCCACACATGGGACTGGGGACTTAACCAGGTTAGTAATCCACAACTGGCCAGTGCTTGGTTCGGCATTTTCTCACCGCTTTGGGCGGCGCTGACCGTTATTCCCCTCTACCGTTTTGGTGAACGAGCGGCCAGTGCATCGGTGGCCCGAGAGGCTGTGCGTTGGTGGCCCTTGGTGCCTGCACTGACGGTGTTCGCTGGAACCCTGAACACCTTCTATCCGCTCTGGACAACCCTGGTGTTGTACCTCATATGGCGAGCTGCCATGGATGGCCCTGGATGGGCCGCGGGGGTGCGTCTGTTAGTAGCTGGTCTGTTGACTGGTGGATTGTTTGTATTGAATTTATCGTTGATCCCTCTATTGCTGTTTGCGGGATGGCTGGTCCTGTTGGCCTGGCAACCCGATAGCGGTCGCTCGTTGCGCACGCATATGCTTTGGTCGCTGGCCGTGGGCGCGCAACTGGGGGGCGGTATCGTTATCGTGATTGGCGCTTATGCCTATGGGGCTGGACACTCGCCAATAGAGGCTTTCCAGGTGGCCATGCGCATCCATCTTGATATGCACCGCCCATATCTGCCCAGTTTGGGTTTGCACATCTGGGATCTCGCCATCTACAGCGGCCTGGCTGTCGCTGGTCTTGCAGCAGCTTGCGTAGCGACAGTACGCCCGCCTGCTATATCGCGCCTGGCTCTTGCTCTGGGACTCACATTGCTGAGTTTGCTCATCTCAGGCTCGGCTCAAGGTGAGGTCGGCCGTGTCTGGATGTTTTTCGTACCGGCGATCTTGTTGCTGATTGCTACTAGCGTCCTGCAATTGACCCCCCGACAACGAGTCTTGGTACTAGCTGCTCAGGTCTTCTGGTTGATAGCACTAGCATCCAGTCATCGACCAATTGACACCTGGCTGGGGTCTCCGCCCCTGTACGCTGAGGTGACACATCCGCCACTTAGTGGGCAGATGACCCCAGTCAACGCGACATTTGGAAGTGAGATGCGCCTCATCGGTTTTCAAAGTCAATATGACTCTGATCGGCGCATCTTGAGCGTGGCCTTGCACTGGCAGCCACTTCGCCAAATGTCCGCGCCCTACTACTTCTCGATAGTCCCCGTGGCACCTGACGGCCAAGTACTGCCCGGTGTGCATTGGCAACCATTTGATAAACAGTATCCTACCACTTGCTGGCGTCCCGGTACATCTGAAGTGGAGATGGTCGACCAGATTGATCTCGCCTTAGGTGATGCAGCTATTCTGGGCAACTGGTGGCTTAGCCTATCGGTTTTTGCAATAGCAGGAGATCATTCCTTACCACCGATCACAGTCCATCTAGCGGATGGCAGTCAAGATCAGCAGATCGGCCTGGGACCGGTACTAGTCGAGGTAAGGTGATCGGGGCATCAGCGACCCGATAATCCAGTCTGGTACTCAACCTTCTACTGCGTTACTGTCACTGCAATTGGTAAGAGTGCTAATCCTTCGGCCTCAGCTAGTGCAGTGGTTTTGACCGACAGCCGCTGGAACGTCGTCGCGTCGTACCAGCCAACCGCTAACGGGTAAGTGCCCACCGCCAGTTCCGCTGGTATCGTCAGGTGAGTTTGCTCGACGAACACCTCACCCGGCAGCCAGGAAGTGGCGGGACACGCGCCGCCGCAGGGTGGGCTGTCTTCTTGCGCGACCGGGCGGCCATCTGCTCCCAGAATGTGGATGAAACGTACCAAATCCCGCGGCGGCGTATCCAGCGCGCGCCAGGCCAGGGTGACAGTGAACGGTTGGCCGGCCACAACGGAAATGCTCTGATCTGCAGCTTCGGGCGCGCCTGCCAAACCCAGCAATTGCACCGTCTCCCCGAAGGTTGCTCCATTGGGAAGCGGATGGGTCAACACCGGTGGCTCGAATTGACGGGGACGATTGGCAATATCGATCGAGCCGAGCGTGACGGATATAGCCCCCTCGCCAGCCGTCAGCCGTAGAGCGTAGTTCCCGGCAGGCGTATTGGCCGGGAGTTGCAGATCAGCGTCCGTGTGGATGATCTGTCCCGCCTGCATCCCCGTTGGGAGGGCGATCTTGGCGCGAGCCGCCGTGTCGCCCAGTTGGACGCGTATCTCCGGTCGGGTCGCTGAGGGATCGCCCAATTGCCAGTAGAGCCGCAGTGTGAGCGTCTGGCCGGCGTTGGCGGTTGTGGGCCAGGCATCAACGCCGAGCAGCTCGACCCCGGAGGTGATCGTATGGAATAGAGGTCGGTCAAGCGGCAAAGTCGCGGCATCCACGGGCGCCATCGGTGGCGTCACAGTTGCCACACCGAGCGGAATACTCTGTTGCGTCCGATCTGATGCGGCCAGCAGCGGCATCAGCGTCTTTGAATCATAAACGCGCACCCGCAACTGCGCCCCTCCTGGCGGCTGTGTCTCCGGCACGGTCAGTAGATGATATGTTTGGTAGGTCGCGGCAGGGGACCAGCGCGCGGTCTGTTCTTGGCGGGGGTCCATCAGCCACATCTCATCGGTAGCCAGCCAGTGACCCGCGCTATCGACCAGATCCACGGCCGCGCGTACATCGGGCAGCGGCCGCGTCGAACGCCAGGTGAGAACGACCCAAAGGGGGGCGCCCGCGGCGCTGCTTCCACCGTCACGATTGGGGTTGGGGTAAGCTGCACCCCAGCGACCTGCGCTAAGGGTAAGGTCGGGGGGAAGAGGACACGGATAGGGACAGCCGGTCGGCTGGCCTGGCTGGCCGACTGCGGCAAAATGTGGCTGCTCGCCCAGCCGAAAAGTCAAGAGATGGAAGCCGCGTAATACCTCCTCAGCTTCCAACGCGCCTTCGCGCGTCAGATAAAAAGGCAGGGCCTGGCGCGCATCCGCGTTTAGATTTCCCCCCTCGAACCAGACCGGAGTCATAACAAACTGGCCGCCCGCCTGATCGAGTCGCGCAGCCAGCCAACCCTCAATATCCTCCTCGTCGGCGCTCAGTTGATGGAGCGGCGTCTTGGCGAAGGCATAGGCCCATTGCTCACCGAAACCAGGATTCAAGGCTGCGACGCCGACTGCGCCGGGGTTCTGGGCTACGTGCTGCCCAAAGACCCAGGTGTCGCCCTGATACGCGCCATACAGCTCGGCCCTCTGCTTCCAAGTGACGAAATAGGCGTGGGTCATCTGAATTCCCTCAACCAGCAGGAGCAGCGCCAACAGCCCGCCCAGCGCCAGGCGTGCGGGTCGATAGGCCCGTTGCTTGAGCCGTTCTGCCAGCCAGCCAACGGGCGTCGCCGCCAATAGCAGAGCAGGGGGCAGTGCGCCAAAGAGTCGCGGGAAGTGGGGCGCATTGGTGGCCGAGATTAGAAACCCGATACTGGGCACAATCCACCACAGCAGCAGCGTGACACCGGCCTGATCCCGACGGCGTAGGGTCGCTACAAGAGCGCTCGTTGCGCCGACGGCAAAGAGCGCTCCCAAAGAAAGAGAAAAGGGCGGTCGATTCGGGATATTGTGACGCACGATCGGGTCGCCGTAGACTCCTAGGAAACCACCGACCCATTGACCCAGGGACAACCACAACTTCTGCAGGGTCACCTGTGCCAGATCGCTGCGCATTGTCTCGAACGATCCCACCCGTTGGAAGAAATCCCCCGGATGTCGGGCAAAATGCAAAGCCAGAGGCGCGATCACCAGAGTTCCGAGCAGGAGCGCCCAGGGCAGAGTGGGCCAGAGTGCCCGCTGTCGCTCCTTCGGCAGAGCCAGGTAGAGCGCTATCCACAGAAGCGGCGTAACCCGGGCTGCAATGTACGTCATTAGCGTCAGCCCGGCCAGCGCGCCAAAGGTAAGTGCACGGGCCCGACTGGGGCGGCGTGTGTAGTTCAGCCAGGCGATCACCGCCAGGGTCAGCAATAGCGGAAAGGGATTGACTTGAAAGCCAATCCGGTTGATACTCTGGGACCAAAAGTTTGTGGCCCAAAAACCCGCGGCAAGAATACCGGCCCACAGCCCAAACGCTGGCTGCTTGGACCACAGGGAGCGTGCAGCATAGTAGAGAACAGGAACCGTCAACGCACCCGACAGCGCGCCAGCCAGCCGCACGGCTATCGGCTGTCCATCCCAGGCCGCGACAAACGGCGTTGTCAGATAAATATAGAAGGGTTCTTTGCCCATCGCGCTGGGGAAAAAGATGCGGAAATGGCCGCCGAGCAGCGAGCGAGCATCCAACCCCTGGGTTGCCTCGTCCCACCAGAGCCAGGGCGGCGTGGTGTTGAGATCCCAAACGCGCAGAAGGAATGTCACTCCAGTAAGTACTAGCAGGAGAAGCGGCCCGCTCCGCTGTCCCAGGCTAGGCAGATCGATGGCACGCTGACGCTTCGCCCACTTTGTCATCTGTCCATCTGCCGATTCCTTGCGATTTACGTTCATGTAATGAGGCAGGCGATTTAACAATAGAGAAAAAATCGGCGACAATTATCGACGGGCAGGTCTCAGACCACGCCCGGAGCATTACGGTTTGCCGAGTATATCACAGGCCCATTGTGAAAATGAAAAAGTGTATGTAAAGGAGGACAAGCCCCTATGGACACCCGTCAACAACTGCGCGCCGAAATCCACGCCCTCTACGCCCGGGAACACGCGGAGTTGGGCGAAGCCGGGACATTGCGTCTGCTGGACGAAGCCCGGCGCTGGGACCTCTCCGGCACCCTGGCCGATGGCGGCGTCCTCGTCTTCCCCCACGCCGGGGTGAAGGAGTGCGGCCACCAGATCGCGGCTGCGGTCAATGCCTGTCTGGACAGCGGCGTGGATCGAGTCGTCGTCGTCAGCGTTCTCCACGCCTTCACCGAAGAGATGGAGCAGGCCCGCATCCGTGTCAGCCGGGGCGGCGACCCGGCCAACGAAGGGCAGTGGGGCATCCAGGGGCCGGGCATCGACGGGCCGGATACGTGGACGAATGACCACGCGCTCACCAGTTGGCGTCACTTCTGGGCCGCGGAGACGACGCGGCGGGGGGTGAAAGGGCCAGAGGTCATCGAGCGCTATCCCTGGCTGGCGGGCGGCGAACCGGCGCGGCTGCCCGGCATGGACGAACTGGCCCGGCTCTGCGAAGGCGCGGCCGTCGTCTCCACCGAAGACGCCTTCCATCACGGCCTGGGCTACGGCGACCCGGATTTTGTGGCCCGCTATCCCCACGACGGCGGGCTGGAGATGGCCCGGCGCAGCATCGAAAAGGGCATCGGCGTCCTGGCCCCGGGGGACTATTGGGGCTGGAATCAGCACTGCGTCGTGGGCAAAAGCGACGCCCGGGACGCCGGCGCGGTCTTCCGCCACATCCGCGGGCCGATGACCGGGCGCATCGTCGATCTCACCTATTCCGACGCGGCCGAACTCTACAAAGCACCGCCGCCCACGTGGGTGGCCGCTGCGCTGGTGGAGTGGAAGAAGGTTGGATTCTGAATAAGCCACGCGCAGAATAGTATATTCTGCGCGTGGCTTATTGATGTTCGCAATGGCAAGATGCACCACGCTCCCCTCGACCATTTGTTCTATCTTTGCCCCCGCTTTTGAGATGCGCTATACTGTCCCTATGACAACGCCCATCGCCCTACAAACCGAATACGGACAGATCATCCACGCCGATTCCCTGGCCTATATGCGGGATTCGCTGGCCGACGATTCGGTCGATCTGATCTTCACCAGTCCGCCCTTTGCCCTCCTGCGCAAGAAGGATTATGGCAATGTGGAGGAAGACAAGTACGTGGAGTGGTTTCGCAGCTTCGCCGAACAGTTCCACCGCATCCTCAAACCCACCGGCTCGCTGGTCATCGATATCGGCGGCTCGTGGATTCCCGGCCAGCCCACCCGCAGCCTCTACCACTTTGAATTGCTGATAATGCTCTGCCGCAAGCTGGAATTTCATCTGGCGCAAGAGTTTCACTGGTGGAATCCTTCCAAACTGCCCACGCCTGCCGAATGGGTGAATGTGCGGCGCATCCGTGTAAAAGATGCGGTCAACTGCGTCTTCTGGCTCTCCAAAACTCCCTGGCCCAAAGCCAGCAACCGCCGGGTACTCACCCCTTACAGTGATTCGATGCTCGACCTGCTGGAAAATGGCTATCACGCCAAACTGCGCCCCAGTGGGCACGACATCAGCGACAAATTTCAGACGGACAACGGCGGCGCGATTCCGCCCAATCTGCTGGCAATCCCAAATACAGAGAGTAACTCCTTCTATCTGCGCTACTGCCGGGAACGCAATATCAAACCCCATCCGGCCCGCTTCCCTGCCCGCCTGCCCGAATTTTTTATTCGGATGCTGACCGACGCCGGGGATACAGTCTTCGATCCCTTTGGCGGGAGCTGCGTGACCGGCGAAGTGAGCGAACGGCTGCAACGCCACTGGACCTGTTGCGAAGTGGTGGACGAATATGTGGAAGGGGCCAAAGGGCGCTTCCACACCGAGCGGGACGACGCCGAAGTCACCGATGCGGGCTACTACAAAATCCTCAGTTCCGCCGCGCTCTGGAATGGGATTGAAGATGACGCGCTGGCTGCGGATGGTGGGCGTACCCGGCCAAAATCCCCGCAAAGCCAAAACAACCAACCAAATTTAACAATACAAAGCCGGGGTATGCAAGAGGTAACGACTCACCCTCTTTGACACGAATTTTCTTCTCCCCTCGCTACAAAACGCTACCTGAACCAGCGCATCCACCTGCCACCGGATCGCCAGCAGTGGCCGGATGTGGAACTGATTCGGATTGCCAACCAGACCAGAGGTATCGGATAAAATCCCTTTGCCAGGAGCCAGCAATGGCCGTTCCCAATTTGCGCTCTATTTTGGAAGAAAACGACGACGATAGCTACATCGAAGGCGTCCATAACTACTGTAACCGCTGGTGCGAGCGCTGCCCCTTCACCGAGCGCTGTCTGAATTTTGCGATTTCCAGCGAGATATTTCCCGACGCGGAGAGTCAGGACATCCAAAGCAGGGCCTTTTGGGACGGTCTGTACAGGGTCTTTGCCCAGACGCTGGAGCTAGTCCGGGAGATGGCTGTGGAGCAGGGCGTCGATTTGGAAGCCCTCGACTCGCCCCAGGAACGGGCCGCCTATGACAGGCACAAGGCTTTGCTGGACGCGGCGGTAGAGGAGAGTCCGCTCCACCAGGCAGCCCAGGCGTATACGGCGCTGGCCGCTGGCTGGCTCGATAGCAGCCAGGAACTCTTTCAGGCCAAAGGCGAAGAGTTGACACGCCTGGCCCTGGCCGGTCTGGATGAGGAGCGTTTGGAAGCAAAGGCCATCTCCCTGACCGACGCGGTGGAGGTGATCCGCTGGTATCAGCTTTTTATCGGCGTCAAACTGATCCGGGCCATCACCGGCGCTATCGACGAGGCAGAGGACGACCCGGAGATGCTGGCCGAATTTGGCCGGGATTCGGACGGTTCGGCCAAAATCGCCCTCATCGCCATCGACCACTCCATCGGGGCCTGGGGCGTGCTGCTGGCTGGCTTCCCGGAGCGGGAGACCGAGACGCTGACAATTCTGGCCCATCTCGACCGCCTGCGCCGGGCAGCCGAACGGGAGTTCCCCAACGCCCGCGCTTTTGTGCGGGCCGGTTGGGATACAGGCGAAGTAACTGTTCAGCCACCCCACCCTACCCCTCCCCATTCTGACAGTTTGTCGGAGTAGCACAGAATAGAACGCGGATTGAACGGAAAAAGCCGGATTTTTTTCGCTTCTATCCGCGGCAATCAGCCCTTTCCGCGTCATCCGCCTTCTATTTCTTGTCTCTCCCACAGCCTGCCAGCGCCGCCTGTACTGTGGCCAGCGCGGCGGCGAGGCAGCACATCTTGCTCGTCCAAACCCCTACAAAGTCCCGTTTTCTATCGACGTTTGCCATAAGGGGGGAAGTGACAGGGACTTTGGCCGGATATTTTATTCTTTGGAATAGCCTAAGCAGGGGCTAACCGATGGTGAATGGGTCCTCTGTCTATAGTATAATGCGGATGTAAGCAGGCTGGAAATGGCGATTTGAGCGCGCCATCAGGCGTGAGAATGAGAAGTACCCAATGCTGACAATCACATCTCGCATAAGCATCCCCCTCGGGGAAATCGAACTGGACGCGGTGCGCTCCCAGGGCGCGGGCGGGCAGAATGTCAACAAAACAGCCACAGCGGTGCAACTGCGCTTTGACATCGCCGCATCTTCCCTGCCCGCAGAGGTGAAGGAGCGGCTGCTGGCTCTGAGCGATCAGCGCATCACCGGGGACGGGGTGGTTGTTCTGCGCGCCCAGGAAGCCCGCAGTCAGGAGCGCAACCGCCAGGCCGCGCTGGCCCGACTGGCCGCGCTGGTGCGCAGCGTGGCTGTGCCCAAACGGGCGCGCAGGGCCACCCGGCCTACCCTCGCCTCCAAACGGCGGCGGCTGGAGCAGAAGAAGCAGCGGGGTACGTTGAAATCATCGCGGCGGGGCTCGTCTGGATGGGACGGCGCGTAAGTTGGTTCATCCGCTATCCCCAGTGATACAATAGAGACATAAGGTGGCGAAGCCACGAGTTGCGTGCGGAAACGTGAAGACATAAAACGTGAGATCAGGTGACGACACCTCACGTTTCACGTTTCAACTGGTTGGCCGACCGACTAACGCTTGTGCGTTAGTTCCTCGCTGGTATGGAATATGTAGTAGGTGTGGTTTCTAACCGCACAATAAGGGACTTCCCCTCAGCGTGCGGTTAGAAACCGCACCTACAGTAGGATTACAGAGAAACGAGAGACTTTTGGAAAACGATTCCCCCACAACCGCAGAAACCCCTAACAGACTGTCCGATGTAAGTCTGGAAACCCTCCCATCCAGCCTGGCCGCAGCGGTGAGCCGGGCCGGATGGACGAAACTGATGCCCGTCCAGGCACGGGCCATCCCCTATCTGCTCGCCGAAAAGAATGTGATGGTCCAGGCCCGCACAGGCAGCGGCAAGACCGGGGCCTTCCTGCTGCCTATGCTGGAAAGGTTGAACCCCCAGCGCAAAGAGTGCCAGGCGTTAATTTTGGCCCCAACCCGGGAGCTGGCCCGCCAGGTTGCCAACGAAGCCGAAATGCTCTTTGCCGGAACGGGGCTGCGCACAGTGGCCGTCTATGGCGGTGTGGGCTATGGCGCGCAGCTCGAAGCGCTGGAAGGGGGCGCACAGGTGGTAGTGGGCACACCGGGCCGGGTGCTGGACCATCTGCTGCGGCGCACCTTTAATCTGAACCGGCTGGAGATGCTCGTCTTTGACGAAGCTGACCGGATGCTTTCCATGGGCTTCTACCAGGACATGCGTCAGGTCCAACGCTATCTGCCCGACCGCAATCTGCATACGGTGATGTTTTCCGCCACCTTCCCCGCCTATGTGATGCGCACGGCCCAGGAATTTATGCAGAACCCGGAATTCCTAAGCCTGAGCCAGGATCACGTCCACGTCACCGACACAGAGCACAGCTACTATATCGTCCCCGGGGTGGGGCGGGATCGCTCGCTGGTGCGGCTGATCGAAGTAGAGAACCCGGCCTCGGCCATCATTTTCTGCAACACCAAAGCCCACGTAAATTACGTGACGATTGTGCTCCAGCGTTTTGGCTACGACGCCGACGAACTGAGCGCAGACCTGAACCAGCGGGATCGGGAGAATGTGCTGAGCCGGGTGCGGGAGGGCAGCCTACGCTTTCTGGTGGCGACGGATGTGGCCGCGCGCGGGCTGGATATCCCCGAACTCTCCCACGTCTTCCAGTACGAGCCGCCGGAGGACACGGAGAGCTACATCCACCGGGCCGGGCGCACAGGCCGGGCCGGCGCCTCGGGCACGGCCATCACCCTGGCCAATGTGCTGGAACGCTCCCAGGTGGAGCGCATCAGCAAACGCTACAGCATTCCTATGGAAGAGCGCACGTTGCCCACGGAAGAAGAGGTGGCCGAAGTCGTCACAGAGCGCTTGACTTCCCTGCTGGAGGCCCGGCTGCGGGAGCGGGATAAGTTGCAGACCGAACGCAGCCGGCGTTTTGCGCCCCTGGCAAAAGCCCTGGCCGAGAATGCGGAAGAGTCGGCGCTGATTACAATGCTGTTGGACGACACCTATCAGCAGATGCTCCACGCGCCCCTGGTGGACCCGGCAGAGGCGACCCAGAAGAGCAAGCCAGCCCCGCGCCGCTCGCCCAACCGGGAGAGCGGCGAACGCAGCCGCTCTCCCCGGCGCAGTCGGCCCCGGCGACGATAAGCCAACAATCGTCATCGCAGAATCCCATCATCCCAACGGACAAAAGATGATGGAATTCTGCGATGATGACACCTGTCCTCTCTCCCACGTAAATTCTCTCGTTGACAGAAGTTCGGGTTCGATAGTACACTAGGCCGCAGGAGGTATGCACAATGCCAACGATACAACTCTTTGTGGATGAGCCGACCCGTCGTCGGCTGGAAGAGAGCGCATCCCGTCATCGCCAGGATGTGCCCAGCTACTGTCTTTCGGTCTTGCAGCATCAATTATTGGAAGACTCCCTTTCTTTTAACGGCTCTGGGGAGATGCCCCTGCCACGCCCGCTGGACAACGATCTTTTAGGCCAGATACGCCGATCCCGCCAGAGGATGCTCGCCCAGTCCGGCGGTGCTCATTTGTCTTTGGAAGTCCTGGAATTGGTACGTGCGGAGCGTGATGAAGAACTCCTCGTTAGTCTGTATTGATGCCAATCTGCTGATTTTGGCATTGCTTCCTTTCCCCCTGAGCGAACGCGCCGATGCGCTTTTGGAAGAGTGCCGGCGCAACCGGCGGGCGCTGGTCGCGCCCGCCCTGTTTGCTTTCGAGGTCTCGTCCACATTGCATCGCCTGCGTCTGCTTGGGCAAATTACCCCAACTGCCGAAGAGACGGCATTCAAGCACTTTATGGCGATTGAAGTCCATCTCTCCAGCCACCCCCGCATCTTCCCGCTGGCCCGTCAACTGGCCCAGCGTTTTCATCAATCCCGGCCCTACGAAATGGCCTATGTAGCCCTGGCCGAGCTGCACGGCTGCGATCTGTGGACAGCCGATCGCCGGTTGGTACAGACGGTTGGGCTGGAGTTGCCATTTGTCCGCTGGCTCGGGGATTTTGACCCAGCCGCCGGTCCAGAATTTGGCCGGTAGTTGACCACCCCCAGGAGTACCTGTTCAGCCACCCCACCCAACCCCTCCCCATTCCAGGGAGGGAACTGGATCGACTCCTCCTCCACTGTGGGGGAGGTTGGGTGGGGGTGAGCAGTTACCTCGGCAGTAGCCCCCTCTCCCCCCACCACCCACAAAGTAAAAGGTTCTGAATACAGATGCTATCTCTGCTGGAAAGAGTTGGCCGCCAGATCGAGCTACGCCTGGCCGGGCCATTGGACGAACCTGTGCGCCGCAATATGTATGTGGAGCTTTGGGTCTCCATCGCCTATGGCGCATTTTTTGCTGCCTCCATCTCCTTCATTCCCGTCGTTCTGCGTCGTATGGGTGCTTCGCCAGACCTGTTGGCGGTCTATACCTCCCAGCAATTTCTGGGCTCTTCCCTGGCCTCGCTGAGTATTATTGTTATGCGCCGCCGCCGCACAATGAATGTGGTGGTGGCCTGTTGGCTGCTGGGCCGGGCCACCCTGCTCCTCTGGGCCTTCGTCACCCAGACCGGCTGGATGATTGTACTCAGCGCCATTTTCTGGCTGCTGGAAGCCTTCCCCGCGCCGGGCTACACCCGGATTCTGATCAAACTCTACCCACCCGACGCCCGGGGCAAAATTATGTCTCTGGTGCGTATGGGGCGGGTAGGCGCGATTTTACTCATCACCCCTGTGGCCGGCTGGGCTTTGGACCTGTGGGGTTACCGGCTTCTCTTTCCCCTGGCCGGGCTGGTGGGTATTCTCTCTGCCCTCCATTTTCTGCGTCTGCGGGTGGACGAGGGCCAGTTGCCCGCCCGCCAGACCAAAGCCCTGCGCGACCTTTTCGGCATTCTGCGCCAGGACCGGCGCTTTGCCCGCTTTCTGCTCAGCTTCAGCGTCTATGGCGCGGGCACCCTCCTCTCCTGGACACTCTATCCACTTGTCCAGGTGGACCGGCTCCATCTCACCTATTCCCAAATCGGCCTGTTGGGGCTGGCCCAATCGGTCGTCTGGCTGCTGGGCTTTCTCTATTGGGGGCGACAGGTGGACCAGCGGGGCGGGCTGTGGGTTCTGCGGATGAATACGCTTATCAATCTGATCATTCCCCTCGCCTACTACTTCGCCCAGTCGCCCTGGATGTTGCTGCCCGCCTTTATCGCCAACGGAATTACGATTGCCGGGTGGGATATGGGCGCGATCAACGCCACTATTCAACTGGCCGACGAGGAACGGGTGACCGAATACGCCGCGCTCCAATCCACAATGCTGGGGCTGCGCGGGATGTTTTTTCCCTTTGTGGCGTCGGGTCTGCTGCGGGTCGGGGTCTCCATCAACCACATTTTTCTGATCAGCCTTGTGCTGATTGGCCTCTCCTGGTGGCTCTTTGGCACTGTGCAGCAGGTTGCGCCCACCCCCGAGCAGATGGCAAACCAGCGACGGCTGCGTTACCAATGGCCCCTGCGCTGGCGTTTTCCGCGCATGTAAGCTACCCATTCTTCAGTTTCAGGGCGGCTGCGTGCTATACTTATTTTCCTGCCCTGACAGGTATCGGGTATACGAATTTTATAGCGCGTTCTACGCACCGCGTAGTCGCGGGTAAGCCAGTGTCATTTTGGGTTTCCCACGACTACGCGGTGATTCTTGTGCTTTGGCCGGGAATCAGCCGATTCTCTCTGAACAAAAGGAAAACCGAATGGCATCAGCAGTAGATTTGTTGATCACCAATGCCCGAGTCTACACAGCGGACCCAGCCAATCCCTGGGCCGAAGCGGTAGCCGTGGCGGGCAATCGCATCGTTTTTGTGGGCAGCAGCGCAGATGGGCTGGTGTTGGCTGGCCCACGCACAGAAGTGGTAGACGGGGCACAGCGCACGCTGATACCCGGCTTTATCGACACCCACTATCACCTGCTCTGGGGTTCTTTGGGGCTGGCCGCGGCCCAACTGGGCGACGCGCATAGTCTGGGCGAAATCGAGGCCACTTTGCGGGGGTGGATGGAGGCCAATCCCCAGCGGGAATGGGTGGTGGGCCGGGGGCTGATCTACAGCGCCATCCTACCGGGGCAAGTCTTGGACCGTCACTTTCTGGACCGCATATCGCCGGATCGCCCGGTCTTTCTGACCGCCTTTGACGGTCACACCTGCTGGGCCAATACGGAAGCCCTGCGCCGGGGCGATCTGCTCCACGCGCCGGCGGTGAGCGAAGGCAGCGAAATCGTCGCAGACCCGATCACCGGTCTGGCAACCGGCGAACTGCGGGAACCGGGCGCGTTCGAGCCGATCCGCTCGCTGGTGCCTAAACCCGACGAAGCGGGCCGCCGGTCTATGCTGCGTCAGGGGCTGCAACTGACCGCACAGATGGGCATTACCAGCATCCACAATATGGACGGCCAGGAGAGCCAACTGCAACGCTACGCAGCCCTGGAGGATGTGGGCGAGCTGACCTGTCGGGTCTATCTGCCCTACGACGTAAAGCCGGAGACCCCCGCCGAAGCCCTGCAGGAAGCCGTGGCCTGGCGCGAGCAATTTAGTGGCGATATGCTCCATTGCGGCAGCGTCAAATTCTTTATGGACGGGGTGCTGGAATCCTACACGGCCCTGATGGTGGGTGGCTTTGGGGATATGCCCGACAACCGGGGCAGCGCGCTCTTTCAGGCCGAACACTTCAACCGCATGGCCGCGGAGTCTGACCGGCTGGGGCTGCAAATTTTTGTCCACGCCTGCGGGGATGGGGCCGTGCGCCGCACCCTGGACGGCTACGCCCACGTCCGCCAGGTCAACGGGACCCGGGATAGCCGCCATCGCATTGAACACATCGAAGTCATCCACCCGGACGACATTCCCCGTTTTGCCGAGTTGGGGGTGATTGCGGCGATGCAGCCCCTCCACGCCCCCCAACACGCGGGCAGCTCGGATGTGTGGGTGCATCGGGCCGGGGAAGAACGCTATCCCCTCAGCTTCGCCTGGGAGACTCTGCGTCTGGCCGGCGCGCGCCAGGTCTACGGCAGCGACTGGCCGGTGGTGAGCAACAACCCGTTGCTGGGCATCCACAACGGACTCAACCGCCAGCCCTGGCGTCCCGGCGACCCGGAGCAGCGGCAAACCCTGGAGAATCTGCTTATCGGCTACACCCGGGACGGGGCCTGGGCCGAGTTCCAGGAGGATCGCAAGGGGATGTTGCGGGTGGGAATGCTGGCCGATCTGGCCCTGCTCTCTGGGGATATTTTCGCCACACCCGTCGCGGAAGTGGGGGGGATGACGGTGGCGCTGACGGTGTGTGATGGGCGGGTGGTGTGGCGGGGGGAGTGAGAAACAGGCCGTTATTTAGTGGACGATAACCTATCTGGCGTAGGCCTGTTTGCCGGGGATGGACGAACCAAAGTCCATCCCCGGCATTTTTGTTGGGAGAAGGGAGTGCTCAAAATGGCTGCTTTGCTTACCGAAAATTGTCTGCTACTCTCTTTTCATAACCGTTCAGCCACCCTACCCATTCCAGCAGGCTGTGGGAGAGGCAAGAAATAGAACGCGGATGACGCGGATCGGGCTGAACTTTCTGCTCAATCCGCGTTCTATTCTGTGCTACTCCGACAGACTGTTAGGGTGGGAAGTGGATCGACTCCTCCCCCACAGTGGAGGAGGTTGGGTGGGGGTGAACAGTTACCATACCCAATTCTTTTCGTCAATTGTGTACTGATCAAGAAGATCGTGGAATCTGTAGGTGCGGTTTGTAACCGCACTTCTCCGGGTGAAAGTGCGGTTACAAACCGCACCTACGTTTTATCATCTCGTTGATCAGTACATCTTTTCGTCAATTGCGTCAATTCGCACAGGGCAGACCTTCAACTCCGCGGTCTCCGTAATCGGATCGTAGCCAGAGCCGGTGAGGGTGTTGATGGGCACTTCCGGGAAGGCGAAGCTGGCGAAGACTGTGCCCCGGGGTGAGCGGCGGGTAGCCTCGACCCGGATTTTCACCGTCCCCCGTCGGCTGGACATCTCGGCCCAGCCCCCGTCCACCAGCCCCCAGGCATTCACATCCTCCGGGTGGACTTCCAGTGTCTCTTCGGAGAGCAGATAGTCGATGCCGTGGGAGCGGCTCGTCTGGGTACGGGTGTGGTAACTCTCCAACCGTCGCCCGGTGGTCAGCCAGACCGGATAGGCGTCGTCGATGACCTCCGCGGGGTCCCGGTAGTTGGTGAAGCTGAATTTGCCCCGCCCGTTGGTAAATTCGGTTTCGTGCAGCCGGGGCGTGCCGGGGTGTCCTTTGTAGGGGATGGGCCACTGGTATTGGCCGCTGGCCGCCAGTTCCCAGTCGATACCCGCGTAGATAGGCGACAGTTCGCACAGTTCGTTGAAGACCTGCGCTGGCGAGTCGTAGTCGAAGCCCGCCATCCCCATCCGCTTGGCAATCTGCGAGAGTATCCACCAGTCGGGCTGGGCCTCTCCCGGCGGATCGACGGCCTTGCGCACCCGTTGAATACGCCGCTCGGTGTTGGTGAAATGGCCGTCCACCTCGGCCCAGGCCGCGGCGGGCAGCACTACATCGGCCAGTTCGCCGGTCTCCGTCAAAAAGATATCGATGACGACCAGATGCTCCAGGCTCTTCAGGGCGTGGATGCAGTGCTGCTGGTCCGGGTCGGAGACGATTGTATTCTCCCCGTCGATGAGCATCCCGAAGATACTCTCCCCGCAGCGGTCCAGCGCTGTGACTTTTGTGATGCCCTTTTCGGCGTCCAGTGGCCGCCCGTAGGCTTTCTCGAATTTGGCCCGGACAATCGGGTCGGTCACCGGCTGGAAGCCCACATAATTGTTGGGAATCGCGCCGCTGTCCCCCGCGCCCTGGATGTTGTTCTGCCCGCGCATGGGGTTGATGCCGCCGCCGACTTTGCCCAGATTGCCCGTCATCAGGGCCAGATTGCACAGGCTCTGCACATTTTCCACGCCGCAAATGTGTTCGGTGATGCCCAGGGTGTAGAAAATCGCCCCCGGTTTGGCCGAGCCGTAGAGAATGGCGGCCTTTTCGATGTCCGCAGCGGGGACGCCGGTGATGCCCGCGGCCCAGGTCGGAGTGAACTGGCCCGCGTGATCGAGAAATTCCTCGAAGTCTTCTGTGCGCGCGGCCATAAAATCCATATCGTACAGCCCTTCCCGGGCGATGACATTCGCCATCCCCAGGAGGAGGGCCACGTCCGAGCCGACACGGATGGGCAGGTAGAGGTCGGCCATCTCGGCCAGGCGGATACGCCGGGGGTCGGCGACGATCAGTTTGGCCCCGCGGGCGATGGCCTTCTTCAGCCGGGTGGCGGCCACGGGATGGGTCTCGGTCATATTTGTGCCGATGCAGAAGATCACATCGGGCTTTTCCATATCGGAGAGGGGGTTGGACATTGCGCCACGCCCGATTGCTGCCGCCAGACCGGCGACGGTGGGGGCGTGTCAGGCACGGCTACAGTTGTCGATATAGTGGGTGCCAAAGCCGACCCGGATGAACTTCTGCATCAGATAGTCAGCCTCGCTGGGGGTGCGCCCGGAGGCGACGCCGTAGACCGCGTGGCGTCCGTGCTTCTCGGCCACCTGCAAAAAGCCCGCCGCGGCCCGCTCCAGGGCCTCGTCCCAACTGGCCCGGCGCAGTTGGCCGTCCGCGCCCCGCACCAGCGGGTGGGTCAGCCGCTCCGGGTGGTGGACGTAATCGTAGGCGAACTGCCCCTTCACACAGAGCGCGCCCTCGTTGGCGGGACCGTCCATCGCCGGTTGGACGCCGATGATGCGGTTGTCGCGCACCAGCAGGTCCAGGGAGCAGCCCACGCCGCAGTAGCCGCAGATGGTGCGGGTTTTGGTGATTCCCCGTTGGGTCAAATGGTTCAATTGCATAGAAATCTCCTTCGGACACGAGTGACCGCTGACCGCGGTAGGGCCTATCGCGACGACATCGGGCGGTCCGCCGTCCTCTTCCGCAAAGCGCAGCGCCTTCTTATCCCCCAGCGCGCCTGTCGGACAGGTCTGTACGCACTGGCCGCAGAAGGTGCAGGCGGACTCCTTCAGCGGATTGTTGAATAGGGCGGGTGCGCCGAGGCAGCCTCTCGCAACACATCTGCCGCCCACTGGTTGATACTCTTGCGATCTGTCTCTGCCGCGGTTGCGACGGCCAGATGAACTTCCGGGGGAATGCGCAACGTCAGTTTGCCGGAATAGGAGCGTTGGGGCTTCTGTCCGATTTTCACGCACACTTCCAGATAGTGCTCCACCGCCTCTTGAAAAGCCGACTCCAATTCTTCTACGGTAGCGCCGTGGAAGCTGACAATATCACGAATTCCGGCAATATGGCCGACAAAAACTCTGTCTTCGGGATCGTATTCAATTTTGGCTGTATAATCGCTGTATCGCATCTCATTCATTGTTGACACCCGCTCTTTGCAAGAATAGACGCACATCTTTGACCCGGTAACGCAGTGCTTCTTTTTGGGGATAACGAATCTACACTCATTCTACCGCAAAGCGCATTGCCTTCCGATCCCCCAACGCGCCGGTGGGACAGGTCTGCACGCACTGGCCGCAGAAGGTGCAGGCGGATTCCTTCAGCGGGTTGTCGAATTCGGTGGTAATCTGGGTGTGGAAGCCCCGGTTCATCACACTGATGGCGTAGTCCCCCTCCTGCTCGGCGCAGACCCGCACGCAGCGGTAGCAGGAGATGCACAGGTCGTAGTCGCGCAGGATGAAGGGGTTGGGGTCGTCGGTCTTGCTGTGGCCGGAGTGCGCGCCAGCAAAGCGGCCTGTGCGTGCGCCGTAACGATCGATGAGAGTCGTTAACTCCTGGGAGGCGTAGCCCCGCAACGGGTCTACGTCGATCTGCCGGTTCTCCGACGCCACCATTTCCAGCAGCGTCTTGCGCAGCGCTTCGATCTCCTCGTCGTGGGTCTCCACCACCATTTCGTTGACGGCTTTGGTTGTGCAGGCCGCCACCGGCCCCCGCAGCGCCTTTACCCGCACCACACAGAGACGGCAGCCGCCAAATGCTTCCAGCCGGGGGTCGTAGCAGAGGGAGGGGATCGTCTTCCCCGTCCGGGCCGCGACTTCAAAGATCGTCTCGCCTTCGCGGAAGGGGTGGCGTTCGCCGTCGAGGGTTAAGGTTAGGGGACGCTCTGTATCATCTATCAATCGCATCTGCCTGCTCCTCTGTAGAGTGTACATCCTCACGAGTAAGCTTCTCGTCGATGTTTCACGCGAAAGATAGTTACAACCCGTTTGGCGTCATCGATCTCATACAAGACTCGATAGACACCGACACGCAGCCGATAATCATCTCGCCCGCGTAACTTGCGAGCATCGCGCGGTCGCGGTTCATCCGCCAGAGCATCGATATGTTGACTTACCAACCGCGTGTATTCCTTTGGTAGCCCGACAATATCCTTGATTGCCCGCGGCATGACCTGAACTTCATACATCAACGCCATCCGCCCGCAACTCTGTCTTGACCCTATCCCAGGCAATCGGCATCTCACCAATGGCACGGATAGAGTCAATTTCTGCGCTATCTTCAATATCTTCCAAAAGTTCGAGCAATTCTTCCCAAATCGAGAAGTCCAGCATTACTGCTTTTTTCTGCCCTTCGGCATCCACAACAAACGCTGCGGTCTCTATCAATTCATAGACGGCTGTATTCATCCAACCCTCCTCCATCGATAATAGGGAACCAAAGCAAGCCATCCATTCGGCCCCTATTTGAGTAGTCGATTTCGTCATACTACAGATAACGGTGAGGACAGTCTATCTCATTCTCGCTTTCTTTGCCAGCGCGCCGCAACAGGGGCTATACTACGCTTACGCCTACCCATCTTCAGCCAGACGCCGCCACGCATAGCCCATCATCACCCTTTCCTATGACCACAGCCCAACGCATCTCCTATTTCAACCTGGCCCTCTGCATTCTGTTCTGGGCCTCTATCCCTGTGGTCTCCAAAAAGATTCTCGTCGAGATGACGAATGTACAGATGCTCTTCTGGTCCACAATCTTCTCATTTGTGGTCTTGGCTGGCCTGCTGGTGGCCCAGGGAAAGGTTCGCCTGCTGTCCCGCTATAGCCTGCGGGCCTATGGCTGGATGGCTCTGCTGGGCTTTCTGGGGGCCTATCTCTACTACATTCTGCTCTATGGGGCGCTGGCCCGCACCACTGCCGCCGAGGGGTTTATCCTGGCCTACACCTGGCCGATTCTGGTTTCGCTGCTGGCGGTTGTGCTGCTGGGGGAAAAGCTGACCCCGCGTCGGGGGCTGGCGGTGCTGGTCAGCTTCTTGGGCGTGCTGGTGATTGTGACGCAGGGGCGGCTGGTGAGCATCGCTTTCACCAGCCTGACCGGCGATCTGTTGGCGCTGGCTGGGGCCTTTGTCTTTGCCCTCTTTTCTGTGTTGGGCAAAAAGGCCCACTACGACCAGACGGTCAGCGCGACGGTCTATTTCGGCGTGGCGCTGGTGGCCGTGGCTGCCACCCTCCTGCTCCCCTCGCTTGCAGGAGAGGGGCCAGGGGTGGGGTGGCCGTCTGCCGCGGTCTGGCCCTGGCTGCTCTACAACGGCTTTCTGGTCAATGGGGTCTCGTACATTTTCTGGTTCAAAGCCCTGGAAAACGGCGATACTTTCGTTATCTCCAACGCCCTCTACCTGACGCCTTTTCTCTCGCTGCTTTTCGTCTTCTTCTGGCTGGATGAGCCGATTCTGCCCAGCGCGGTGATTGGCCTGCTGGTGATTGTGGCCGGAATGGCGATACAGCGCTACCGGTGAGGAGAGGGCGTGAGAGCATCCCCCCTTCTCTCCGCCCTTCCGGTCAATACGCACCTTTGGCAAAGAGCACCCGAGGGCCGGTCATCAACAGAATGCCCAGGTCCATCCCCAAGCTCCAATTCTCCGCATAGTAAATATCCAGCAGAACCATCTCATCAAAGGTCAGATCGCTGCGTCCGCTCACCTGCCAGAGACCGGTCATGCCCGGGCTGACCGACAGCCGCTTGCGATGCCACTCTTTGTATTGGGCCACTTCTTCGGGCAGATTGGGCCGGGGTCCAATAAAACTCATCTCTCCGCGCAAAACATTGATGAGTTGGGGCAGTTCGTCCAGGCTGAAACGGCGCAAAAAACGGCCAATCCGTGTGCGCCGGGGATCGTCCCGCACTTTGAAGAGCGGGCCTGTGGCCTCGTTCAGGGCAGCGATCTCCTCTCGCCGTTCATCGGCATCGAGCACCATCGACCGGAATTTGTAGATGGCGAAGGGTTTGCCATTCTTGCCCACCCGCATCTGGCTGTAGATGATTGGTCCTGGGGAATCCAGCCGGATGGCAAAAGCAATCAGCAGCCCCGCGGGCAGGGCAAAGAGCGAGCCGACAGTAACAATCGCCAGGTCCAATACCCGTTTGAAGATCAGATTCCAGCCGGCAATCGACACCTCCCGGGTGCTGATCAGCGGCACACCGTTCAGGTCCTCCACCCGCATCTGGTTTTTGGTCAGTTGGAAAAGGTCCGGCACAATGTGCGCCCGCACACCTGCCATCTCGCACTGGTTGAGCAGCCGGGCCACTGTGCGGTGGCTCTGCCAGGGCAGACAGATAATCACCTCGTCCACCGGATAGACAGCCAGGGTCTGTTCAAAGTTTTCCAGCGGACCCAGGGCCTTAAATCGTCCGATGTCGGTGGAACTCTTGACCGGATTGTCGTCCAGAAAGCCGATGAGCTGGTAGCCCAGACTGGGCCGGGCTGCGATATTGCGCATGACCATTCGCCCCACATCCCCCGCACCCACCAATACGACCCGCTGCACAGCCACACCCCGGGCGCGCAGATAGCCCCGGGCCAGAATGATAATAGCCCGGCTGACGCCCAACAGCAATGTGACAAAGACTGCCGCATAAAGAAAGAGCAGACGGCTGTAGGAAAGCCCGCCAAAGATCAGATTCAGGATAATCAGCGTCACGACGCCGAGGGTGGTGGCCGCGGCAATGGTGTAGACCTCCTCCAGCCAGCCCCGATCCCGGCGGCGGCGATAGACACCGGAAAAGTTGAAGGAGAAAAAGAGAATGGCAATCAGCGCAAAAGAGAAGGGAAGATAGGTGGCAAAATCGGTCTGGAAGGCAGGGTCCACAGCCCGGAACCACTGGAGCTGATAGCGCACCCAATAAGAGAGCAGGAAGGCCAGACCGATCAGCAGCAGATCGGAGAGGTAGAGCAGCAGCGGCCACCAGGCAGGATTGACCCGCCGGGCAAGGCTGATCAGCCAGTTATCCGGTTTAGCCCCCATCGTCTGGGTTGGTTTTAGCGGTTTAAGAATTGTCGTCATTATTCAAATCGAGTCATTACTGCTATTTTATGCGACCGCGGCATAGACCGCAGCCGTCTCTCTGGCTGTGCGTTCCCAGGAAAAGCCCCTGGCCTGCTCTACTCCTTTTTGCGCCAACTCCTGGCGCAGCGCCTCGTCTGCAAAGAGAGTACGCAGCCGGTGTGCCAGCCCGTCGGTATCCTGTGCCGGGAAGGTGAGGGCCGCCTGGCCCGCCACTTCCAGCAGGCTGGCCGCGTCGCTGCAAATCACAGGCACGCCACAGGCCATCGCCTCCAGCACTGGCAGGCCAAAGCCTTCCAACAGGCTGGGATAGACAAAAGCCGTGGCCGCCCGATACCAGTGGGGCAACTCCGGGCCAGGGATAAAGCCGGGGAAATGGACCACATCCGCCAGCCCCCACTCCTGCACCCGCCGGAAAATTTCTGCGTAGTACCAGCCCTTGCCCCCGGCCAACACAAGCCCCACATCCTGGGCAGCGGGGTCATTTTCCCGCCAGCGGGCAAACCCATCCACCAGTCGGGCCAGATTTTTGCGCGGCTCCAGGGTTCCCAAATAGAGCAGAAATCGTTCTGGCAGGCCACGGCTGCGGCGGAAGGCTGCGCTCTCGGCCTCGGCGCCGGGGCAAAAATGGGCCGCCACCCCATTGTACACAACTTCGATCTGCGCCGGGTCTGCGCCCAGGCAGTCAATGAGATCGTCCGCGGTCTGGCGGCTGACGGCAATAATCTTTCGGGCTTTGCCCACGCTGGCCGCGCAGAGCCGGGTCAGGTAGAAACGCTTGGCCGGGGGCAGCTTTTCGGGCATGCGCACAAAGCTCAGATCGTGGACCGTCACCACACCCGGCAGGGATGTGGCCAGGGGCAGCACATTCACCAGCCCGTGGACTACATCCGCCTTCTCCCCTCTCAACGCCAGGGGGAGGGCTGTCTGTTCCCACAGGATGCGGGCCAGGGGCTTTGCCAGCAGCGGGCTACTCCGCCGGAGAGTCACGCCGTTGGCAGCAAAGCGGGAATCGTTCAGAAAGGCCGTAAAGTGCTGGTCACCCGCTTGCTTGCCCAGCGCGGTCAGCAGATTCTGGCTGTAATGGCTAACCCCCGCGCCCCGGTAGCTCTCCTCTGTGTTCAGCAATTGGGCATTAATCGCAATACGCATAGGCCAACCGGGAGCGCCCAACCGCACAATCACGCGTACGGGGGAGGTCAGCGCTTCTGCGTGATTTTGTCTCTTTGCAGCTCACATTCATTGTTCCCGTCCCAGCAGTTTTTTGTACACAGCTACCGTCTCCGCCGCGATGTGGGCCATTGTGAAGTGGGCCAGCACCCGCTCCCGGCCCGCCAGCCCCAGGGCGCTGGCGCGCTCGCGCCGATCCAGCAGTTGTTGCAGGTGGCTGGTCAACGCCTGGGCGTCGTCTTCGGGGAAGACCAGCCCGGCCTCTCCAATTACATTGGGTATCTCGCCCGAATTGCTGCCAACGACAGCCGCCCCGCAGGCCATTGCTTCGATAAGTACCCGGCCAAATTGCTCTTTCCAGTTGGGCAGGGTGCGGCTGGGAAGCACAAAAACATCCAACTTCTGATAAAAGGCGGCCATCTGGTCGCTGGGGATGCGCTCCATCCATTCTATCCGCTCGGCTATGCCCATTTCCTCGGACAAACTGCGTAACGCCCCGGCCTGCGCGCCGCCACCGGCAATTGCCAGCCGCCACTCGCCCCGCAGCCCTGCACAGGCAGCCAGGAGCAGGTCTACCCCTTTTTCCCGCAGCAGGCCACCGGCATAGCCAATGCGCAAAGGGCTGTCAGTGGCGCGCCCTGCCCCTGGCGCAAAGTGAGCGGGGTCCACGCCGAACTGGGGCAGGATCGTCAGCTCGCCGCTGTAGCCCTTTTGCCGCAGCACAGTGGCTGCGTCCTGGTTGCCGGCAATGGCCTGGGGACAGGCCGCATAGACGGCTTTTTCAAACCAGCGAAAAGGGGGCGGATAGGCACGCTGCAAGTTTTGCCAGGCAAAGAAGGTGGTTGCTGCGCCCGCGCTGCGGGCGGCCCGCACCCCCAGCCAGGTGGCGGCGTTGTAAGGCTCTTCGTCCAGGTGGACTACATCCGGGCGCAGCCGCTGCAACTCCTGGAAGAGGGTAGGATAGTGATGCAGATGGAAATTACCGTTGAGACGCAGGGGGATTGCGCGCAGATCGTAGCCGGCGGTATAGATGCGTTCGGCAACCTGTTTCCCTCGGCGGTCCTGCCAGAAGGGGGGGGTCAGAACGGTCAACTCCACACCCAGCCGGGCGATCTCTTCCGCTTTGCGTTGATAAGCGCCGACAACCAGCGCTTTGCTTACCAGAACGGCGCGCATAGGGGTTCGTTGCTTTCTACATTCATCCTTCTATTATACGTCTGCTCTGGAGGAATTCCCAAGTGGTGTAAAGGGGAGCAATAGAGAGGGGGGCAACAATGAGAGATGTGTCCAAAGAACGCTGTCTGCTTGCAGCGAAGGGTTGCGGGATGCTATACTCCCAACAGTTCTTTATGCGACGGGGGATGAAAATGTAGGTCGGACTGTTAGTCCGACGGGCCTGCCACGTCGCTGGTCGGACTAACAGTCCGACCTACGAATGGCTATTTTCAGGGCAGAGAACATTCAGGATTGATGGTCGGCAACAGTAAAAGGGGGCCTTATGAGCGATGTGTCCAGAGTCTGTTCCCAGTGTGGCGGCAAAGTTGCCATCGACAGCCGTTTTTGTGGCCGGTGCGGGTATGACACCAGCGCCGGGCTGCCTGTGGCCCAGCGCAATCTGCCCGCCCAGATCGCCACAGCCGCGCTGCCCGTGGCCGCTGGTCTGGCCGGCTGGGCTGTGCGCGCCGGCTGGAAGCTGCTGCGCGCCCGGTTGGAAGATATGGCCCAGAACCCATCCGCTGTGGCCCCCAAACGGCCCAGCCAACCGATGCCCCGTACAGTCCCGGCGGAACAGCCGCTGCCGCGTCCCAAGCGCACCATTCGTATCCGCTCCACCTGGGCGGTAGACGATGGCAGAGGTATCTGGCGGCAGGGAACAGAAGAACACATCATCGATGTTGAGGATTGAGTGTGGGGTGATGAGGGGGCGGTGCGCTTCGTCATCTTGCGGGGATATGCGAACAAAAAGGGAGGGAGCGGCCTGAGAGCCGCTTCCTCCCTTTTTCGTCAGGATAGAAGTTCGACTTTTCAGAAAAAGTCGAACTTCTATTCAGCACTCCACCTACGGCTGGGCTGCGGGGCGGGGGGCCAGCGTAACGGAAACTTCGATTGTCTTCCCATCGCGCAGAACGGTCAGGGTGACGGTGTCGCCGGGGCTGGTATAGCGTTCCAGGAAAACCAACAGATCATCGAAGCGGGCTACGGGCTGATCTTCGATGGCGGTGATCAGATCGCCCCCGGCTACCGTAGGACAGATGCCAATAGAGCCGTTTTGAATCTCTTCCCGCCCGCCGCGCAGCCCACCTTTGGCCGCGGGTGTGCCGGGCAGGACGGTATTGACATACGCGCCGCGGATTTGGGGATCCAACCCCAACCCTTCGGCGCAGATGGGGCTAAAGGTGTTGCCGCTGATGCCGATGTAGGAGTGTTCGTACTTGCCCTCGGCAATCAGAACCGGAACCACCCGATCTACAATTGTAATGGGGATGGCAAAACCGACACCGCTGTTAGATCCCTGGGCTGTACGAATCTGGGCGTTGACGCCGATGACTTCGCCCCGTTCATTGAGAAGCGGTCCCCCAGAATTACCCGGATTGATGGCCGCATCGGTCTGGATCGATTCGGGAATGCTAAAGCTGGCAAGGCCAGGGATGCTGCGCCCAATGGCGCTGACAATGCCGCTGGTCAGGGTTCCTTCAAAGCCAAAGGGGTTGCCAATCGCGGCAACCCGCATACCCACTTTCATCTGGTCCAGATCGCCCCGGGCCACAGGAATCAGGTTGTACCCCACAGGGTCGATCTCCAGCACGGCCAGATCGCTGTGCCGGTCCATCCCGATCACCTCTGCCAGGGTCACGGTGCCATCCGGGAAGGTGATCTGCACCTGATCGGCGGTGTCTACGACGTGTGCGTTGGTGACAATGTGACCGTCCGTATCCCAGACAAAGCCCGACCCCTGGCCCTGGGGAATCAGTGTCTCCGGGTCAATCTGCCCTGGCTCCGGGAATAGTTGTTGGGGCATATTGCGCTGAAAGCTGAGCACATCTACATTGACAACCGAAGGGCCAACTTTTTCGTAGATGGCAATCAGCACAGCCGTTTCGTAGTCGGTGGCGTCCTGGCCGATCACCACCGGCTGGACGGGCGATGGGGGCGTTGCCACCTGTTGCACCAGCGGGGCACGCAAGGGGGCAGCCTCGCTGCTCTGTATGCTGCTGTTGGGTGAACTGACCAAAAAGAGGCCGGCCACCACAAAGAGCGCGCAAAACGAGAAGATGACGAGGGTGCCAATGCCGCCCACAATCAGCCAGATACTTCGGTTGCCCTTCTTTTCCCCTTCAATCATAGAGTTGTCCCTTCCTTCCTGTGCAAACGGCTGTTAGCCAGCGTCACTGCTCACCCCCACCCAACCTCCCCCACTGTGGGGGGAGGAGTCGATCCAGTTCCCTCCCTGGAATGGGGAGAGGTAGAGTGGGGTGGCTGAACAGGTACTAGCCAGCAGTATCAGAACCGCGGATCTTCGTAATAGTCCCCATTATACCTGTTGCGTAGCTGATCGGCCATTCGCTTCTGGACTTGTGACATCTGCCAGCCCCAGGCGGTCAGGGTCAACCCGGCAAAGAGAAGCAGCCCGGCCACCAGATAGGCCAACAGCTCGGGCCAAAGAAGGATTGCCAGGCCCATCCCGGCCAAAGCCAACCCCGGCCCCATCAGCAGCCAGCCAGCCGCGCCGCCAGCCCGTTGACTAAAGCGCTGGCCGTAGCGGTTGATGTGGATAAAAAAAGGTGTGCGATTGAACATTTTAAATCTACCTCACGTTTCACGTCTTTACGTTTCCCCACACAAATCGTGGCTTTGCCACCTTACGTCTTACATCTCACGCCTTACCTCCTGTCAGTCCCGCCGCCCCATCAGAATAAAGGCGTAATAGAGCAGTGTGCTGATGGCCTGCAGGGCCGCGGCTACGTACGTCAGGGCCGCCGCATCGAGCACCGCACTCACGCCCTGGAGTTCCGTTGTGGTGACAACGCCCCTGTCAACCAGAATCGCTTTGGCCCGCTTGCTGGCGTCAAACTCGACCGGCAGGGTGACGACTGTAAAGAGTGCGGTTGCGCCAAAGAGAATCAACCCAACCCAGGCCAGGGATTGACCCAGCGCATTATTCAGAAATAGACCTACAAAGAAGATAATCGGGCCGAGCCAACTGCCGATCTGCACGCTGGGCACCATCGCGCTGCGCAGACTCAACGCAGCATAGCCCTGTTGATCCTGAAGGGCGTGGCCCGCTTCGTGCGCGGCTACGCCCACCGCGGCCAGGCTGGAGCTGCGATAGACATCCGGGCTGAGTCGCAGGGTTTTGCTGCGCGGATCGTAATGATCGCTCAGAAAGCCATTTACCTCTTCCACCCCAACGCTGTGCAGACCATTGCTATCCAGAATCATACGGGCTACCTGTGCCCCGGCCAGTCCCCGCTCCGTGCGCACACGGGAATATTTCTTAAAGGCGGATTTGACTTTTGCCTGTGCCCACAGCCCCAGCAGCAGCGCGGGCAGACTGATAAGGATATACAATCCATAACCACCGAACATTGCCTACCTCCCAAATGGAAAGATATACTTGACAAGATGACAAAATGTCGGTTTATGCCCGTGTCGAGTATATAACATAGACGGCTTCCAGACGCCTGACTTCAGCTTTTGCAGAAGATCCGTCAGCGTATTCTACCATCAAACCCTACGCATCAGTGTAGCACAGGTTTCTATGTTTTTCGTTTGCAAAGTATTAATTTCTCCTATGCAGAGGGCCACTTTTAATGTAATGGCAAAATTTATTCGATGGCAAAATGAACACAAGCTCTCTGCCCCCTTTGTGCAGGTATCGTTTTCTTCCTTACGTAGGTGAATTGTCTGAAAATGGACCAGCTAATTTTTATCAAAAGTCTTAGAATAATTTTGGTGCTGCTGCCCGCTGTGTTACACTGACGGCTATTATTGTTTGGCGGGCATCTGTTTAAACTGCTCGATCCGCATTTGTTGCACTGTCAACAAAGTTTCTTGCAAGAGCATGAAGTCCGACTTTTTCCGAAAAAGTCGGACTTCTGGAATGTCGAAAAACATAGTTTCCAGATAACTGTTCAGCCACCCCACCCTATCTCTCCCCATTCCAGGGAGGGAAATGGATCGACTCCTCCCCCACTGTGGGGAAGGTTGGGTGGGGGTGAGCAGTTACTTTCCAGCGTATCTATTCTTCTGCACAGGAGGAGACAGCCGTGCGTATAGCCCTCATCAATCCGCGCTTTCGTCTGCCCATCGACACCCGCACCTCACCCCATCTGGGCTTGGCCTATCTGGCCGCGGTCAGCGAGAGGCGGGGGGACGAAGTGATCGTTTTCGACTCGGATGTGGAACGCAGATCCGTGGCCGAGTTTGTTCAGGAATTCCGTCCCCATCTGGTGGGCATCACCGCCAACACGCCCCAGGTGAAGCAGGCCTGGCGCACGGCCAGGGACATCAAAGAAGTCTACGATTGCCCGATTGTGTTGGGCGGACCCCACGTTTCTGTGCTGCCCGAAGAGAGCTGCGAGAAGCCCTATGTGGATATTGTCGTGCGCGGCGAGGGGGAGGAAGCCTGGATCGAGATAAGCAACCGGCTGGAAACGTTTCTGAAGGATCAGCCGGAATACAGTACGGAAGCCTTTTTGCACCCGGAGAATGAAATTTTTGTGGACTGCGAGGGGCTGACCTACAAAACCACCGACGGGCAGATCCACAACAACCCGGACCGCACCCCCATCGCCGATCTGGACAGCCTGCCCTGGCCCGCCTATCATCTTTTTTCGATGGACAAATATACAAATCTTCAGCCTGCCACGGATCACGTGGACGGGGGGCGTAGCTTCAGCATTATGACCAGCCGGGGCTGCCCCTACCGCTGCACCTTCTGTTCCCAGTCGATTATGCCCATCAAGTGGCGCAGCCGCAGCCCGGAAAATGTACTGCTGGAATGGCGGCATCTGGTGGAGGATTTGGGCGCGCAAGAGATCGGCGTTCTGGACGACAGCGCCAATATCCGGGTCAAGCGGCTGGAAGAGTTGGCCCATCTGCTCATCGAAAACAAGCTCAATCACGTGCCCTGGATTTTTGTCAACGGCATCCGGGCCAATCTGGCCAGTTTGGAACTGTTGACACTGCTCAAGCAGGCGGGTCTGCACCGGGTGGCCTTTGGCGTGGAAACGGGTGACCCCGAAATTCTGTTGACTATCGACAAAAAGGTCGATCACGACACCATCCGCCAGGCTTTCAAAAATGCCAAAGCCATCGATCTGGAAACGATTGCTTTTATGATTATCGGACTGCCCGGCGAAACCCGGGAGACAATGCAAAAGACGATTGATTTTGCCATCGAACTGGACCCGATCATCGCCAACTTCTCGATGATGACGCCCTATCCTGGCACAAAAGTCTATGAGATTGTAAAGCGCCAGGGCCGCTTCCTGATCAACGATTGGGAAGATTACGTCTTTTTCGATCAACAGGCCCGCTACGAACTGGGCGATATGACCGCTGAGTTGGTGGAAGAGATGTATCGCAAGGCCTACCGCCAGTATTACCTGCGCCCTTCCCCGATTATGCGCCGCCTGAAGACCAAAGATTTCTGGTTCAATCTGCCCCGCAACGTGCGCATTGCTCTGCGCACCTTCCTGCCCAGCAAGGAAAAGACGGGGTTGCGCAAGCAGATGGAAGCCGAGGGAGCGATTTAATGCGACTCATTCTAGCCAGCCCGGAGGCCAAAGTCTGGAGTGCGCGCAAGCACATCCCGCTGGGGCTGGGCTATCTGGCGGCTGTCCTGCGCGAAGGCGGCCACGACGTCATCATCTATGACGCGGCCATCGAAGATGTGACAGTGGAATACTATTTGGACCTGGCCGAGGAGCAGGGCCGCCCGTATCAGCTCATCGGCATCACCGCCACGACGCCGCTGATTCAGGATGCCTGGGAGATGGCGGAAATCTGCAAGCGCCGGGGACTGACGACTGTCCTGGGCGGCCCCCATCTGACAATTCTGCCCGAAGAATCCTTCCAGCCGCCCCACGACGCCTATGTGGACTACGCCTTCAAAGGCGAGGCCGAGTACAGCTTTCTGGAACTGGTCAACACCCTGGAAGCGGGCAAAGAGCCGGGGGTGATTCCGGGCATTCACTTCAAACGGGGCGACGAATTTATCGTCAGCCCGGAAAGCCCGATGATCCCGGACCTGGACACCCTGCCCTTTCCGGCCCACGACCTCTTCAAAATTGACCGCTACACCAATCTCCAGCCCTTGACCGATGGCCTGGATACCCAAGCCCGCAGCTTTACAATTTTGACCAGCCGGGGCTGCCCCTACAAATGCACCTTCTGCTCCAAGCCGGTCACAGGCGACACCTGGCGCGCCCGTTCGGTGGAGAGTGTCATCCAGGAGTGGAAGTGGCTGGTCAACGGGCTGGGCGCCACGGAAATCGGCGTCACCGACGACATCTGGAATCTGAAGCTGCCCCGGGCCAAAGAACTCTGCCGCCGTCTGGTGGAAGAGGGGCTGAACCACGTACCCTGGGTGACGGTCCACGGCATGAAAGTCAACCACTCGGACCTGGAACTCTTCCAGTTGATGAAGGCGGCGGGCTGTCTGCGCGTCGGTTTCGGCGTGGAAAATGGCGACGAGCAGATGCTGCGCAATGTCATTCGCAAGGGACAGACCGTGGATATGGTGCGGGAAGCCTTCAAAAATGCCAAAGCCGCGGGCTTGCAGACAATGGGTTTCTTCATCTTTGGGATGCCCGGCGACAACGAAGAGACGATGGAAAAGACCATCCAACTGGCCCTGGAACTGGACCCGAAGCTGGCGAATTTCCTGCTGGCTGCGCCTTTCCCCGGCACGGCGATGTACGATATGATCGTAGAGGGCGGGGAGATTTTCGCCGACAACTGGGGCGACTACGCCATCCACGAGCAGAAGGCCCGCTTCAAAATGAACGAGAACTACGACTCGGATCTGGTGCTGAAGAAGTGGCGGGAAGCCTATCGGCGCTTCTATCTCTACCGGCCCGAACGGGTGTGGGAAAAGATGACGATGAAGGAAAACTGGACGAATCTGCCCAACACCTTTGCCCAGATGCGCCGCTTCTTTGTCGGCAACAAAGACCAGCACGCGCTGGCCGAAGATGCCATCGGCGGTTCGACGAAAAAGGCGGTTCTGGCGTAGACTGTGTATATCTGAAAATCGTTTTGATGACGGCCCGCCTGCGCTGGTAGCGGGCGGGCCGTTATATTTTGAGGGACAGAGTATCCACCAAAACTGAAGGCGTAATCATAACGGCGTACATACCCGACACTCGCAAATGGATCGCTGACAAACGTCGAAGGCGAGGTAAGTGACAATGGAATGTTTAGTTTGTGGAGAAACCTTTGAAAAGAGCGACGTCGCTACCCAAGTCTACCGGCGTGGAGGCGTTGTGGTAACAGTCACTGGAATACCGGCAGAGAGTGTATGTCCCAATTGCGGCAACGCGGTATTGGATTGGGATGTGGCCCAGCAGGTCGAAGATTTGGTGCAGCCGCTCTTTCACTGGGCGGAGTCGCACACGTTACCCAAGCCGGTTGTGTCGATTATCTTTCCCGAACCGTTGGCGATAGCCGCATAGGGAGATTCCCGATGACTACACTGACAATCGAAGTGCCCGATGAACTGATGGCGCAATTAGTTGGTGATGACCGCCCAGTCCAGGAAGTGGTCGTTTCTGCATTGGAAAAGGCACTTGGATACAAACCGGCGGAACTGTTACCGGAACCGTCAAAAGAAGAAATTGTGCGGCGGCTGATGGAAGTTGGTCTTGTGCGCGAGCCAAGCGAATTGGATTTGCCTGAGGCACGAGAGTGGGAAGATTTACCGGAAGACGAGAAGGAACAGCACCTGAAAGAAGTGGCTGAGATGTACTTTCCCGACTCGCCCGCATCCAGGGCGGTCATTCGTGGCCGTATACGATTGGATGAGGGGCTTTCGCGCGCCGAAATGGTGAAACGCTTGGTTCGCAGCGGGATCGCGCGCAATCCAAAAGAGTGGGACACTCTATCTGCGCGACAATGGCGAAAATTATCGGCGGCAGAAAAACAGCGATTTATTGACGAGACGCGTTTGGTGAAATTTAAGGGTTCTCCAGCGTCTTCCGCCATCTCAGCCAACCGTAGGTGATTCCGTGCCAGCCTATTTTCTGGATAGCAATATCATTATCAAATACTATGTGGAAGAATCTGGCTCGGATTGGGTACGTGCGCTTGTCGATGATCCGAATACTCTCTGCATAATTAGCGAAATCGCAATTGTGGAAGTAGCTGCTGCGCTGGCGCGGATCCATCGGGAGAAGCGCATTGGCCGAAAACGAATGCAAACGTCCTATGAGAAGTTTCAGGAGGACCTTCACGACAATCTATTCTTGACAATAGCCCTAAACGCAGAAGTGTTGGATCGGGCCGCCCAAATTGCTTTACAGCAGATTGTCAAGGGATACGACGCGTTACAAGTCGCATCGGCCGCGACAGCGGAATATCTGGGCAATTTTGAAATTGTGTTTGTAAGCGATGACAGACAAGTGGTCAGGGCTGCGCAAGAAGAGGCGATGGAAACGGCAAGCCCACCTAATCAAAGTACGCCATCGGAGCCTCTTCAATGATCGGCCTCATCCCCAAACTCCCCCTCTACTGGGCCTTTCGCAAATTTGGCTGGCCCGCGGTCAAGCCTTTTTCCGTTGTGGTCAGCATCAGCTACCGCTGCAACAGCAAATGCCGCACCTGCGATGTCTGGCGCAAGCCCAACGACGATATGACTGTGGAGGAGTGGGACAAAGTTTTCCAGCATCTGGGAACCAGCCCCTTTTACATCACCTTCACCGGCGGCGAACCCTTTCTGCGCAAAGACCTGGACGAAATGGTCATCAGCGCCTACCGCCACTGCAAGCCCGAAGTGATTACGATTCCCACCAACGGGATGCTCACCGAGCGGGTGCTGGCGATGACCGAGCGTATGTGCCTCGAGTGCCCCACCAGCAGCATCGGCATCAACCTGAGTCTGGACGGCATCGGCGACGAGCACGACGACATCCGGGGGGTGGAGGGCAACTGGGACCTGTCGATGGAGACCTGGCGGCGGTTGAAGGAACTCCAGAAGCAACACAGCAATCTGGTGCTGACGGTACATACGGTTATCAGCCGCTTCAACGCCCACCGCTTCCGGGCCATTCAGGAGGGGCTGAAGTTTCTGGAGCCGGACAGCTACATTACCGAAGTGGCCGAGGAGCGGGTGGAACTGGACACGATGGGCTGGGGTATCACCCCCCGCCCGGAGGACTACGACGAGATCGCCGACTTTCTCAGCCAGCAGGCCCGCCAGACCCCTGCCAAAGGCATCGCCAAATTTACCCAGGCTTTTCGTGCCCAGTATTATCAGATGGCGAAGCGGGTGCTGCACGAGCGGGATCAGATTATCCCCTGCTATGCCGGCTGGGCCAGCGCCCACATCGCGCCCAACGGCGACCTGTGGAGTTGCTGCATCCGGGCCGAGCCGGTGGGCAATCTGCGGGAACACAATTACGACATTACCCCCATCTGGCGCAGCGCGGCGATGGAGGAGTTGCGGGGCAGTATCAAGCGCAAAGAGTGTGCCTGCCCCATGGCAAATGCAAATTACGCAAATATGCTTCTCCACCCTCCAACGGTGGCGAAGGTGGCGTTGGATGTATTTGGGGAGTAGGGATTGGAGATTGGGCATCGGGCAATTCCCGATCCCCAGTCCCCGATCCCTTGTCCCTCGAAATTGAGGAGAATGAACTGAAATGAACTTTCTCTGGCCCTGGAGCAAAAAACGTACCAGTGATATTGTGTGGATCGACCTGGGCGATCTGGGCGATCTGGTCCACCCCAACGGACCTCACGAGCAGTGGCAGGATCACGGCCTGGGTCTGTTGCGTACGATTCTGCACGAGAACGGCATCCAGACCGATATTCTCTCCACCCGGGCTGTAACCAGCTGGGAGCAGTTGGCAAAGCAGCTTGTCGGCTACCGCATGGCCCTGATGAACGTGCGCAGCTACACCTTCCCCGCGGGGCTGAAAGCGGCCCAGGTTTTCAAACAGGTGAATCCGAACGGGCTGGTGATAGCAGGGGGGATGCACGCGACCGTCGCGCCGGACGAGATGATGGAAGTGCCGGAGTTTGACAAAATCTGTCAGGGGCCGGGCGAAGAGACAATCGTCGATCTGGTGCGCAACCCGGACAACTATCCCCGCCTCTTCCGGGGACAGGGAGCCAAGTCTATGGCCGACTGGCCCGCCATCAACCGGGAACTGTGGCCCAAACCGGCCAATTGGAAACTCAGCCGCAGGTTCAACTGGCCGATGGAGCCGGAATGTGGCTGGGGTCCGCCCCCTGTAGCCACGATTATTACCAGCCGGGTCTGTCCCTGGCAGTGTGTCTTCTGCAACGAAGCCTCCTACATTCCCAATATGGGTCGCCGTCCGGTGGATATGGTCATCGACGATCTGAACGCGCTGGATGAAAAATATGGGGTCGGGTCGATTGTCATCCACGACTCGATGTTTTTTCAGAACCCCACCTGGCTCAAGGAGTGGATCGAAAAATATCCGCGCCGGGCCAACAAAGTCTGGCCCTACTGGGCCGCGGGCCGGGCCGACACTGTGCGCCAGTGGCCGGACCTCTTCGAGGCGCTGATCCGGGAGACCAACTGGAATCTGATTTCGATTGGCTTCGAGTCGGGCAGTAACCGTATTCTGCGCCTGCTGAATAAGGAGTGCAACGAAGAGGATAACTACTTCGCCATCGACCTGCTCAACCGCATTGGCGATCAGATGGCCGCCGAGGGTAAAGAACCGCCCAAATTCTGGTCGAATATTATGCTGGGTATCCCCGGCGAGCAGCCGGATGACGCCTTCAAGACAATGCGGATGATCAAACGGATGAAGCGGGTCTTTCCTTCCATCTCCTTTTATGCGCCCTACCCCGGCTCGGCCCTGGGCAACCAGATCATTGCCGAGGGCAAGAGCCGGATGAGCAAGGACAACTATCACCGCTTCCCCGACGACGAGAAGGTAGTGGGGGTGAATTACAGCTTCTACCGGGATCTGCTGGCCGGGAAGTACGATGCGGAGGTCAACACGGGGCTGAGCGAGAGTGAGCGGCGGCGGGGCTATCAGGGATTGTATGCCGAAGCGCTGGTGAAGGCGTAGGCGTAATTCCCCGTTTTGCCGAGTTGGGGGTGATTGCGGCGATGCAGCCCCTCCACGCGCCCCAACACACGGGCAGCTCGGATGTCTGGGGCAGCGGGCCGGGGAGGAGCGCTACCCACTCAGCTTCGCCTGGGAGACCCTGCGCCGGGTCGGCGCGCCAAGTCTATGGCAGCGACTGGCCGGTGGTGAGCAACAACCCGCTGCTGGGCATTGCCAACGGACTTAACCGCCAGCCCTGGCGTCCCGGCGACCCGGAGCAGCGGCAGACCCTGGAGAATCTGCTCGTCGGCTACACCCGGGACGCGGCCTGGGCCGAGTTCCAGGAAGATCGCAAAGGGATGCTGCGCGTCGGCTTCCTGGCCGATCTGGCGTTGCTGTTGAGGGATATTTTCGCCACACCCGCCGCGGAGGCGGGGGAGATGACGGTGGATTTGACGGTGTGTGATGGGCGGGTGGTCTGGCGAGGGGGGGGGAGAGGGCAGAATTCTAAAATCTGGCCCCAGCGCTTCTGCCTGTTAGGCTGTTCCGAAGAAATAAGTATCCACGTTTTCACTTGGCACTCGACTGGAACCTTCCTGTTACAGCCCAGAACGAGGTCATTAATTTTTCGGAACAGCCTTAAGGTAACTTCAGCGTATAATTCACATTCGTCGGAAAAAGAGAAGACAAGCGCTTTCCCTACCAGATTTCAACCCATTCTTGGGAGGAGCGAAGCTCAAAAACCTACATACGGAAAACTATCCGACAAAAGTGAACTATACCCGTAATTTCTCACTGACTTGAACGCCTCACTACGAGGTGCTATACTTCCGAAAGCAAGAGTCGTGTCATTCATTCACTATCAGGTGAAAAGGCAAAAAATAAACTACAGAAGCCTGAAGGCATCTGAAATAGACGACTCAAGAGCGGCTATCTGAACGCCATTGATGACAAACTGGGGTAGGTTTCAAGCCAATTTCATCTACCGCTGGGGAAGGAACCCCCTTACGCAGAGGGTCTGCAATCGAGAAACTCTCTTGGTCGCGTCCCAGTTGGCATTTTCATGTTCGGATTCTGGCTTTCGAAGTCGACTCCATCATCTGTCTGCTGGCTTATGCCGACAATTTGAGAATCCTAACCTTACGCAAATCGGAGCAAATGTCGATTCATACAGTCAACCCAGGCAGATGGGGTTTCATTGAGACAGGATTTCCTGCTCTGGCAACTTATTTTGGTGGTGAACGCGTAGACATGCCCTATATCGTACTCATTTGCAGCCAGAACTGATAGTGGATGAATCTGCTGTGTAGCAGATTCCAGCATAAATACGCAACATTTCTTTTTACAAACCAAAAATTGACAGCGGATGAAAGTCGTGTCATTTAGATTTTTCGGCATGGTTCATTTTCGGCAAATTCTGCTTTACAAATTCTCAGCGCATTTACTGGCGGCCCACAGGAGTGAGTAGGCAAAATCACCCGCCATTGACGCACCGAATTTGTAAAGATGATTCGACCACTTTTGAATCATGTCGATTTTTCGAAAGATACTGATATCGATACCGAGTTTCTGTCTTGTCGTTATTGTCAACTTGACTTGTTTCAAAGGCTACTGACATTCAATACAAGACGGTATTGAGTCCTTGATCCACAACAATTCTTTCTGGAGGGATAATGTCAGCATTCACCCATGGCCGCGCACTCGTTATCGGGGTCGGCGGTGATTTGCCAGATACAATCCAGGATGCCAATGCCATTCGAGATATTCTAGTGGATGAGCAGCGGTGTATGTATCCCAGCTCGCAAGTGACTTTGTTGACTGGCCACGATGCTACGCGCACGAGAATATTAAGTGAATTGGACAATATACGAGCAGTCGCGCAGCCTGACGATACCGTATTATTTTACTTCTCTGGTCATGGCTATCAGATATCACAGAGTGGGGGAAGCTTGTGTGGCTTGATGCCATTCGGATATGAGTTAGAGAATATCGCCCAGACTTGGATAAGTGGTCAAGAATTGGCTCTTAAGATATTTTCAATCAACATCCGGAAACTATTGCTCATCTTTGATTGCTGTCATTCGGGGGGAATCATCAAAGAGCCGGGAATCCAACAAATACACCGTCCCCAAGAAGTGGCGACCTTATTAGCCAGCGGGAAGGGGACAGTGGTATTGACATCCTCTCGAGAGAATGAGGTCTCATATGGTGGAAGACCATGCAGTGCCTTCACGCTCGCACTCATTGAGGCATTATGTGGAACAGAAGTTTCAAAAGGTGATGGTTATGTCTACCTCAATGACTTGATTCAGTATACATCAAGGATTGTTCCCCTCCGGACCAGAGATTTACAGCACCCTAACCTCGACTTCAAAAATGCTGATAACTTTCCAATTGCCTGGCACTCAGCAGGGAAGTCAACACCAATCAAAGGGCCATTTGCTGCGAATGAGATAGAAGTCTTTCTGGAAAATGTTCATGTCAGTGCGAGAAGCTCTGGATTGGCAGCACAGAAACTTGAAATGCAGCAACAAGCGGCCAGCGTCAGGGCATATAATGATTTACGCCAAATGCTGTGTAGTCTGAATCCCCGGGATATAGGTGACTATTTGCGTTGTATTGAACTCATAACATTCACCGGCATACAACTCACTCAAGAGGGACTGTTTGGAGAGTTTCAGAAAGAGATACTTAGACAAGAATGTAAGTCACTTTCACAACGAGCGGGCGATTGGCGGTTCTTGATAAGAATGGCCGGTCGTGAGCTTGTAGAACTGTCCAAGCCTATTCCTCTTTCTGAATGGCCAGATTCGCGCATACTGGACGCTTTTGCACGGGCACAAGAACTCTCAAATCAATTGGGAACTGCATTCTATCCAGAAATTGTGGATATCCATCGAAAGCTACAGGATAATCCTCCGTCAGTGACGATTGCAGAGTTAATGGCACTTTACAGAATTTATAGTGCAGACACAAGGGACTTTATAGCCTACGCCATCCGCTATTTGATCGACATAAACAAGCAGTTACGACTCGAATTAGCATCCATACTCAATACTGATCCAGTTTCGACATCCACAATGTCCCTCTTTCGGCATTCTTTGTTAAGCGACATTGAGGTGTCATTGCATTCATCACACACTTATATCTGGCCGCGAAGCTACTATCAAAAGACGCGAGGACCTATTGATCCCAAGCTATCGGATTGGTTTCAAAAGGTAAAGCTTAAAGATGATCCATTTCTGAACAGCGACTCCGAAATTCGGGATGACTTAGTATCGTCGGCTGAAATGTTGCAACAATGGAAAAAGATAGTAGAACCAGATGACGTAATTGTCGAAGTTCCGACAGCCAATGATGTCTCAAGATGGACAAAATATTTACACTTTTATTTAGGACCTGAGATGGAGGGGCGTCTGCTTCGTGCGTTCCCGATTCAACATATACTCAGCCCCCAAACCCATTCAAAACAGATGCTAAGCTTGGCTGCTAGCTGTGCAGTAGCCTGGGTTAAGTTTCTTGCAGTGAACCCTTTGACCTTTCAAGAATTGGATGAGGTCGACCAAAAACTGTTGATCGAGCTTCTATACTGGGAAGCGGGCTCTGCGCAACACCTTTGCACAGAGCTAGAGCATGCGCGAAATGATCATCTATGGGATCAAGAAAGTCAAAAAAGGACTGACGATCAGAATCACTTTAATTGGCTCACGTGGCACATCGAAACGACGACTTCGACACTGAAGGAAATATCGCCAGGAAGAGGAAAGGTCATTTCTTGGCTTAAGTTACGTCCTCCTGAGCTGGATAACGTCTATCTGATTATCCTTGGGAATTCGTATACATCAGATGCAGTAGTTGTATCTGATGTAGAGCAAATGTTTCTGCAATTATGGGCTTCGCTAAGAAACGATATTCATCAAAGCTTCGTCAAGTTTTTTACCAGACAGTCTGCAGAAGTACGACATGGAATACGCCTTCGCTATAGGCTTATCTGGAGCACGGAGACGTTAAGAATAGTGTTGAACCGGCGAATCGAAAAGGTCGCTAAGCGCAAGGATGCGGATTTTGGCCTACTTTTCCCCCAAGACAGCCCAGCCATGGATAGGCTAGTAGCGGAGGCAGCCAAGGGTTCACTTGATAACCTTCTATCTATTGGGAATCGAATCATTCGTCAACATGCTAGAAGGGACGCTCCCGAGCGAGATATCTCCCCCGATGAAATATATTCTGTTCTGGAAGAGTGGTCGCAAGAATGACTTCGAGCGGTAGGATTTTTGAGCACCTTCGCGCCGAATATGAGACCCAGTGGTTATCCGATATCTTTGTGGAGCCGGACAACTACCCTGCCCTGTTAAGCTATCGATCAACACTGCTCTTTGGCGCGCCGGGATCAGGGCGGACAGCCCTATGCAAGCAGCTTCTACACCTCTCCAATGCAGATCCCAACGGCCCCCTGGTGGTGGAATGGCAGCCCTCTCTGATGGGCGCAGGACGAGGCAAAGCCGATCTCTACTTTGCCACAATGAACCTGATCTACGATCAGATTGCCCGCGCACTTCTGCAACAGATACCCCGCCGACCCTCTGCATTTCTTGCCGCGCCGGATTGGGTGCAGGAGACAGCCGCCTGGTTTGCCCAAACCCACCTGACAGGCAATCGCCGGCGCTTTGGCGCGCGGCTGGAAGAAACGCTAGATTCCGAAGGAATTGACGTTCTTCGCAGATTGTTGAACGACGACTTTGAGCCAGCGTTGACGCCGGAAAGCCCAGATCGGATGGTCATTGCAGAGTTGGCCGATCTGGTGCAACGGCTGGGGTGGAGCGGTCTCTGGCTTCTGGTAGATGGGTTGGAAAGCTGGCTCACTTCAGAGGTCCAGGAGCAGGTAGATGGGTTGGACAATCTCCTCTCAACCCTGGAACTCTTTGAGATACCCCGTTTTTCCATCAAAATTTTCTCGCCATCATCTCTGGAGTTAATGTTAATGAGTTGCGGCGGTGTTCTGCGCGATCGGTTGCGGGTACTTCGGCTGGCGTGGCGCCAGGAACAGCTTCAGCAGATCGCGGCGAAGCGTGTGGCGCTGGCAACTGGACAAAAGGCTGTCCTATTAAGCGATCTCTATACTCAGGAATTGATTCTGGAGCGATTGGTGGAACAGGGTGGAGGGACTCCACGAGGATGGCTCAGTCTTCTGCGCCCGGTTGTGGATATCTATCTAGGCAAAGGAAATCGTACACTGAGCGAGAAGGAGTGGGAATCGACACAGCGCGGTAGTATCCCGCCTCTACGCATGGACCTGCGCCAACAGCGGGTCTACGTGGGTTTTCGCCAAATCGAGAATGTGCAGCCCAGCGCATACGAACTGCTGAGCTATCTTTATCAGCACCCTGAACGCAAGTGTTCGGCAAAAGAGCTTTATTATCGAGCCTACCGCAAGTTGGAGAAAATTCCGGCTACAGAGAATGACTCTGGATGGCAGCCCCCATCCAGTTGGCGTAGCTGGTATGACACGACCCTCTCTCGTCTCCGGCAGGCGATTGAGCCAAACCACCGAAAGCCTGTCTATGTGGTTACCGTGCGCGGGAAAGGGGTAGAACTGCGCAACGCACTGTGAAAAAGGTTTACGCGGTTCTGATCGGCTTACCAGTCAGACATGTAAGATTAACGCGAGACTTGTGTGGGATAGTTGCCTGAGCGATGTGAGGAAAAACGTGTCTAAATAACTATAGTATTCTTTGTCGTTATAGAGACAATTGGGTACACTGACAATCCCCCCTACAACAACTACTACATCGCAAACGGGGACCTCCAAACCATATGGAATCAGGGTGCATATGCTCCCAGCTATGGACAGTATGTCAACGATGACACAGGAGCTGTCCTCCAAACAAAACCGATTTCTACTGCAACGCCTCGGCTTTTTCATCGATCCCTTTCAACATTTAGAGGCATCCTCCGACCCGCATCTGGGTCATTATGTGGTTGGGTTAGCCCAATCCCGTATTGCCCGGGCTGAACAGCCGGCGCTGATCTATGCGCCGGCCGGCGGCGGGAAGACTGCTATGCGTCTTCACGTACTGCGCTCCTGTTGGGCCGGGTTAGCGGGCATCCATCCGCTGCCAGTCACTTGCATTCCTCAACGCAAGGATGTGGAAGATGGACTGACTGATGATGCGTTCTGGTCGTATCTGGGACGCTCTACAGCGGTCTCTCTCCTGTTGGGACTCAGTTATCGCCCGGAGCGCTTTCTTGCTCTGGAATATGCTGATGGCGAGGAATTGATCGCTCTCTGGCAGGCCTTGCTTCCTGGCCCCTATGCCCGTTACTGGCGCATTCTTTCAGACCATTTGGATCCCATCCCTCTGGTCAACCGTTTCGATCTGACGTATCAGCTACCGGACAAGCCCGATCCGTCTCAATTGGGATACTTCTGCCATCGTCTGCATTCGTCGCCCCGTCATCCCCGGCTGGGCCGTCCTCAGGAATTATGGCAGACCTTACACGAAATCGTCCTGCACAGGTTGGGGTTTGGCTCCATTTTTCTGCTTCTGGATGGGATCGACGGCTTTCCAACTACATTTCACAGACCGCGATTGGCCGAGAAGTGGCTACACCCCTTTATTGATAGGGTGGACGAACTGGCTGCCCACCGTGTCTATGTCAAAGCATTTCTGGCCGACGAGATGTGCTCCCTTATTGAGGATGACATCTGCCCGCCTGTTTCGGTCTTACGATCCCGTTTGGAGTGGACACCAGAACTCCTGGCCGAAATGCTCCACAAGCGGATCGAATATGCCAGCCAGGGGCGCATTGGGAGCCTGGATGCCCATTGTGGACCAGGTTTGCGCGCCATTGAGGAGGAACTTGTCCGTCGAATGGAAAGCAAGCCCTGGCCCCGTCGGCTGTTGCGTTATACCCGGCAAGTGTTGGCACAGTGGACGATGCGCACCTATCCAACCTCTGGACGCATCATTGAGGAGGATTTAGTATCAGCGTCGCGCTCACTTTCATCGTGACCGCCTGATTGTACGATAGAGCGAAAAGCAGCACCGATTGAACTTGTGAAGACCCGCCGGACCGTTCACGATATGTTCGATTGAGCTATAGTGAATTCCTTTCCAGCTAGACGAGAACGTAGGACAATATATGTTTGCACAAACAAGAGAGAGATTGACGTCGCATTCCGTGGTTGCCGCTCGAAATGGCAATGGGGGCGTATTAATGGCTAACCCGTCTGTTTTACACAATCCTGATCATTACGATCCCGACTGGTTTGTCAACCGCAAGGATGAAATTCGAATTGTAAAGGAATTGGTAGGACGATTGCGCTCGGGTGGAGACGCGCCGGAACGGACAATCTCCTTTGACGGTGCGCGTGGACAAGGCAAGAGTTGGCTTGCCCAACATTTACACAGAACGATATTTCCAAAGCTCAATGTAAAGAGTCTCTACTTTGCTTTTGATAGTTCACTGGAAGAAGACCCTGAAAATCAGGGATGGTATCTCCATACCTGGCAGACAAAACCGGAGCGAACAGACTTGAATCAGGGGATGACAAGCGCTTTTGCAGCCGATATTCTTCTCGACAGTTGTATAAAACTGGAAGCCCGCCACACCATCGATGCCAATCTGGCCGAACGTGCAGCTGAACTGGTAGCACCGATTCGCCGCGAGGCCGAAAGGGAGAGTACGGGCCGACAGTTGTACGCTTTTATCCTGGATTCGGTCTCGGAACTGTCGTCTTCCTTCACTGATATACTGGAGCGGGCGTTGTTGGCCTCAGTTGCCAGCTTCCCAAATGTGCTGATTGTGATGACTGGACGTCCACCTTTCCCCGTTTGGGCTGCCCCCCGGTTGCGAATCGATGTTATTCATTGGGTTCTGAAACCTTTCTGTGAACAAGATGTGCTGTCGATGCTGTCTCGACGAAATTCGGACAATCAGATATCTCTTGAGCAGGTGATGAAGAAGAGCCATGGAATTCCTGGGGTTGTTCGGGACATATCGTTACAATCGGGGGGAGCTACAAAGGTCAGCCTGAGTGCAACCCTGAACTGGATGCTGGATGTTTTTGCCAACCCACAGGATCGACAGCGGGCGCGAGAAGGGATCGAAGCCCTCTGTCTGCTAAAGCACGGGTTTCGGGAAGAAGAGATACAAAAAATGCTAAGCGCCTACTCGGAGAAAGAGATTACAGAGGAGGACGTCGAAGCATTAGAAGATCTGCTCACTAAGCAACAACTTCTTAAATGGGATCGGGAATCAGCAGGACTACAGGTGGATAGGGCCATTCGCCTGGTTGCAGCCCAATACTTGTATGACGAGCAGCCCAAGTTGTGGACACGCTTGCATGAAGAAGCGGCCGGGATGTATGAAGAATATGCCGCCCAATTCCGAGATCACCGAGACTATTATCAGAGAATCGCTGAGCATCATCGACAAGCACTGAACAACGAGCATTCGTCTGTGGATGCAGATATTCAGACAGTATAGATTCCATTCAGAAACAAACCATACTTACACCGAGGGGATTCTATGGAATACAGCCATTTCGCTGGCGATCCAGAGGGTGCGCATCAACTGCCGGCAATGGTCGGTCGTGACGGCCTGATGAGGAAAATCAATGACCAACTGGCTCAACAGACGTCGAGACCCCATATCTTGTTTTTGACAGGCAATGGGGGAATCGGCAAGACTCGTGTTCTATTAGAAGTACTGGGATTGGCCCAGACGAAATTCAACGATATCCTTTCGCCAGACTATGTTGTGGACCTGTATCACATCCAGACCCACACGCCGGACGGGTTGGCCGAAGCCGTCTGGAATGCTTTGCCGCCCACCGCATCCGGGCGCTTCAGCAGGTACGAAGCTCAGAAAAGCGCCTACGCCAGACACCAGAGCAGCGGCGATTCCAGGGGATTGGCCGAGCAGCACGAAGCGGTGCTTAACGCCTTCTGGCAGGATCTGGCGGTGGTGGCCGGGGAGCGCAAGCTGCTGCTGATGCTGGATACAGCCGAAAAGGCTGTCTATACGACCCGACGCAGAGCCGAGGAAGCGGTGGACATAGCCGAATCCTGGGAATGGCTTGCTCGCTCTCTATCGATCATACCGAATGCCCTGGTTATTGTTGCGGGTCGTCCACAGTGCCTCGATCTGAATGGAGAATTGGAGAAAAGAGGGATCCCCTATGAAGTTGTAGAGATTCCACCGCTAAGCGAAGCCGAGAGTCTGGCCTATTGGGATGAAGTGATCTCTCACACCCAAAATGCAGGAAACGAACAACTGGTCGAGCGTCTTAACGCACTGGATGCGCGCATGCGTCGCTCCGCCCATTTCTATTCCGACGGTCTGCCCATCGTGCTCTCTCTCCTGATCGATTACCTGAGTATGGCCCAGCAGGGTGATATACCAGCGGAGCTACGCGTGGACCCGGCTCAGGTGCAGGAACGGGTTGGACGGGAACCCAAAACGGTGCGGGAGGAGTTGGAGAAACGCTTTGTCGAACGTTTCATACATAACGCCCGTTTGGGCGATACCATTGACGCACTCGGTCGGGCACCCAAAGGGGTTGATGCGAATTTACTCTCTCGTCTGCTCAATGTGGGCTTAGCTGAGGCCGAACGTCGTCTGGAAGAGGTCAGGAAGTTCTCCTTCGTCAAACAGCGCCCCACTGACAAACGCTTCTTCCTCCACGATGTGATGTACGAGATTCTGAAGCGCCATCTCTACGACAAACCTACCGACGCTTCAGCCGGCGCACGTGCGTCTGCCATTATCAATCAGTATTACAGCGATGCCCTGGATCGGGCCAAAGAGCAACTAGACGAAGTGATGCAGCCTGTTTGGGAAGGCCAACGGGCCGATCTAGACTTCCATCGGATCAGCCAGGCAACCATTGAACGGCAGACCGTATTGGCAGAGATCGTCTATTATCGCCTGCGTCAGGATCCGGGGCGAGGCTTTCTGCGCTACTATCGCTATATGCGCGAGGCGATTCTTTCCGGCCAGGTCCTGCTGGACCTGTTGCTCCAGACAGAACTTCTTACCTTCTGGAACGAAGAGGACCCCACTTGGGAAAGAGAAGAGGTAGGCGGCATTCCTCGCCACGTGCTAGAGGGATTGCTGAGTCTGCGACCTGTGACCCGGGCCTGGGCCGAGGGCGACTATCCATTAGCCCTGGAACGAGTCGACTACATTCGGAAGAAACGGAAAGATGTATTTGGCGGACGCGGTACTAGTTCCATTGTGGACGGGTGGGAAGCTTTCACCCGAATTATGATCGGCGGGGCCGACAATTTGGCCCGCGCGCGCGCATTGCTGGATGATGGCATTGATCTGTTGACGCCGGCGGTATCCGAAGATCTATCCTTTATCCAGTTATGGCGGGTAAAGGCAGTACTGGCCTTCTGCCATCGGGTACGCGGCTATTTAAACCGGATTCAAGGCAACATCCCGGAGGCTGTCAAAGATTATCGGATTGCGGCGCGTCTATGGCGCGATACGACTTTTCTGATCGAGCAGGCCCGCACCCTCAATGATCTGGGTTTTGCACTGAGCGAGCAGGGTCAGGGCGCGGATGCCCGGGCTCTGGTCAATCAAGCGCTCAAAATTTTGGTCGGTTTAGGCCAGTACGCGCTGGCAGGCCTAAGCGTCAATACTCTGGCTATGATCGAGATCAAGCAGGGCAATTACGGGGATGCTCGCCACAACGCATCCCGGGCGTTGGGTCTCTTCCGCTCCTTGCAATACAGACGGGGGACCGGGCTGGCTCTCATTGCCCTGGCCGAAGCGACCCGCCGCTACAGCGCTGTCCAGGTAGCTTCCGTTGCGGATAAGGTACGGCTATTACGGGAGGCCAGGGACTGCGCCTGGGAAGCGGTGGCGATTTTCCGGGAATCAAAATCCGAGACAGACCGGCTGGTAGAGGCGCAGATCGAAGTCGGCTGCGCCTGTCGGGATTGGACGCGTCTCCGGCGTGACCACCCCAATCCAATCGACAATGTAGATCGTCTCAAGGAAGAGTCCCGGAATGCCCTGGAAGAAGCGGCCACGCTGGCTGGGACCAGTATCCTGCATCGTCACGTAGACGCGCTGGTCAATCTGGCCTGGCTGGGTCAGTATACTCGTGATCCCAATCTTCTGAGTGATGCCGCCGCGCGCGCCGAACAGGCTGTGCCCCAGGAGTATCGCATTGACCCGACTACGGGAACTGCACCGATAGATCATACCACCGCCCAACGGTTGCTTTGGCCCCAATTGGGCAAGCTCTACAACCTCTACGGCTCTAGGGCCTTCAACAGTTACTCCCAGGCAGAGCAATCCTCGGAGTCGGCGTCCGAGAGCCTGCGCCAATCGATCCGCTGGCACGCATTGGGTTTGGAACATAGCGCCCTCTACAGCGAAAATTATCAGGGCTTGGTACAGGCAAAAGAGCATATTTTTTCCTCTCTCAATGAACTAAGCTCTGAAGCGCTGGTATCCGTGGCCCAGGCCATTGAGTCATTCGAGAGGGGGTATTCTATCAGAGGGAGTGACAGGGCCAAAAAATCGCAATTTCGAGAACTCCTGGAATCTCGTGCCTTGTGGTACGGAGCAAACGGCGGATAAACGAACTCCGTCAACAGCGAAGGGCGTGGCTCTGGCAGAGACTACGCCCTTTTTTTGTTGTTTTGACACCGCGTTATTTTGATGTATAGTAGAGGTCCTTAACAAAGCTATCTTGGGCGGATGGTTTTTCAATCTTCGCGAGGAGGGAAGATGTCCATCAAACCCGCAATTTTTGCCTGCGCTCCCACATCTTATAACGCAGACGGCGATTGTGCCTGCCCGGATGGCGGTCTTAGCCCGGCAATACCCAACATCGCACCCAACATCGCTGCCCAGTGGCGGATCCCACCGGACCTCGTGCGTACTCGCCTCGACGAAGAGCATACGCTGATCTTCAGCCCAACCGGACAGAGCGGTCCGGTTGTCGTCAACCGCACTGCGGCGGCTCTGCTAGACAGTTTCCGTTCGGCGTGTCGGCTGGACGGTTTTGTGTTGCCTGCCGGCGTTGATCCCGCGGATGGCGCTGCGGCCACCCAGCGGCTGGCCGAACTTTCCCTGCTCGTCTCTGGTTCGATGGACGCAGGAGCGTTAGAACGCAAGTCTCCCCAAACCCTGACTGCCTGGCTGCACACCACCAATGCCTGTAACTTGGCCTGCTCCTATTGCTACATCGACAAGAGCGCCGAGCCGATGAGCGAGGAGACCGGGCGTCAGGCCGTGGATGCAGTCTTCCGTTCGGCGCTGATCGGCGGTTTCCGGGCGGTGAAGCTCAAGTACGCAGGGGGCGAGGCCACTCTCAATTTCAAGCTGGTGATGCTCCTGCACGCCTATGCCCGGGGGCTGGCCCAGCAGCACAATCTGGCCCTGCACGGGGTTGTCCTGAGCAACGGCGTCGCGCTGACCCGTCCAATGCTCGATTTTCTGCGGGAAGAAGATATCCGCCTCTCCATCTCCCTGGACGGTGTGGGCGAGACCCACGACCGCCAGCGTGCCTTCGTCAACGGCAAAGGCAGCTTTACCCACGTCCAGCGGGGCATCGACCGGGCGCTGGCACAGGGGGTCGTCCCCTTTCTCTCGATTACCGTCACCGCCGACAGCGCCGCCCACCTGCCCGCAGCAGTCGCTTTTGCCCTGGACCGGGACTTGCCCTTCAATCTCAACTTCTATCGGGATCACACCGCCATCGCCGAGCCAGCCGCGCTGCGCGCCGACAACGAACGACTCGTCGCGGGGATGCGAGCGGCTTTTGCCCTGATTGAAGAACGGCTGCCCCAGCGCCGGGTCATCGATAGTCTGGTGGATCGCAGCGCCTTTCACGAACCTCACGAATTTGCCTGTGGCGTGGGCCACAACTATCTGGTCATCGACCAGAAGGGGGGCGTCTCTGCCTGTCAGATGGAGATCGAGCGCCCACTGACCGATGTGCTTGCCAGCGATCCCCTGGCTGAAATTCAGCTACACAGCGGCGCGTGGAAAAATGTGCCGGTCACCGAAAAAGAGGGTTGCCGGGATTGTGATTGGCGTTTCTGGTGCGCCGGGGGCTGCTCGCTGCTAACCCAGCGCGTCACTGGGCGCATGGACATCCGCTCCCCCTATTGCGATGTCTACAAAGCGCTCTACCCGGATGTACTGCGGCTGGAAGGGCTGCGGATGCTGAAATGGGAATCGGAACGTCACTAAACCGTTTTGGGTGCAAAATATGGACCAGAAAGAGTCGGCGTTTGCCGGCTCTTTCTCTTTTCTCCAGGGCTGCCACTTCCCCGCGCGAGACTTATGTGCGATTGGTGTAGGGAAAATCCCAGCCGAGTGGGGGAGAATTGTCCGGGCAGGGCTTCCGTACTTGTGCCACAATAGACGCACAGACCCCACCCAATACAGACAATTCTTTCACACCCAATGGAGGAACAATCTCATGAGGAAAACAGACAATATGAGCATCGATAGGCTGTGTCTCGTCAAAGACAGTGCCCGGTCTACCCAAGTGTTCATCCGACGTTTTGACCAGAGCGGTAGACACAACCGCCAACATCGCTCCCGGGCTGCCAAGACCGACCACGCGTCATCATCACAGGAAGGGGGTGATACCGATGGGAGCAGAGTAGCGTGAAGTTTTACAGGACGAATCCCAATCGCATAGCTGCAAAATGAGGAGCCGCTCCCCAACGGCTCTTCGTTTTTTTATTGGGTGCAGACAAACGCCCTGCTGAGGGCGATCAGATGGGTTGCGGCAAAGAGGGGTGAGGGCAGCGCAAGCTGTCAGCCTGCGTTACTTCCCGCCCCCAGAGCACCCGCAGCATCGGCGAGGGTAAGCATCAGAACCGTCTCGCTGATGGACGAGGGCCGGAAGCCTGCGTTGCGGTAGAAGGCGGCGGCCTTTTCGTGCAGGGCGTGGACGAGAATGGCCCGAATGCCCACGATTTCCGCGGCTTGCAGGCTGCGCAGAACGGCATCCCGCAGCAGAGCCGCGCCCAATCCCTGCCCCTGCCAGCGCTGGTCAACGGCCAGGCGGCCCAGCACAATGACGGGAATCGGATTGGGCATATTGCGCCGCACCCGGCCCGGCGCTTCCCCCGCCATCACAGAACCGCTTGCCAGCGCATAATAGGCAACCACCCGGTTTTCAACGGTCACCACATACGTGCGTGAAGCCCCCGCAAGCTGATTGGAGAGGGCCCGGCGGGCCAGCCACTCGTCCAACCCAACCTCCCCGCAGGAGAAGTTCGTGTACTCGTGGCCTTCTGCGAGAAGTATCGGTGGGGAAAGCGGACCCGCTTCTATCGCCGATGCCATCGGCCTACTCCCAGGGGGCAGGGGTATTCAACAGCGCGGGCAGGGCCGAATTGGGGTTTGGCGGCGCATCCAGCCTGGCCACAAAGAGTGCCCAGCGCTCGTCATCCAGCACAAAGAGCCGCTGATCCAGCAGTGTATCCTCGGCCTCACGGGTGGCGACGTCGAGGATGAATTCCGTGCGCGATTTGCCAACGGACTGGGCGGCCCGATCGATGAGCGCCCGCTGCTCTGGTGCTACACGGATATTGATGTTACTGCTCTTGGCAGAAACGCTTACTGACATCAGCATTCTCTCTTTCATCGCTGTCAACGGGTCTGCGCCTGTGGTATTGCCTTCTATCCTACTGCAAACGCCACAGAATGTCAATACAATGTGCGCACATTGCTGCCCAAACGGCGCTCGGGTATGCCCATTCAAAAACGTCCCCTGCGGGTCAAAGCGGCGGCGCACCTCCACAAACTCCTCCTATAGTTGGGGCTGAGCCAGACGGCAACGGCCCGTCAGCCGAGTTAGGGACGCGGAGCGTCCGGTCGCCATTCCCACGCGGGAGCGTGGGAACGAGTATTAGCCCCCAAAATACTTCCCCACAATCAGCCGGGTCGCCTCCACCGCCCGCGCCGGGACAGCCGCTTTGTGGGTAATCAGCGCATCCCGCAGCGCGTCGGCATAGGGGGAGGGGCCGATGTCGGCCAGGAGTGCGATGGCGTTGGCGACCGCGTTCTTGGCGACATCCGCGTTGCGCAGCAGGGTGCGGATCACCGCTTCCACCGTCACCGGCTCTTCGGTCTCGTGCCAGACGTCGTAGTCGGTGATGTGGGCCATACAGGCGTAGCTCATCTCCGCCTCCCGGGCCAGAAAAGCCTCCGGCGTCGTCGTCATCCCAATAATATCCATCCCCCAGCGGCGGAAGGCGTGGCTCTCGGCCTTTGTGCTGAAACGGGGGCCTTCAATCGTCACGAATGCGCCGCCGTTGTGGACTGTGGCGCCGGTCTGCTGCACGGCCCGCACGCAGACTTCGCTGAGCACCGGGCAGAAGGGGTCGGCCACGCTGACGTGGGCCACCAGTCCGTCGGTCCCAACGCTGGGGTCGTCGAAAAAGCTGAGTACACGGCCATTGGTGCGGTCCATCAACTGGTCGGGGATGACGATATGGCCGGGGGCATAGCGCTCCTGCAGGCTGCCACAGGCGCTGACACCGATCAGATATTCCACGCCCAGCATTTTGAAGCCGTAGATATTGGCCCGCTGGTTGAGCCGGGTGGGGCTGATGCGGTGTCCCCGACCGTGGCGGGCCAGAAAGGCCACCCGTTGGCCGTGGAGCGTGCCGGTGATGTAGGCGTCCGAGGGCGCGCCAAAGGGGGTGTCGAGTACGACTTCTGCGATGTCGGTCAGCGCGTCCAACTGATAGACGCCGCTGCCGCCGATGACGCCGAAACGGATGGGCGTAGAAGTACGGGTGGGCATTGGGTGTGGTCTCCGTTCTGTGTGATTGAATAGGTGTTGCGAATTGCGAATTGCGAATTGCGAATTGCGTAGGTCAGTGCTATTGGTCGGGGAGTTGTGTTGATGTGGTGAAAGAAGTTCGACTTTTCGGAAAAAGTCGAACTTCTGGCACGACCCAGGACCAGCGCCGGTTGAGCGGTGTCCTGAGTTCATCGAAGGGTAGGCGGAGGCTGTTTCCCGCCGTATCGAAACCTGTAGGTTGAGCCTGTCGAAACCTGTAGGTTGAGCCTGTCGAAACCCAGCGGGTAGACACGAAAACTCGTAGACCCGTTCGCGCTGGTTTCACTTCGGCAGGCTCAGTACAAGCGATACGCCCTCCGAAGACTCCGGGCTACTCAACCGGCGCTCACTGGCCTACGCAATTCGCAATTCGCAATTCGCAATAGTTCAGTCCGCAGCGACGGCCTTCGCCATCAACGCCTGCCGCTGGCTGCGTTGACGGTGGCGCAGAATCGTCTCGCCGGAGTAGATGGCCAGGGCAATCCAAATCAGGACGAAGCCGACCGCCCGAGCCGGGGTGAAATCTTCGCCGTAGACAAAGACGCCGATCAGAAATTGCAGAGTCGGGGCCAGGTATTGGATTAGTCCCAGGGTGGTCAGAGTGAGACGGCGGGCCGCGGCGGCAAAGGCCAGGAGAGGAATGGCCGTGACAATGCCCGTGCCCACCAACATCGCTGAAATATACGGCGTGCCCGTCAGCAGGGAAGGCGATGCCGGGTCGCCGGAGAGAAGCAGATAGGCCAGGGCAGGCACGCTGAGAATCGCCATTTCCAGCCCCATCCCCTCCAGCGCGTTCAGCCCCGCCGTCTTTTTCAGCAGGCCATAGAAGCCAAAGGAGAAGGCCAGGGTCAGGGCAATCCACGGCAGTGCGCCCAGGTTGAGGGTCAGATAGAGCACACCGCCACAGGCGATGGCGATGGCGACCTTCTGTACCGGGCGCAGCCGCTCACCCAGAAAGAGGCCGCCCAGCAGCACATTGACCAGCGGATTGATAAAATAGCCCAGACTGCTCTCGACGATAAAGCCCTGATTGATGGCCCAAATGTAGGTGTACCAGTTGATGATGAGCAGCACAGCCACGGCCAGAAAGGTCAGCACGGCCTTGCGGTCCACCCGTCTGATCCACGCCCACTCCTTGCGCACAGTCAGAATCAGGGCCACAATTACCAGCGACCAGACCATCCGGTGGGAGAGAACAGCCGCGGCCGAGACGCTGTGCAATAGCTTCCAGTAGATGGGCAACAGTCCCCACATTATATAGGCGACAAGGGCGTAGAGAAATCCGCGGTTCATAAACACCTTACCGGTGAAATTATTGGGTATCAAAAAATCAAACACAAAGACGCAAAGCCGCAAAGAAAAATTTCATGTTTTTCTTCGTGGCTTTACGGCTTCGTGTTTCATTGTATGCCCACGCCCACTTTCGGGCAAAGTTTCAAGCCAGAGGATTGTGTGCCCCACCCCGCGGATGCTTCCGTTTTGGCTGTATTGTTCAATGGTGGGAAAGCCCCCTTTCCGGGGGCGTAGCTCGGCAGCCCGGTCGCAATAGTGGCGGGCGGCCCGGACGACTCCATTCGCTCTGAAACCGAAGCACACCCCAGCCCCCGGCCTATTTGTCATTTCGCCCAAATCGGGTATGATTGTGCTACCCCCCCCTCTCCTCGAACAATCCACGGAGTGATTGGCTATGCAAGCATTGCTCAAATTCAGTAAAGTGATCGATGGGATTTCCGAACGCCTGGGCTGGCTGTCGATGATGCTTGTCGTTCTGACCGTCGCCATCGGCTTCTACAATGTGGTGGCCCGCTATGTAGGCCGTTTTATTGGGGTGCAGCTCTCGTCCAACGTCTTCATCGAAACCCAGTGGTATCTCTTTTCTTTGGTCTTCTTCCTGAGCTTTGGCTATATTTTGAAGCACGGCATTAATGTACGGGTGGATTTTATTTACACCCATTGGACCAAACGCAGCAAAGCGTTGCTCGATTTCTGGGGTCATCTCCTCTTTCTTCTCCCTTACTGTCTTCTGGGAGTTTGGGTGACGATCAATCCGGTCATCACCTCGTGGACCCAATGGGAGCAATCCCCAGACCCCAGCGGGCTGCCCCGCGCCCCCATCAAATCGATGATTATCGTCGCTTTCGTGATACTGACCTTGCAGACAATCTCCGAATTGATCAAACTGTGGGCAGTCATCCGGGGCGAAGATATCCTTGTGGAAGAACTGGAACTCGACGCACCCCTGCGCATCGAATAACCTTCGACTGCCATCCATTTGGTACTGCTCAGGTACGACGCACCCAAAGCAGGAGTAGTTACTCTATCTGACAAAACAACGCAGCACCGGGAGAGGAAATTTCAATGGGCTTTGAGTGGCTCGCTATTGCAATGTTTGTCTTCTTTTTCGTTCTGATTTTGTACGGCTATCCCGTAGCCTTCTCCTTTGCGGGTACAGCAATTGTCTTTGTGGGCATCGGCGTCGCCTTCGGCGCTTTCAATCTCAATCTGCTCAAACTGCTGCCCAACCGCTGGTTCGGCACAATGTCAGACTTCACCCTCCTGGCGATTATCTACTTCGTCTTTATGGGCGCGGTCTTTGAAAAGTCGGGGCTGGCCGAGCGGCTGCTGACAACTGTGGGCATTCTGCTTGGCCCTATGCGGGGCGGATTGGCCCTGGCCGTCGTGCTGGTGGGGACGCTCCTGGCCGCGGCTACGGGTGTGGTGGCCGCCACTGTAATTGTAATGGGGCTGATCTCCCTGCCCATTATGCTCAAATATGGCTACAACCACCAGCTTGCCACGGGCATCATCACCGCATCGGGCACAATGGCCCAACTGCTGCCTCCCAGTCTGGTGCTGGTCGTCCTCTCGGACCAGATCGGCGTCAGCGTAGGCGATCTCTTCCTGGGCGCGCTCTTTCCCGGTCTGATTCTGTCGGGCCTCTATGCGCTTTATGTGATCTTCATCGCCTGGGTACGTCCCCAGGATGCGCCGGCCCTGCCCCTCGATGCCCGCACAATCCGCGGCATGGCGCTCTTCCGGCAGACAATGGTGGCGGTTGTGCCGCCTGTGCTGCTCATCTTCGCTGTGCTGGGCAGCATCTTCTTTGGCATTGCCACCCCTACCGAAGCCGGCGCGGTGGGGGCGATTGGGGCGTGTATCCTCACCGTCGTCAACCGCAATATGACCTGGGGGCTGGTCAAAGCCGCGGCCCGCGCCACGGCCAACATCACTGCGCTGGTGATTATGATTCTCTTCTGCTCCACCCTTTTTGGTCTGGTCTTCGACGGTCTGGGTGGTCAGAATTATATCAAAGGGCTGCTGCTCAACCTGCCCGGCGGTTTCTGGGGCTTTATTATTGTCGCCAACATCGCCATTTTCCTCCTGGGCATCAATCTGGAATTCATCGAAATCAGCTTTATCGCTATGCCCCTCTTTGTCCCCGCTGCCCGCGAATTGGGCGTCGATCTGGTCTGGTTTGGTGTGATGATGGCGATCAACCTGAATATGGCCTTCATCTCCCCGCCTGTGGGCTTCTCCCTTTTCTATCTCCAGAGCGTGGCCCCGCCGGAGGTCAAGACCATCGACATCCACAAAGGCGCGCTGCCCTTTATGGTGCTGCAAGGGATTGCCCTGGTTATCGTCATCATCTTCCCCCAGACCGTCAGTTGGCTGGTCAACGCCGCGGGATAGCGGAGAAGTTCGACTTTTTCCGAAAAGGCGAACTTCTGGCAGCAAAAAGAGAGAGGGCGACCCGGTTTGGGTCACCCTCTCTCTTTTTGCTGTTTAATCGTATCCGAAACCTACGAGCTAATCTGCGACTGATAGCTCATCATTGCCAACTCACCCAGCCGATGCCAGGGCTGAATGACCTCGCGGAAAACCTTCCACTCTTTGAAAATGGATCCAAAGTCCGTGTCCGACGCCGCAAACTCGTCGAACAACTCGAAGGCTGCGCCTTCCGACGCCTGCATTACATCGTCCGGGAAGGGCAGCAGGGTGACATCTGATTCGGACATCAACGACTGCAAGGCCGCGGGATTCTTGGCGTCGTAGCGGGCCATCATTGTCACGTTGGCCTCGTAGGCTGCCGTCTTCAGCACTTCCTGATACTCCTCAGGCAGCTTGTTGAACTCGGCCAGATTGATGTCGATTTCCAGGGAAGGACCCGGTTCCCACCACCCCGGATAGTAGTAGAATTTGGTCACCTTATGAAAACCCAACTTCTGATCGTCGTAGGGGCCCACCCACTCAGCGGCGTCAATCGCGCCGGTCTGCAACGCCTGGAAAATTTCACCGCCGGGCAACACCTGCACATTGACGCCCAGTTTGTTCATCACCTGGCCGCCCAAGCCGGGGATACGCATCTTCAACCCCTGAATATCGGCCACCGAAGCGATCTCTTTGTTGAACCAACCACCCATCTGCACGCCCGTATTGCCGGCGGGGAACTGGATGACGCCAAATTTCTCTTTGTAGACTGCCTGCATCATATCCAGGCCGCCCGCCTCATACAGCCAGGCGTTCTGCTGGCGATCGGTGAAGCCAAAGGGCAGAGCTGTACCAAAGGCCGTGACCGGGCTTTTGCCCACATAATAATAGGAAGCGGTGTGGCCGATGGGCACCGCGCCCTGTTCGACAACATTCAACACTTCCAGGCCGGGGGCCAACTCACCCGCGGCCCGTGCGGTGATGTTGAACTTGCCACCTGTCATGGCGGAGACACGCGCGGCTACAGTCTGCGCGCCACCAAAAATGGTGTCCAGTGACGGCGGCCAGCTTGTCGCCATCTGCCAGTCGATGGTGGGCAGCGACGGATTCTCGGCTACAGCTTGCTGCACCTGCGCGGCGGGCAGCATCCCCGGCTGGCAGGCAGCCAGACCTGCCGCAGCTACAGTGCCGAGCGCACCTTTGGCTGCCGTGCCCAAAAATTGTCTGCGATCCATACACTTCACTCCTTTGGGATTGTGTAGATAAGAGAACGCATCGGTGAACGATACGCGCCTGCACGACTGGGGAATAACTTTATTGTAGCGGGATCGGGGGTATTGTCAAATGCGGGCAAAGATAATGGGATGATGAGATGATGGCGCACGGACGCCCATCCCCCATCCCCCATCATCTCATCATCCTACACCTCACGGCACTTCCCACACCACCATCTTATCGTAGGCTTTGGGCAAATGGAACGGCACGCTGGCCGCCAGAACCGCCCCCTCTTTCTTGTCCAGCATAGCCCAGCGGAAGGGACCCGCGTCGTAAAGCTCTTTGCCCACCCACCAGCGCTGATAGCCGTTAACAACCACCCCCTGCCAGCCGTCCACTGTTTGCCACTGGCCTTTGTCGTTCTTCCACTGAACCGCCGCCCATTTGTCGTTGAACTGGCTGCCCGCACGCAGGAGCAGCCGCGCCCCGCCCGCAGGCGAGCCTTCGGTTAGGATGCGCCCATCGCCGGCTGCGGCTGCGCTGCTGCTGGAAGCGGGGGGCGCTGCGGAGGTGACAGCGGAGGTGACAGCGGAGGTGACAGCAGGGCCGCCGCTGTTGACCACT
>JAHDWH010000003.1:0-9507 GCA_023384455.1 Caldilineaceae bacterium | reverse complement strand
GCGCGGGGAGTGCCCCGCTGGGGTCTACATACGTGGCGGTGTAGGTCGCCTCGCCGTTGACCCGCACGCTGTGCCGCGCCGCGCCGCCGTCCGACCAGCCGCTGAAGCGCAGATTGCCGGGTGCTGTGGACGGCGCTTCAATCGTACGTATGGCGTTCTGGTGGGTGCGCACCCGGAAGGGAGTGGTGTAACTGCTGCCCGCATAGCTCAGGGGCAGACCGCTGGGGTTGGATTGAAAGCTCAGCGTCGTCTCTTTGGGCAGCAGATTGACGCAGTGCTGGCTGGTCAGCCCGCTGCTGTCTGTGGCGCTCAGGCAGAGTTCCAGATAGACCCCGTCGCCGCGATCCGCAAAGACAAAAGTGCCGCTCTCCCCCGTCGCGCTGAAAGAGTCCGGATGGAGCTGCTCGTTGTGGTGCGGATAGACCGTCCACTTCAGCGCCCGCCCGCTGATCGCACCGTCCTGGGGGTCGCTGGCGTGTCCCCGGAAATTTACCCGATCCCCCAGCGCGTAGAGGCTGCCGTTGCCCGGCGCGTCGATAATTGCCGTGGGCGCGCCTTCGCCTACCCGAACTTCAACGCTCTGGCTGCGGGAAGTGTTCAGGTCCGAGACGGTCAATACAGCCCGATAGACCCCTGGCTTTGTGTAGATGTGTTGGGGGTTATGCTCGCTGGTGCTCTCCCCGTCGCCAAAATCCCAGCGCAGGGTAAGCCGGTCGCCGTCCGGGTCGTGGGAGTTGCTGCCCACAAACTGCACTTCCAGAGGCGGCGGCCCACTGGTCACCGGGGCCTGGGCCACAGCGATAGGCGGGCTGTTCTCCGTGCCCGTATAGCGGATGCGGGCCAGTGTGCCGTTGAAATGATAGAGAACGTAGAGCGCGCCGTCGTTGCCAAAGGTAAACTGGACCGCGGCAAAGGCGGGCGCGGTGAAGACGTGGCTGGTGGCTGTGCCCTGGGGGTCAAAGAGCAGATAGTCGATGGTGGCGCTGTTGAAATCGCTGTAGAAATAGGCGCCCTGGAAGATGGCCGGAAAGTTACCACCCCGCACGAAATCCCCGCCAATGGCCGCGCCCCGCCCGTTGCCGTGAGGGTAGACGTAGACCCCGTGGGTCACCGGCTGGACACCCGAGAGGGTGGGCTGGCATTCGGGATCGAAGGCATTTTCCACCCGCCCTTCAAAACAGGGCCAGCCGGCATTTGCACCCGCGGCGATGCGATTGATCTCCTCCCATTTGTTATTGCCCACATCCGCCACAAAGAGGCTGCCCGTGCCCGGCTGAAAGGTGAAGCGCCAGGGATTGCGGAAGCCCGGAGCAAAGACTTTGGAGCGGTTGCTGCCCAAATCGCCGTCGTAGAAGGGATTGTTGGCATAGCCATTGCCGTTGGCCGGATTGACCCGCAGGATTTTGCCCGCCAGACTCTCCACACTTTGCGCCCGCAGATTGGCGTAGTTGTAGTTGATGCCGTCGCCGCTGCTGATGTAAAGAGCGCCGTCCGGCCCAAAGCCAATCTGGGAAAGCATATGGCTGTTGCCTTCGTTGGGCACACAGTCCCGCACATACGAACCATCCCCGTGCTGGCAGGTGTAGGGGGTGCGGTTGCCCTCGTCCGGGTTGCCGATGAACTCAAAACGGCTGTTTGTGCCCACCAGCACCAGCTCGGAAGCCGGATTCCCCACATTCAGATCGCCGCTGGCCGTCACCCGCACCACCCGGGAGACCCGGGCACCCTCCGGGTTGCGTCCTTTGGCTTCCGGCGGATCGTAGGAGTAGGCCAAGTAAATATAGGGCGCACGGGGCCAGCCGGGGTCCACGGCGATACCGTCCAGCCCCCGGTCAAAATAGGTGTTGACCTTTCCGCTGATGTCCAGCCAGGGCTGGGATTGGAGTCCGTTGCCGTCGATCACCCGCACAAAACCCGCCTTCTCCGCCACAAAAATCCGCCCATCCGGGGCAAAGGCAAAGGCGGTGGGTTTGTTCAGCCCATTGGCGATGGCCTCCTGCTCAAAGCCCCGGGGCAGGTCCAGGTCGGGTGCTTCTGCCAGAACCCCAGGGGCAGGCAGAAGCAGAGCAAACAGCAGCCAGATGAACGCAGATTTTCGCAGATGAACAGAGAAAATACGTGCCATTCGTGAAATGACTCTACTGCAAAAAGTCCGACTTCTGCCATTGCGCCACGCTTCCACCAGAGAGAAGAAGTCGGACTTTTGGGGTGCAGAGACCTTTTTGCTGTGGACTCGTGAAATTCGTGTTAAAAAGTTTCTCGGCTTTACTGAAGAGATTCGCAGCGGGGTTTTCATAGAAGGAAGGGCCTGGTGATTGATCGTACCGGATTTTTACGCCAAAATTTCATCCCTATCTTACCCTATCCCCACGGAGGATACCAGAAAAGGCGCGGCGCAGGCTGCATCCCAGGAATGGGGGAAGCAAGCGCCGGGGACTTCCTCTTTTGCCTTCCCTGCCAAAGTGCGCTATGATTTTTATAGTGCATATAAATTGTGTACAGAATACAGGTTTGGCGGTCTCTACTGCTTGCCGCTCCCTGTCCAGTCCACCCAGGAGCTATAGAATGTCTCAATCGATCACAATGTATACAACCGACTGGTGCCCCGACTGCTGGCGGGCCAAGAAGGTGATGGATTCAATGCAGGTGACCTACACCGAAGTCAACATCAGCAACGACGAGGATGCGATTGAGACAGTCATTCGTTTGAATAACGGCTACCGTTCTGTGCCGACAATTGTCTTCCCCGACGGCAGTGTGATGACCGAACCTTCCACCAGCGCGCTTGTGCAGAAATTGCAGACAGCCTGACCAGAGCCAGCCATCTCAATACAGACCGGAGAAAAGAAGTTCAACTTTTTCCAAAAAGTCGAACTTCTTTTCTTTCCAGTCCATCCCTTCTGTCTGCATCCGCTCAGGGATTTGCAGCCCGGAGGATCAGTGGCAGATAGAACAACGGCTCGATCTCCGGGCCTATCAGCAGCGGGATCATCAGATGCAGCGCCACCACCAGCTCCCCCTCCAGCGAGTGGGTCTGCCCCCAGGTGTGGTCCACCATCTGACCCCGCAGAGGAATGCGCTGACCGGAAATCAGACTCTCCGCCAGCTTCACATCCACCTGTACAGAGACCAATCCCCGGGGCGGCAGCGTTCCCGCCCAATACAGCGTCCCCGCCTCCAGCCTGCATTGGCCGATTCCACAACCCACAGTTGCGGGGAACGGACTCAGCTCCCCAGGCAGGGGCAGAGAGAAATCCACCTGCGCGCCCTGCACCCCCGTATTGCGCAACAAAACTGAGAGGGTAAAGCGATCCCCCGGTTCGTTGGGTCTGCCGCCAAAGTCTATGACCGACGCGCCAAGATTTGTGCTGCGGGCGTAGACAACCGCGGAACGGGAGAAGGGCGCCACCCCGGCGGCAGAAACCCTCATTGTATTGGTCAGGGGTGTCCTGTCCGCCAGGACCGAACCCAGGGTGGCGCTGTAGGTGAGAGTCACCGTTTGGCCGGGTGTCAGGCTGCCCTGCCAGCCGATCAGCCCCCCATTGGCCTGGCAGCCACCCGCAGTGCAGCCGAGTGAGCCAGGGATAATGGCAAGCGCGCTGGGCACGGTGTCGCTCAGAACGATACTTTGCGCGTCGGCCAGCCCCCGATTGCGGAGCGTCAACGTATAGGCCACGCTCTCCCCGGGCAGCAGTTGGCTGTGGCTGGCCTCCTTGCCCGAAGATGCCAGCTCCACAGTAGCCACTTGCAGAGCGACACTGCGGGTATAGACCGCCTGCCCGCTCTGAATAGTGGCCGTATTGGTAAGCACACTGTTCACAGATATATCCGACTTCGCCACGACCTGAAAGGTGAGTGGGAGGTTCGGGGGACTGACGATCCCGCCCGGCGGCAGAAATTCGATGATCGATTCGTCGGTTAAGGCGCGGTTGCCATTGCACTGGTAGGTCAGCTGGTCACTGCGCCCACGCCCGCTCAGCCCGGTGGCCGATGATTGGGCCACCGCTTGCCCCACCCGCAGCACGAGAATCTGCACCCGGCCATCCTCGTGCAGAATGATCTGAAAATCCGTGTCAGGTGGCCGCACAATCCCCAGATAATCATCCCAGGAATCCCACCAGTGCGCGTCGGTCCACTGCAAAATCGTGTAGCGATGGGGTGCTTGCCCAAAAGTCTGCAAATAAACCGAGTCGTCCACAGCCAGGCTGCTCCACAGCCCGGCAATACGCGCATATTCGTAGTAATTGGGGCGCAAAGGGCAGGCAGAAGGTATCGTTGAATAGGGATAGGGATCGTCGAAGGTAACCGTGCCGTTCACATCGACACAGAGCGAAGTGTAGCGTTTGCCAAAGAGCGGGAAAGTGAAACCGATGGACAGATCGCAGATGATGTTATCGCTGCCAGAGGCAACCGGTTCGCCCGTGGCCCGAATCTCCTGCCAGGTGAAGTCGGGCGGCGGCGCGCTGCCGCTCTCCAGCGTATCGCCCCAGACGTAGCGGCTGCCCAGATTGACAAAGCCGGGCCGGGCTGTGCCCGCCTCCCCCTGCCACAGCAGTCGATGGCCCGCTGGATCGTAGCCGCCCACACCACTGGCCGCCCGGAATGAACCGTCCACGTAGGCCAGTCCGACCGGCAGGGGATCTGTAACGGCCACGCCTCCCCCCACGGGTGAATAGGAGCGCAGATCGATGGAGTAGGTAAAGGGGAGACCAGCCGCCACCGCGGATTGACTGACAGTTTTGGCGCTGGCCGCAAAATCCGGCGCAAAGATCTGCGCGCCGCTGCTGCGGACAAAGTCGCGAGCCTGCCCGTCGGCCAGGTGAATCGTGTGGGTGATGCGGTCGCCGGGCTGCCAGCTACTTCCATCCAATTGCAGGGCATAGGAGAATTTCGTCTCCGGCTGCCCAGCCGACAGGCCACCGCTCCACTCCACCTGACGGCTGGCCGGGTTGAAGGTTGCGCCGATACTGTTCTCCAAAAATCCGCCAAAAGAGGTACCCACACCCAGGGGCGCAGCCAGCCGTGCGCCTGGGTTGTCAACAGCGTCGGCGCGCAAATGAACCGTATAGCTCAGCCTGTCGTCCGGTCTGACCCCGGTGTGGCTGCCTGTCAGAAAGGATTCACAGAAAGATGGCTCGATGCGCAGGGATTCGTGGGTGATGACCGGGTTGTAGCCGCCTGCCAGATAGAGCGTACCCTCCACATAGGCCGCGTTGGAGAAGACCCGATCCCCTTCCAGGCCAAGATTCACCAACGACCAGCTGTCGCTCGCTATGTGATAGCGCTGCACCAGATTCAAGCCCCCATAGCTCTCTCCACCCAGCAGGTAGAGATAGCCCCCCGGCCCCACAGCCAGCGTTGCGCCGAAGCGGGGAAATTCAGGATAGGCCAGCCACTTCCACTCCTGCGTGGCAGGATCGAATTCCCGGAAGGTTGCGTAGTCGGGATAACCGCCAAACAGGTATATTTTCCCGTTCAGCCCGGTGGCCGCAGCCGAAACGAGCGGGCCGTCCGCCATTTTCCCGCCATCCTGCCACTGATCCCGGGCCGGATCGTAGACCCGAATCGTATCCAGCGCGTCCATCCCGGAATGGCCGCCCAGCAGGTAGAGCTTGCCAGCTACTGCGGCCACGGCGGCATTGGCTCTTCGCTCGGGCAGATCGGCCCCCCGAGACCAGCTATCGCTCCCGGTGTCATAGATAAAGAGAGTATTGGTTGGACCAACCGAATCTCCGTTGGGGCCTTCACCACCGGCTACAAAGATACGGTTGCCAATGGCTGCCACGGCGCTGGCGAAGCGGGCAACAGGCAGGGGGTCCCGATCTTCCCAGCGATTGGCACAGGCATCAAAGCGCTGATTCAGGGCCAAAGGGCCACCAGAAACCCAGCCTCCGCTCTCGTTGTAATAATCCGAAGCGTAGCCGCCGACCAGATAATAGCCCGTTCCATCACTAACCGTGCCCATAAGATACCGATTCCGGGTCAGCGGTGGGGCTTCGCTCCAGAGGGGCATCTGTACGGTCTGAAAGACGACACTGGCCTGGGGCAAGGAGGGGTGGCTGGTCGCGGCAACCGTCGCCGTCACCACATCCCGCTCGCCCAGCTGGGCGGACAGGGGCAGATCGACCACCAGTTTCATCTGTTGCCGGGAGCAGGGCGGCAGTTCAAACGAGGAAGCCAGTGGCGCACCGTTCAAGAAGGGCTGCACCGGCCAGCGGTTGCCACGCAGATCGAGGCGATAGTGCATAGGCGCAACGCCCAGATTGGCAAGTTCCATCTGATGGGTGACCTGTCCCCCGGCCACCCCGGCGGAGCCAGGCCCGCCAGCAGAGAGCGCAAACCGGGACTCTGGCTGGTTGCTGTTCAGCCAGCCGATACTTCTTTCCAGAAAGAGGCCCAGGTCCGGTTGACTCCCACCGGCCCGGGGCGAGAGATTCTCGAAGCCGGCGGCCAGATAGAGCGCCCGATAGGCTGCCGTGCAGGGCGCAACGGCCAGGGCTGCGGCTCCCGGCCCCTCTCCGTAACGCAATACGGAAAAGCTCGTCCCATCCCTGCGGGGTGCAACCACATCCGGGCTGAAAGAGAGATGGCTGTTGGGGTAGCCATAGAGTGCGCCGTTGGTCAGCTTCAACTTCAGCCCGTCGAGAAAGTCCACGGCATTCAGGGGTTGCCCCGGGTAGCCTCCATAGCCCGACACATACTCGGCCTGCAAATAGGATCGGAAAAGTGTGCTCCCCTCATTCGTCTCGCCCACATCCTGGCCGGAGAGCAGCAGACGCCCCCCGCTCTCCAGATAGCTGATGAGCGCAGGTTCGGCACCCATATCGGCCAGACGACCTGGCCGACAGTAGCGGTCCACGCAGACACTCTGCACCCAAATCACCAGATCGTACTTTTTCAGCGTCTCCGCCGAGGGCAGACCGGTCAGGGTCGAGCCATCGGGGCCGGGCTGGGTATCGGAGAAGGTGGTGTAGTGGATACGCCAGAGGTCGTAGAGGAAGTTCTGATCTTCCAGGGCCCGGCCCAAAAAGCGGTAGACCGGCCAGCCGATAAACCAGCCACCCAAAGCGCTGGTGTCCACCAGCAAAATCGACGGCGCCTTGCCCAGGATCAGATCGATCTTTGCGCCCAAAGGGGGGGTGGTGACAGGCTGGCGCAGCATTCGATGGTTGGGCGCATTGACGATCAATTCTGTGTTGCCCAGGGGCAGCCGGAACTGATAGCGGCCATTGCTGTCGCTGTGGGTCTGCAGGGCCGGATTGCCTGTGGGGTAGATGAGCGCGTTCAGCACAGGGCCTGCTTCATCCCACACCACACCGCTGATCAGAGCCTGGGGCCGGGAAAGCAGGGAAAAATTGGCAAAGGTGAGCGCGCCGGAAGCCACTTGCTGGTTGGCAGTGGTGGCGCTTTCATAGCCCCAGCGGGAAAGGGTAATCTCTACTCTCCCCGCAGGCAGGGTCAGGGAATAGTGACCGCTGGCGTCGGCCTTGCCCGTAAAGTGCCTGCCCAGCAGTGGATGCCAGGCCGAGATCTCCGCGTAGGCCAGGGGCGTGCCATACGCCTGATCCACCACCTGGCCGCGCAAATCCCCCGCGCTGGCGGCCAATTGGAGGGCCGCATAAGCATCCAGACGGCCATAGCCGTAGAGCGGGTCCGCGCCCGGTTCGCCCAAATCCACAGCGCTGAGCGTCATCAGACGCTCCATATCCTCCACGTCAAAATCCCGCTCCCCATCCTGCAAATCCGCCGACACCAGCAGGGCAATCATCCCGGCTACGTGGGGCGCGGCCATAGATGTGCCGCTGTAATAATCGTAATTGGCGGAGCCGACCGAGGAGAGAACGTAAGAACCCGGCGCGCTGAGTTCCGGTTTCTGCTCGCCGGGATAGATCGACGGCCCCTGGGCGCTGAAATAGGTCAGGTAATCGAACTCGTCCGTGGCGCCCACGCTGATGGCTTCGGGTGCGTTGGCCGGTGTACCGATGGAGCCAGCCCCGGCCCCGGGGTTGCCCGCGGCAAAGACCGGGGCCACCCCCGCCGCCCGCAACACCTGAATAATCGGACGGAAGGTATCGTTGACCGGATTGGCAGACCCCCAGGAGCTGTTGACCACATCCGGTGCGCGGGAGCAGTCCGCGGTCGCCAGATCACCCGTCAGGTCTGTGGGGCAGAGAAACCACTGAAAGGCTTTAATGCCCCCGATGTCATCCCGGACACCGCCGGGCATTGTGTTGCCACAGATGCCGGGAATCGCCACCCAGCGGGCATCCGGGGCCATCCCAATCACACTGGCCTTGCCCCCGGCGTCGCCTATCATTGTGCCCATTGTGTGGGTGCCGTGGGTATAGCCATCACAGTCAGCCGGCTGTGTGGTGACACTTGGCCCCAGATTGCCATTGGCATAGAGTTCGCCGTCCGGCACAAACCAGTTGTAGTTGTGATCAAAGAGTCCGTTCTGGTTGCCCCGGTATTGACGCAGCAGAGCCGGATGGCGGTAGTTAACACCCGTATCAAAACCGCCTACCACTGCCCCCGCGCCCCGGTTGTTTAGCTCGGTGTGAACCCGATCCGCCTGGACTTTGCGCAGATTCCAGGGATAGGTCCGGCCATCCACAGAGGAAGACGTCGCTTCCTCCGCATCGTTTTCCGCCCCATCCTGGGGCTGCCTGCCCACAAGGAAAAGCGGATAGTTGGCAACGATGCGGGTCACCTCCGGCTGGCGGGCCAGATCGGCCACAGTTGCCAGGTCACCTTCCACAGCCACTGCATTGACAATGAAAAAGGGCTGAAAGGCGGCCACACCGGCTCCCTCGCCCTCTTTGGCCCGGCTGCGCTGCTCCAGAAGGCGCAGCACACCAGCCTGGCTGGAGCGGGCCGTCTGGCGCAGTTCGTCCACCAGCGCGCTGCGGCGGTCGGTCTGGCTGGCAAAGACGCGTTCGTCCAGGCTACGTAAATCCACGCTCGCTTGCAGATAGACAAGGAAACGGGTGCGCAAACGGGGCAGGGCGCTCCCAGCGGATGACGTGCGGGGCAACCCAAGCCCTTCGCTCCCCAGATGGCTGGGCAGGGCAAGCCCGCCCAGCTCGTCCAATACCCGGCCATCCACTTTGGCTTGGTCAGTCGGCGTCAATGTTTCCCACAGGGCCTGGGCGCTCGTCGAATCGCTGATGGCCCGGGGCATCTGGGGAACCGGGACAGGTTGGGTTGCCTGAGCCGCCGGGCGGCCCTCCTCCGCTGCCCGCAGTCTGTGACCACTCTGGAGGCCCACAGCGGCGGCCCACAAGAGAGCCAGCGCGACAAACAAAAGGCAGCGAAGAAGTGACCCGCGTGACGCAGTTTGCCACATTTCCTAGTCCTCCCGGACCAGCGATCCAATCAGCATATAGGGACAAGAATGTCTTTGTACAACGAGGAGTGCGCACCCTCAAATGTGTCAGAAAATTGTACTGGTCAACGAGATGGTAAAACGTAGGTGCGGTTTGCAACCGCACTTCTACGGGTGAAAGT
>JAHDWH010000277.1 GCA_023384455.1 Caldilineaceae bacterium | reverse complement strand
TGGATCGGGGATCACGGATGTTCCCAATGAGCTTAGAAAAACCTACCCTTGAAAGTCCCCCACCGTGGGGGAGGTTGGGTGGGGGTGCGCAGTACCCTACCCCTCCCCGTTCCAGGGAGGGAAGTGGATCGACCCCTCCCCCACCGTGGGGGAGGTTGGGTGGGGGTGCGCAGTTACGTGATTGCTCACCCCTCTGGCGCGCAACCCAACCCCTCCCAGGCCGCGGCCACCTCCTCTGCTGTCGCCCGGTCCGCGGGGATATAGACGATCCAATCGCTGCTGTTCAGGTCCCGGTGTTCGGCCACCAGATAGCGGGTGGCGGCCACGCCCCCAGCGCTCCCGGTGAGATCGATACAATAGAGTTCCAGCACGGGGTAGGGCAGGGGCTGCTTGCCACCGCCCAGACTTTCAGGCCCATCGGGCCGCAAATTGGCAGGCAGCGGCTCGGTCTGGTAATGAACGCTGGGCGTCACCGGCTGGAAGGGCGTCTGGGGCGAGAGCAGAAAGGGCAGTTGGGCCACTGTGGCCTTGCCCGCCGAAAGCATTTCTCTGGGCGAAGCCACGTAGGCAGCCAGATGATTTTCCATAGCCCGTTGCCAGCCGGGTGGGTTGCGTTCTTCCCACACCAGAATCAGCGCCAGCAATCCCAGGCTGATAAGCGTCGGCAGCAACAACGCCGCCATACGCCTGGGTGGTATTTTGGGGGGTACTGCGGCTGGCGGAGGTTGGCTGTTCATAGACTTGGCATTATACCCGCGGATGACCGGTGTGGGCAACCGGTCTGTCCTACGGGGTATATCCCCGAGTAACTGCTCACCCCCACCCGACCTCCCCCACTGTGGGGGAGGAGTCGAGTAACTGCTCACCCCCACCCAACCTCCCCCACTGTGGGGGAGGAGTCGATTCAGTCGATTCCGGGAATTAGCCACCCTCACCCCAAAGCTGGGATGTACCTGCCTTCTGCGCCTCACTTTTTGCCGTCTTGCCCCTTCCGTCAAGAGACCCTATAATGCACCGAGCGGTTTTGTGCTCCATTCAAACAGACGGAGGCTCCCATGAAAATCCTGATCCATTATCCTTTTGCCCCAGAAGATGTGGCCGAATTTCGCCGCATCGCCGCGGCGGACGGCCACGAAGTGATCCACGCCAGCAGCGAGGAGGAGGCCCTGGCCGTGGCTTCGGAGATCGAAGTGATTCTCGGCCACTTTCTGCCGTCGGTCTGCGCGGCTGCGCCCAACCTGCGCTGGATTCAATCCTTCAGCGCCGGGATGGACAAATTCCTCTTTCCGGCTATGGCCGAGCGGGACGGGGTGATGCTCTCGAATATGGCTGGAATGTATGCGCCCCAGGGCGCGGAACACGCCTGGGCCTTTCTGCTCTGTATGGCCCGGGGTCTCATCCCTGCCTGGGAGCAGAAAAAGGAACACCAGTGGAAGGCTGGCTCTGTGGTGGAGATCACCGGTATGACTTTGGGGATTATTGGGATGGGCGGTTTTGGGCTGGAGATGGTGAAGCGGGCTGCTGGCTACGATATGACAATTATCGCCGTGGACGCCATACGCACAGAAGCCCCAGCCGGTGTCCACGAGTTGAAGCCATCCACCCGAGAGAATATCCACAGCCTGCTGCGCCGCTCGGATGTGGTGATGATGGCCTGTCCGCGCACACCGGAGACCTATCATCTGATCAGCACAGAAGAACTGGCGCTGATGAAGCCCACGGCCTATCTGATTAATGTGACCCGGGGCGGGATTATCGACGAGGACGCGCTGGTAGCCGCGTTGAATGGGGGGCAGATTGCGGGGGCTGCTCTGGATGTGACGGAGAAAGAACCCCTGCCCGCGGAGAGTTCCCTCTGGGATGCGCCCAATCTGCTGCTCACGCCCCACCGGGCCGGCGCGTCCCAACACCGCCCCCAGGTGATCGTGCGCTTCTTCCAGGAGCAACTGCAGCGCTATCTGGCCGGAGAGCGCCCGCGCAATGTGATCGACAAGCGCCGGGGGTATTAGACCGTACGAAGTTGCTCTCTGGCCCAGGTGGCAAGAGCAGCAGGCAGTGGGGTTGCTGGTGGCTGTCGATAGTCAATAGCCAGATCATAACCGAGCAGATCATACGCGGCGGTGAAGGCCGCTTGTAGGTCGAGAGGTACATCCACATCGCCTGGGAGTAGCGGCACAGAGACGGTCGGCAATGGCTCACTCAGGCGGACCGGCCAGATTTCGGTCAGTGGGCGTCGTTCCGCCCGGCTGAGGAAAATAAAATAGGAAACGGGTGGGAGCGGCTGTTGCATAGGCAGCCGCTCCCCTTCGCGCAGAAGATCAATTTCCATCAGATGGGCTGAACTGAGTAGAATACGTCGTCGCTTGGAGAGATATTCCTGCCGTCCTTCGCCTCGTTTGTTGGTAGGCGAGAGAATCTCAATGGCTGTCACCAGTTGTCGTTCCGCCGCGTCACGAATTTCGATGGTCACGTGGGGGACAGGCGTGGGAATGAGTGTATTTATCTCCAGCGGCGCAGGCGCTACGGCGACCGCAACCCCGTCACCGCTGGAAGACCAGTCGCTTTTGGCAATCCCCACATCCGGGTAAATGGAACCTGTGCTGATGGCGATACTTTCTGGCATTTCCATCACAAAACGCTCCACAGGCAAAACCAGATAGCGGGGGCGTAGGCGCGGGGCCAGTTGGCGCACGATCTCTGCACCGAATGTAAAATGCAGGGTCGTCCACAACGGACCTTCCAGATAGGGGTCCATTCCCGGAAAGGGCGATGGCATTCGGTGGCTCCTTTAGTACCCAATCCCCTTCAAAAATTTGATCATTCCTGCGCTGCGCTCGGCCTCATCCAACGGAGAATCCTTGCCAGGGATGGGCTGGCCGGGGCAGGCGGTGACCCAACGCTCGAAGCCGATGTCGTCCAGCGCGCCTTTGATGGCGGCGAAGTCGATGTCCTGGCCCAAGCCCACTTGGGTCCAGACCGGATCGTAGAAGCCATCTTCCCGGCGGCTGGTGCTGGCCCAATCCTGCAAATGGACGTAATTGAGCTGGCTGGCAAAATCTTTGAGCGAGTCCACCGGATCGTAGCCCCACAGCTGGGCGTGGGAGACGTCGATGCAGAGTTTGGCCTTGTCCAGGTTCGCCATATAGAGCTTCCAGTGCTCGATGGAGTCCACCAGCAGATTGGTGTGGATGTGGTAGCTCAGTTCCAGCCCCATCTGCCCGGCATACTCGGCCCACATCTCGGCACCCTCGGCGGCGGCTTTCACATCGTCATCGGTCACGGCCCGACCTTCGGGTTTGCGCCCATTCATATACATAAAGCAGTCGGCACCCACCTCTGCGGCAAAATCCATACGCCGTCTGTTGCTCTCAATGTTTTCCGGCTCCCGGCTGTCGGGCGTGCCGCTGGCCGTGAGGACGGCCAGGGGCATCCCCGTATTGTCGCAGATGCGTTTGATACGGCTGGGTGTGCCCATCCAATTCAACGGCAGACGGCCCTCCCAGCCATCCCAGCCGACCGCGGCCAGGGCCTCCAGCGCGGGTTCCAGGTCCGGGTTCTTCCAGCGCAATGTGCAATAGCCAAGTTTGTAACTCATTCTGTTCCTCCGTGGGGAATAGGGGTATAATCGGCAAGTGTTATTATAGAACGGGTAGAAGATGACGACAAGTGTCGAAAAAACGGAGGGGATGAGATGATGGGGCTGTCTCGGATATCACATCATCTCATTATCCCATCATCTCATTATCCCATCATCCCATCATCTCATTATCCCATCATCACGAGAGGTTTTCTATGCAGCGCTACGCAATGGTCATCAAAGTCAAGCCAGAGTGGGAGGAGTCGTACAAGCAGATTCACGCCCACACCTGGGCCGGTGTATTGGAACGGATTACCGCCTGCAATATCCGCAATTATTCTATTTTTCTGCGCGACGGTCTTCTCTTTGGCTACTACGAATATATCGGGGATGATTTCAAAGGCGATATGGCAAAAATGGCCGCCGACCCCATCACCCGGGCCTGGTGGAAATTCACCGATCTCTGCCAGGAGCCGGTGGAGAGCGCCGCGCCCGGTGAAAAGTGGGCGCAGATGGAGGAAGTCTTTCATCACGGGTAACTGTTCAGCCACCCCAGCCTACCCCTCCCCATTCCAGGGAGGGAAGTGGATCGACTCCTCCCCCACAGTGGGGGAGGTCGGGTGGGGGTGAGCAGTTACCATCACGGGTAAGGATAGGAGTTCTCCTTTTTCGGGGGCGGACTGTCAGTCCGCCGTACATCAGAGGCGTTTGTGTACCCGACCCCCCAGACGCAGCCAGGCGATCTCCCCGGCAGGGTCGCGCAGAACCTCGCCCCGGTTGCCCGCGGAGGGGCCGTCGGTGATGAGCAGGCGGTCCGGCGCAGTGAAGGTGGCGGGCGCGGGGGGCGGGGTGGGGCCGGGCGGACTGTCTTTCTTGGGGAAGCCGCCTTTGGGGATCACCTGCAAGACCAGTCCGTTCTCCGTGGCGGTCACGTCCAAATCACTCAGGGCCGCGTGGTAGTGGCCGGCATAGACTGCCAGTTGGTCGGCGGAAAGGACGATGGGGGTTGGCTCCGGCGCGACCAGCCCGGCGATATTCTCCAGCGCCCATTTGACCACCCGCCCGTGCAGGGTGCGCCCCCGATCGGCGTTGGTCAGCACAGTCACTGCAAAATTCCCACCCGGAACAAAGAGAAAAGCCGACATCTGCCCCTTCGTTGCGCCGCCGTGGGCGACCGTTTTCTGGCCGCCGATCTCGCCCAGCAGCCAGGAGACGCCCACGGCTTTTGTCCCGCTGCCTGCCTCGGCCAACTCGGACTGCATCAGCGCCATTGAAGCCGGCGTGAGCAGCCGCTCTCCGCTCTCCGCCAGCCCGTCGCCCAGATGGAAACGGGCGTAGCGTAGCTGATCCTTTGCGCTGGAAATCAGACCGCCCACACAGTTGGCGTTGCGGGCCAGGGCCCAGGGCCGGGCTACTTCGGGTCGGGCCTTCGCTGGGTCTTCCGCATCCATCACAATATGGCCCACCGCGCAGCGATGGGTGATGGCGTCGGCCGCGCCGAAGAAGGACATCTCCATCCCCAGGGGATTTAGCAGCAGACGGCGGGCCGCCTGCTCGTAGGGTTCGCCGGTGACAGCTTCGATCACCCGCCCGGCCAGGCCAAAACCGGCGTTGTTGTAGGACCAGATTTCGCCCAGAGGGGTAAGCTGGGGCAGGTCGGCCATCCGCTCCACATAGCGGGCCAGGGCGTCGTCGCCGTCGCCGGTGTCGTCGAAATAGTCGCCCAGCCAGCCGCCGGTGTGGGTGAAGCAGTGGCGCAATGTGACCCGCTTTGCTACCGATTCATCCGAGAGCCGCAGGTCGGGCAGGTAGCGGCGGATGGGTGCGTCCAGCTCCAGTTGGCCCGCTTCCACCAGCCGCATAGCCACCGTGGCGGTGATGGTTTTGGTGGTGGAGCCGATCTGAAAGAGGGTGTCGCTGTCCACGGCCAGGGGGTGAACGACATTTGTGACGCCGAAACCGGCGCTGTATTCCTGGCCGTTGTGGAGGATGCCCACGGCCACGCCAGGGACGTGCCAGCGCTCCATTTCGGCGGCAATGAAGGATTCGAGGGCGGGGTAGGAGATGGCGGTGGGGTGCATTTGTGTCTCCAAATGGGTGGGATTGCGTATTTTGTGTTGCGTTGCCACGATTTGTGTGCGGAAAGGTGAAGATATGAAGACGTGAAACGTGAGAATATGTGACGACACCTCACGTCTCACGTTTCTCCGGTCTGGCCGAAGAACTAACCCTTACGTTACTGGCTAGGCCCAGTATACCACATCTGTCTGTCAGGTGATACAGGCGTGAAAAAGAGGGTGTATTTCCGTTTTAGGGAGAGAGAAATCGTAGACTTCGCCGCCGGGGGATGAAGTCCCCCGGCTGGAAAAGCGCCCCTTCAAGCGGGGCTTGACTGGAAGGGCAAGCCGGCGTTCATCCGGCGCAGTTTAGTAACTCCGGGGCTTCATCCCGGAGTGGCTTCCAACACCCACTCATTTGCCCTAAATGTGCAATGCACCCGAAAAAGATGGGGTGCATTCCAGAATCCGGGTGAGATATTCCTTACCAACGAGGAACTAACGGACATTCGTTAGTCGCTCGGCCAACCAGTTGAAACGTGAAACGTGAGGTGTCGTCACATACCCTCACGTTTCACGTCTTCACGTTTCTGTACGCAAATCGTGGCTCTGCCACCTTATGCTTTTTGATGCACCTGTGGCAAGAATCGGGTGGATACCGCTCGCTTCTTCGTTTATTCTCTTTGGGGGATAAACGCCGATGAAACGTTGCGAACACCAGCAGGAGAATGAAGATGACAGAGCCGATGACAACCAGCGCTGACAGCCTTTTCCAATCCACCCAGGATTACGCGCTGGTGGCCCAGGCCATCCGCTACATTGAAAACCAACGCCGGGACCAGCCGGAACTGGCCGCGGTGGCGGACCACGTGGGGCTGAGCGAGTTCCATTTCCAGCGCCTTTTCAGCCGCTGGGCTGGGGTCAGCCCCAAACGCTTCTTGCAGGCGTTGACTGTGGAGGAGGCCCGCTCGGCGCTGGCCCGCTCCGCTTCGGTGCTGGATGCGGCCTATGCCGCGGGTCTTTCCGGGCCGGGACGCCTGCACGATCTTTTCGTCCAGTGCCAGGCCGCCACCCCCGGCGAAGTCAAGAGCGGCGGCGCAGGGCTGACCATTCGCTACGGGATGGCACCCACCCCCTTTGGGGACGCACTGATTGGCGTCACAGATCGGGGCATCTGCGCCCTCTCTTTTGTGACCGAGGGGGAGACCGAGCGAGCGCAGAATGAACTGGTGGCCCGCTGGCCCGGGGCCCGCCTGGTGGAAGATCGGGACGAAAGCGCGGCCATCGCCCAGCGCATTTTTGAGAACACCCGACCAGCCGAACCGCTCCATCTTTACATCAAAGGCACAAATTTCCAGATGCAGGTCTGGCAGGCCCTGCTGCGCCTTCCCACCGGCACGCTGACCACCTACGGTCATCTGGCCCAGGCCATCGGGCGACCCGGTGCGGCCAGAGCCGTGGGCAGCGCCGTGGGCAGCAACGCCATCGCCTGGCTGATCCCCTGCCACCGGGTCATCCGCCAGACCGGGGCGGTGGAGGGCTATCGCTGGGGCAGTGAGCGTAAACGGGCGATGCTGGGCTGGGAGGCGGTCCAGGCGGCGTAGACTGGGGGCCGTTTTCTCCCAGCAAGTGAACTTTTTGCCAGCAGAGACGTGAAACGGGGTAACGGGTGGGGGGGGGGTGGTGGGCGCGATGACACGTGACGCGGTGATTTTTTTAAAAAGAGATTTTTTTGTGATCGCGGGCAAAACC
>JAHDWH010000002.1 GCA_023384455.1 Caldilineaceae bacterium | reverse complement strand
GATTGTCCCCACATTGATATGCGGTTTCGTCCGCTGAAATACTGCCTTTGCCATTAAAATTTTCTCCCTTACTCAACGAGACAGCCGATTGTCACCTGGCATAAACCAGAGGTACATTGGCAAATCGATCCTGATTCATCTCACACGAACCGGGAGAACAACCATCTAGTCGGTTGCGCCCCCGGTTTCATCTGCGGTTCGATAACCATAGCCCAATTTGCAAACTGCAATCAACCTGGCGCTATGGATTGTAGAGACTTGCCCAACGCTTTTGCAAGTCTATCTGCAAACCTAGCAAGTATACGCTAAAGCGTCTACTTTGACAAGTTTCTGATTGGCTCAAACACAATTGTTTCTAACCCAGCGTTAGCAGGTACCACTCAGACTTCAGGTGCGACACACTCGCCACACGCTTTTTATACAAGAAAGCTCCCCTGGCGCATGCGTCGCACCCGATCAGTTAAGATTGGCGGGCTTAGGCGTGCTCCCCCCGCTTCAACACCTTCTCTGCCACAGACTGGCTCACCTGCTGGTAGCTGTGGAACTGCATTGTGAATGTGCCCCGCCCACTGGTCATTGAACGCAATTCTGTGGCATAGCCAAACATTTCAGAGAGGGGAACCATCGCCCGTACCGCGGTAACACCGTTGGAGCGGGAATCCATTCCTTCAATCTGTCCCCGGCGGCTGGAAAAGTTGCCTACCACATCGCCCACATATTCATCCGGGGCCACAGCCTCCACAGCCATCATCGGTTCCAGCAGAACGGGGCCTGCCTTTGCCATACCTTCCTTAAAGGCTATACTACCTGCAATTTTGAAGGCCATTTCACTGGAGTCAACCTCGTGATAGCTGCCGTCCACCAGCGCGGCCTTGACGTCCACCACAGGATAGCCAGCCAGGATACCGCTGTCCATTGCTTCGGCAATACCCTTGCCCACCGCCGAAATATACTCTTTGGGCACGACACCGCCCACAATCTTGTCCTCGTAAAGATAGCCCGCGCCCGGATCGTTGGGTGCCAGCTCCAGCCAAACGTGACCAAACTGACCGCGGCCACCGGATTGACGCACAAAACGCCCCTCCACCCGTACAGACCGGGTAATGGTTTCCCGGTAGGCAACCTGGGGGCGGCCCACACTGCACTGCACCCGAAATTCCCGTTTCAACCGATCCACAATAATGTCCAGATGCAACTCGCCCATACCGCTGATGACGGTCTGGCCGGTCTGGTCATCGTATTGCACCCGAAAGGTCGGGTCTTCTTCTGCCAATTTCAGCAGACCATCGGTCATCTTGTCCTGATCAGCCTTGGACTTCGGCTCTACGGCAACTTTGATCACAGGCTCTGGGAAGACGATGGTTTCCAACAGAATATCGTCGTTAGGATCGCAGAGGGTCTCGCCGGTGAAGCTCTGCTTCAGACCGACCACCGCGGCAATATCACCAGCCCGGCACTGCTTAATCTCTTCCCGCTTGTCCGCGTGCATCTGGAGCAGACGGCCAATACGCTCCCTGCTGTTACGGTTGGCATTGTAGACCTGTGTACCCGAATCCAGCGTGCCCGAGTAGACCCGCACATAGGCCAGTCGCCCCACAAAGGGGTCGGTCACAATCTTAAAGACCAACGCGCTAAAAGGTTCGTCGGGGTCCGAATGGCGAATGACTTCCTCGCCCGTAATCGGATCGCTGCCGATGACCGGGGGCACATCCAGGGGGCTGGGCAGATAGCGAATGGTAGCATCCAGCAGAGGCTGGACGCCTTTGTTGCGCAGGGATGTGCCACACAGAACAGGTACGAGTTTATTGGCAATGGTGGCGCGACGCAAGGCAAGCGCCAGTTGCTTGTTGGAAATCTCTTCGCCTTCCAGATAGAGCAGCGTCAGTTCATCATCGGTCTCTGCAATGCGCTCAATCATCGTATTGCGAGCCGCTTTCGCCCCTGCCATCAATTCCCCAGGAATCTCGATAATTTCCGGCATGGCACCCAACTCGTCGGAGTAGCGCAGGGCACGCATCTCAAAGAGATCGATAATCCCCTGAAAATTGTCTTCAGCGCCCCACGGGAGTTGAATGGGCAGAGGAATTGCGCCCAACCGCTCAACAATCATATCCACCGTGCGTTGGAAGTTAGCACCGATACGATCCATTTTATTGACAAAACAGATACGCGGTACATTGTACTCGTCCGCCTGCCGCCAAACGGTCTCGGATTGGGGTTCCACACCGGCCACCGCATCAAAGACCACCACACCGCCATCCAGCACCCGCAGGCTGCGCTGCACTTCGGCGGTGAAGTCGATATGCCCAGGGGTGTCGATGATATTGATCTGCACCTCTTCACCGGTCTGGGAATCCTTCCAGCCAGTGGTAATAGCCGCGGCAGTGATGGTAATTCCCCGCTCCCGCTCCTGGACCATCCAGTCGGTCACGGCGGTGCCGTCATGCACTTCGCCCATACGGTGAATACGACCGGAATAAAAGAGAATACGCTCGGTCGTGGTTGTCTTGCCTGCGTCAATATGGGCGATGATGCCGATATTGCGAATCTTTTCCAATGGCATTGGCATCAGAAATACCTTATTCCTCTTCTGGGAAGCCGCGTCGCAGCCTATACCCAACATTCTCAATCACATGCGCACGGCAACCGCAAGGCGACACCGGCAGCAGACATAAACAGGCGGCACAACCGCCCCACAGACGTCAGGAAGAAGGCCGAAATCCTGGCGGTGTCGAATGCAACTCGCCAATATAGCGAGTGCAGCGCGACAACGTACTGTGGCTAGAATGCGCCGCAAACAGTATTCAACTTTGCAAAGGAAAGCTGACTGACGCCCGGCTCTCTGCAGGGCAAGCCCTCCGTCCGACTCTACCGGAAATGGGCAAAGGCCTGGTTAGCTTCGGCCATCCGGTGAACTTCCTCGCGCCGACGAACTGTTGTACCCTCACCCCGGGCTGTATCCATCAGTTCGTTGGCCAGACGGATTGCCATTGTCCGGCCACTGCGGGCCCGGGAATGGGCAATCAGCCAACGCATGGCCAAAGCCAACCGCCGATCCGAGCGAATCTCTATAGGCACCTGATAGGTAGCACCACCCACACGCCGGGGCTTTACCTCGACCATTGGGGTTGCATTCTTCAGCGCCTCTTCAAAAATTTCCATCGGTGGCCGATTGGTGCGCTCGGCAATCAAATCCATCGCGCCATAGACAATCCCGGTTGCCAGGCTCTTCTTGCCCCGCTCCATCAGATTGTTGACAAATTTGGTGACCACTTTGCTATTAAAACGCGGGTCCGGCAGGACAACACGTCGTACAGGCCGATTTCTTCGGGACATCTCGTGCGTTCTCCGTAAGATAAACTGGCAATCTACACCCAGGATCATTCAAAACTACTGGGTAGCCCCGAAAGCATCCAGGACCAGTACCCAGTGTCTATGCGCTACTTCTTGGCTTTGGGCCGTTTGGTGCCGTATTTGCTGCGGCCCCGCTTGCGGTTGTTGACACCCGTGCTGTCCAAGGCCCCGCGCACGATGTGATAGCGCACACCGGGCAGATCCTTCACACGACCACCGCGCACCAGAACTACGCTGTGCTCCTGCAGGTTGTGGCCTTCGCCAGGGATGTAGGCTGTCACTTCAATCCCGTTGGTCAGACGCACACGGGCCACTTTGCGCAGAGCCGAGTTCGGCTTCTTGGGCGTAGTGGTACGTACTTGGGTGCAGACGCCGCGCTTCTGGGGGTTACCCATTTTCATGCGCTTGGTCCGACCCGTCAGCGTATTCTGCGTGAAACGCAGGGCAGGGGCTGTTTCTTTCTTGGGCTTGTCCTTGCGGCCCTTGCGAACCAATTGATTGATTGTCGGCAAAGGAATCCTCCGTCTTTGAGTCTGTGGCCGGGCGAAATTGAGTTCGGTTGCTCCAGAGCCACAATGGCTCACAATTCGTTGCGTTACTGAAATGGTCCTATCAGCGCCGATTGCCCACAAGGGACAAAAAAATACACCTGGCACCGCACAGGCCCACGACGAGTGATTGTAGCACAGGCGTTAGGCGCGGGTCAAATTGAAAAGACCGTGTGAATAAGAAAGTCTTGAATCGGGCCTGTTTTCCGGATTTTGGCGTTAGATAATTCTATTCTACACCTGAGGGTAAGATGAGGGTAAGATGAGGGTGAGATGAGGGTGAGATGAGGCGTAACCGCTCACCCCCACCCAACCTCCCCCACGGTGGGGGAGGAGTCAATCCAGCTCCCTCTCTGGAATGGGGAGGGGTAGGACGGAATGGCTGAACGGTTACCCTATTTATGATTTCAGGTCCGTGTCCTTAAGCGAGGGGACGTCCGATACGCACCCGCCAGACGGCCGGGCCTTGCTCCACATAATCCCAGGTGAACTGGCCGGTACGCTCGGCCTGGAACTGATAGTAGAGGGGCTTGGGGTCGTGATCGTTGACCAGGAAAAATCCTTGCCCAGCCGTCAACTTCTCAAAAGCGTCAAAAATCAGCGGATGGCGGTCGCGGGGTGCGATAGTACGAACATCTACGACGCCTGTATCGATTGTTTGGGTACTGTGGCTCATACAATTTCTCTCCTGTAGTAATCTGTTGGACGAACACGGGATACTTGTGGGTCTGGCAGGCTCTTCCTTATTAACTTACTTCCGGATTAACTTGCTTCCGGGGGCGGAACGGACTGACGCAATTCCTGTATGAACTGGGGCAGGTCCAGGCCATAAATCATAGCCGCCTCAGCCAGGGTCTCGAAGGGGGTGATGGCGCAGCCCACGCAGGCCATTCGCCGGCGCAGAAAAACGGGAATCGTTTGCGGCCAGCGCTCCAAAGTCTCGGCCACAGTGAGTTCGGATTGAATCAAATGCTCCATCAGTTCCTCCTTCATTGCCTAGCATACAGGCGGCAGAGTGTGCCGTCTTTGCGCTGGCGCAAAGAGTGGGACAAAAAATCCTGTCGATCTGCCCGGAATGTGGCTACAATGGCGCGGTTGCTCCCCCGTTGAGCTCGGTGAGAAGATCCTCCCACCTCTCAATTTGGCAACGGTCTTGGGTCTCCTCCAGCCGCAGGCTATGGATGTTCGGACCACAGTCGGTGAGCGGATTGATGCCGTGGGCCTGAAAGAGTCGGAGTGCGTCGGGCACACTTTGCAGAATTTCAGCCCCAGTCATACCGCCGATACTGATCGTTTCGGTCATATCTGCACATCCTTTTTATACTCGACACGTATCTTCTCAATAAAACGGGGCCGGTCAACCCAGAAGTTCGACTTTTGACAAAAGTCGAACTTCTTCGCCCCTGGATATTGAGAAGATACCTCGACACGGGCATAAACTGACATTCTGTCACCTTGTCACCCGGTCATTTTGTCACCTGGTCAAGTATATCTGTTCAGGCCGGAACAAGCACAGCCAGGCCAAAATCCTCCAAGACAATCTCAACCCACGTCTGCACCCGCTGTTCGGTGAGGTGGCTCTGGTTGTCATCGTCCAGGGCCAAACCAATAAACACGTCGTCGATCACCGCCCGGGAATACTCAAATTCGTAGCTATCGTCCACCAGCCAGAAGCCAGCGGGTTCGCCGCCACGCTCCATCACCTTTGCTCCCAAAGTCTCCATTCCATCCACAAAACTGTCGGGATAGCCGTACTGATCGCCCATGCCGTAGAGAGCCACCGGCTTACCCGTCAGTTCAATCTCATCCAATTCGTCGAATTTGTCCGCCCAATCGTCCTGGAGCAGGCCGATATTCCAGGTGGAGACCCCCAGGATCAAATAGTTGTAGCGCTCCATCTCTTTTAGATTCGTGTAGGCCACATCGTGCAAATCCACCGTAGCCAGACCTGTCTTTTCGATGGTGGCTTTGATCAGTTCCCCCGCGACGGCCCCCGCACCATTCGTGCTGCCATAAAAAAGTCCAATTGTCGCTGACATCTCTCTTCTCCTTCTGCGCTGACCATTTGAGTCCTACCGTTTCCGTGTGAATGCAGGGAAACGTTCTCATCCCGTCCCAAGTATACGAAGAATAGGGAATGGGGTCTTTGTGCCAGCGCAAAGAGCAGGGAAGAAAATGGAAGTTTATAGTATGTCGGACGGCTGACCGGGCAGCAGGTCCTCGGCAATGACGACCAGCTTGTGGGGGATGCGGATAAGAACCCGTTGGCGACCGGTCTCGACCAGCCCATCTTTTTCCCACCTGCTGAGAATCCGGCTGACGGTGTAGAGGGTTGTCCCGGTCAGTTCGGCCAGGTCTTCTCGGGAAAGCGGAAAATCGATCAGCACGCCGTTCTCCACTTTGCGGCCTGTCTGGCGAAGCAGACGCAGCAATGTGCGGGCCACACGGCGCTCGACCCGTTCCGTAGCCAATTCCCGATAACGGTCCTGCATTTCCTGGTAGCGGCCAGCCAGCAGACGCAAGGCGTTAAGTGCGATGCGGGGATATTCTTCCATCAAACCGGCGATGGATTCGCTCTCCCAGGCCAGCGCGATACTGGCTTCCAGCGCCTCGGCAGAGGCCGGGTAGCTGGCGTCGCCCAGCGCGGCGATTCCACCAAATATCTCGCCCGGACTGATGATATGCAGAATCACCTGCTGGCCTTCCGGCGTCACCTGGGCGATGCGCACCCTGCCCTGAACGAGTACATAAAGTGTCGTCGCCGGGTCGCCCTGATGAAAGAAAAAAGCGTCACTCTGGATGGCACGCTGCCGGGCAAGCTGTTCCACCTCGGCCAGGGCGGGTAGAGCCAGACCCCGAAAAAGTCCGGCGTGCTGTAAATGCTCGCTTTGGGGTTGGGGTGCTGCGTTGAGAGGAAGCATCCGTTCATTCTACACCAAAGAGGTGTCACGAAAAACCCGTCGGAGCTTCGGGGTTGGGATGCTGCCAAGAACGCTTTTAGAACGCCCCCCCTGTCATCATCTCAGCAACGCAGCTCTGCCTCGCTATTCTCTGGGGAAACACATATGCCCGACGACACCGGCCCATCCCAATCCCAGCCCCACTCCCAACTCTTCACTGTGCGTCTCTGGCGCGGTGCGGAGCAGACCGACGAGGCCGCGCCCTATATGCAGGTGCGCCACGTATTGCCCAGCGAGACCCGCTGCTTCAGCGCCTGGCCGCCGCTGATTGCGTATCTGTTGGGCAAATTGGATTCATTGCAACTGCCTAACAGGAGGGGAAAGGTTACTGGGGGTGTATAGGTTACTACTGTCGGGGCAGAATCAGGCGGACGGCGCGCTCGAAGAAGAAGTAGTCCCAGGCCCAGTTGAGCATCACCAGCAGACGGTTGCGAAAGCCGATCAGATTGAACAAGTGTACACCCAGCCAGAGAATCCAGGCAGGAAAGCCGGTGAAACTTCGGCCAAAGATGTGGGCCACCGCGGCGTTGCGGCCAATTGTCACCATCGACCCTTTGTCGTGATAGCGGAAGGGCAGCGGTGGCTGACCCCGTAGCTGGCGCAGGATATTCTGGGCGGCGAGCTTGCCCTGTTGGGTGGCGACAGAAGCCACCATCGGCAAGGCTCGCCCTGCCTGTTCCAGGCTCGCCAGATCACCCAAGAGGTAGACATTGGAATGATCCGGCGACTGGAGTGTGGGCAGCACAGCCACCCGTCTGCCCCGAACCACAGGCAGTTCCCAGGCGCTGGTCTCTGACAATCCTTGCACACCGGCTGTCCAGGCGACTGTTTCGGTGGGGATGATGCGCCCACCCGCGATATGCACGGCGCTGTCTGTGATTTCTTCTACCTGTGCCCCAAGTTCCACCTCGACGCCCATCTGTTGCAGACGGGCGCGGGCATAGGCTTGCAGCCGCGGGGGCAGCCCCGGCAGCAGTGCATCCTGGGCCTCCAGCAGCAGCACGCGGCTCTCCTGATTGTTCAAACGGGGATAATCCTTGCGCAGGGGGCCGTTGATCAGCTCAGCCAGCGCGCCGGCAAATTCGACCCCGGTGGGGCCACCACCCACAATCGTGAATGTCAGCGCCTGCCGTCGTTGTTCCGGGTCGGTCTGGTGGGCTGCCTGTTCGTAGCAGTCGAGTATCTGGCTGCGTAAAGCAACCGCGTCCGCCATTGTTTTCAGGGGAAAGGCGTGTTCCCGCCCACCGGGTACACCGAAAAAGTGGTTGGTGCTGCCGGCGGCCAGGAGGAGAAAGTCGTAGGGGATTGTGCCTGCTGATGTCTGAATCTGCTGTCCTGCCAGATCGAGTCCGTCTACCTCTGCCAGGAGGAAATCCACATTGGGCATCCGGCGCAGGATACTGCGCACGGGATAGGCGATGGCCTCCGGCTCCAACTCGGCAGCCGCCACCTGATAGAGCAGGGGCAGAAACGTATGGAAGTTATTGCGATCCACCAGCAACACCTGCACCGGCGCGCCAGCCAGACCGCGGGCGGCCCACAGTCCGGCAAAACCGGCCCCGACAATGACAACCCGCGGGGATTCACGAGCCATTGCTGGCCTCCTGCTCAGATAGTTTGCGTTCCAGGTATGCCTTCAAAGCTGCCGCATTGTTGTGCTGTGAATCCCGCGCCCCATAGACCAGGGTGATGTCGCCCTGGCCTGCTGCTTTCAACAGGGGCGGCCAGACCTGGGGACTCCCATCCAGCTCGGCCCAGTAGCGCTGTTGGAAAGCCTCCCATTTGGCCGGGTCGTGGTCGAACCAACGCCGCAGTTCCTGGCTGGGCGCGACGTCCTTCAGCCATCCATCCAAACGCAGGTCCTCTTTCCGTATCCCTCGCGGCCACAGGCGATCCACCAAAAACCGCGGCCCGTCGCCAGAATCGGGCGGATCATACGCTCGCTTGATCCGGATCATCGCTCTGCTTTCTCTCGGCTCACTGCCCTGAAAATAGCCCTTCGTACGTCGGACTGTTAGTCCGACCAGCGACGGTGCAGGCCCGTCGGACTAACAGTCCGACCTACATTTTCATCCCCCGTGGCGCAACCCGTCGCATGAAGAACTGTTGGGAAATAGATGTTCACCGCCATGCCCCACGTTTCAGACCGGCCATCACCTGGACGTGATCTTCGTCGGTCGGCGGCGGCGTGACCACATGCATAAGCACCAGCCGGGTTTCGGCCTTGATGCCCCGGGCTTCGCCGGCCGGCACAAAGGCCACCGCGCCGGGTTCGACGCTCTGCTCATCTTCGCCGGCCACAATCTGGCCTTTGCCCTCCATCACGACCAGCGTCAGGTCCACGCCAGGGCGATGCACTGGGATGAACTGGCCCGGTTCAAGACAGACCAGAATTACTTTCGTGTATTCGGTTTCGGCCAGCACCACCGGGTTGAAACGCCCCGGCTGAAAGGCTATCTGATCGGCAAAGTTTTCAATATAGACGCTCATGCAATACTCTCTTTTTATTGGGTAGTTTCAGGGTAACTGCTCACCCCCACCCAACCTCCCCCAGACTGGGGGAGGAGTCGATCCAGTTCCCTCCCTAATCTGGGGAGGGCTAGGGTGGGGTGGCTGAGTAGTTACGTTTCAGGCAGATTGAAAACTCGCGGTTAACAGGGGAAAACGGCCTCAGCGACCTGATCCCAAGCGGCTGAGGCTGCTTTCTCCTGCCAAAAGACAATCTGAAAATAGAACACGGATGACACGGAAAGGCCGGATTCACACGGATACAATCTGCGTTTCTCTGCGTAAATCTGCGTCCCTATTTTCATTGTTCATTGTGCCCCCAAGGGCATGAACACTGGCTTCAACCGAGCCTGCGTATAATCTCACCGGAAAGGCTGCCCGCTTCCGTGCCTGCCACACCCTGCAAGAAGCCCACAAAGACCAGCTTCTGGTCCAAGGCGCGTACGGTGTGAGGTTCACCTGGGGCGAAGATCAGAAGCGACTGGGGGCCGAAGCGCTGCTCCTGCCCATCCTCGCCAGCAAACATACCTTCGCCTTCCAGCACGATGGCGAAGAAGGGGGAATGAGGTGTCTCGTGCTCACCAATGGACTGGCCTGGGTTCAGGCTGAAACGCAGCACCCGACCCCAGTCCGACACCAGCAGCGGCTGGGAATAGGGGCGTGCATCGTGAAATTCTACATCTTTTGTCAAGGGAAAAGACCACATATGCTTTCCTTCTTTTGTTGGGAGAATATTGTGGATACGGCCCGTCCTACTCTGTCTGCACCCGCTCTTTTTCCAGGTCGAAATCCCAATAACCGGGGCCATCGCTGAAGTAGAACGCGTTCAGTTCGATATCGTCGGTAAATTCATCGGGCACATCTTCCTCCGGGAAGATGGCATCCACAGGACATTCGGGCACACAGGCACCGCAATCGATGCAGGTGTCCGGGTCTATGTAGAAGATGGGCCACTCCCCTTCCTCCTTGGAGCCGGGTACAATACACTCGACCGGGCAGACCTCGACACAGGCACCGTCGCGCACGCACAGACTGGTAATAACGTAGGCCATCGTTTACCTCCGAATACTCAAGAAAGTGACCGGCCAATGCGCACCCGCCAGACTGCCGGACCATCTTCCAAATACTCCCAGGTAAACTGGCTCTCCCGCTCGAAGCGGAACTGATAGTACAGGGGCTTGGGGTCGTGATCGTTGAGCAGCAGGAAGCTCTGCTCCGGCTCCAGCGCGTCGAACATTTGGAAGATGAGCGGGTGGCGCTGTGGCGGCGGAATTGTACGCACATCGATTGTCTTTGTTTCCACGTCAGGTTTCCTCATGTGTGTCTCTAGTCGGATCGCTTTTGGAAAAAGGATATTGTTTTCTAAATGAACATGCTTTTTGGTGCTGGCGTCGAACTCTGCCAGGTAGGCGTACAGCGCTCGATACGTGTTGCAGACATCCTGGGGCGGCGTGAACCCTTGGCTCAGCGCTTCGATCTGGGCCAGATGATCGCCGGCCGACTCGTGATCGGCCTCCATATCCTGGATCAGATCGTGCGCCGAACCAAAGCGCGGTTTGGCCGGTAGCTCCCCGTCCGCCTTACTGCGCACAAGGCGCTTGATGTAGGGGAACAGCATCAGCTCTTCCTTCTGCATGTGCATGATAAATTCCCCGCTAAGTTCGTCCCAGAGCTGCGCCACTGTTCGTGTCTCCGGGTGGCTGTCCCCGTGGACATCGGCGACCGTGGCCGCGAACTCTTTCAGCCGGGGAATCATCGATTTGGTGTACGCATGGTGCTGGTTCACGATGTAGTCGGCCAGAAAGTCCAACTCCCACTGGTCATAGCGCTCGGAAGGATCGCCAGCCGACTGAGCCACCTGCTCCAGTTCCTGCAACACCTCCTCTGCGTCGACACCCTTTTCAGCGCAGGCGGCCCTCAACGGTATCTGGCCGCCGCAGCAGAAGTCGATCCCGTGCTTTTCGAACACCCCAGCGGCGCGATAATCAGCCGCAACGATCTCGCCCACTGTCTTCTTGTCAATTTGGACTTCCATTCTAATCCATCTCCTTGCCGGATGTATGCCCGGTTTTCTCTGGTTTTCTCTATACGCCGTGTGCCAGCCCTGTGTGGGCTATCACTTCTGGGCCGGTTGGTATGTGCCAGGCACACTTCGAAAGCTGATGGCCAATCGATTCCACCCGTTGATGGCAACAATTGCCGTAGTCAAATCCACAAGCTCTTTTTCGCCGAATTGCTCGCGCGCCTGCTCGAAGACGTCGTCTGGTACGTGTCCATCCGCCACCTGGGTGACAGCCTCGGTCCAGGCCAGAGCAGCCCGCTCGCGGTCGGTGTAGAACGGCGTCTCCCGCCAGGCGGTGAGGCCGTACAGCCGTTGCTCGCTCTCACCGGCGGCGCGGGCATCCTTTGTGTGCATGTCAATACAGTAGGCACACCCGTTGATCTGCGATGCTCGCAGCTTTACCAACTCGACGAGGGTCCGTTCCAGACCGCTCTGGCCTACATACGCTTCCAGCGCCCCCATTGCCTTTAGCGCGCCTGGTGCAACTGTCGCATATTTGATTCTGGGTATCATAGGGACTCCTTGGCACTTATTAACTTTCACGACACAGTTCTTCGCTCTCTTTACGCAAAGTCAAAAGTATCTTCTCGATAACTCGATAAATAATTGTCTGCGGCCAGCGCTCTAATGTTTCGGCCACAGTGAGCTCGGCTCGAATCAAATACTCCATCAGTTCCTCCTTCGCTGCCCAGCATACAGGCGGAGGAGCGTGTCGTCTTTGCGCTGGCGCAAACAGCGGCACAAGAAATTCTGCCGGTTTGTCTGGGAAGTGGCTACAAAACTGCGGCCGCGGCCCGGTTAAGATCGGTGAGTAACTCCTCCCATCTCTCAATTTGGCAGCGGCCCTGGGCCTCCTCCATTTGCAGAAAATGGATGTTCGGGCCACAGTCGGCGAGCGGATTGACGCCGTGGGCCTGAAAGAGCCGGACCGCGTCGGGCACACTTTGCAGAACTTCAGCCACAGTCATACCGCTGGTAATGATCGTTTCGGCCATACCTGCACATCCTTTCTCTCTGCTCAGGCCGGGACAGGCACCATCAGGCCAAAGTCTTCCAGCACAATCTCCACCCACATCTGCACCCGTTCCTCGGTGAGATGGCTTTGGTTGTCGTCGTCCAGGGCCAGACCCACAAAGACACCGTCGATCACGGACTTGGAATACTCGAATTCGTAGCTGTCGTCCACCAGCCAAAAGCCAGCCGGTTCGCCGCCACGCTCCATCACCTTTGCCCCCAGCGTTTCCATCGCATCCACATAGCTGTCGGGTTAGCCGTATTGATCCCCCATCCCATAGAGAGCCACCATTTTCCCCGCCAGCGCAATATCACACAATCGAGTATAGAGAATATTCTGGCAACGTTCTTTGTTCTGGCGCAAACAACTCGGACGAAGAAATGTGGGGCCGCGTCTATACCCCGGGGGAGGATTGGGTGGGGGCAGGTCCTCGGCGATGTAACTGTTCAGCCACCCCGCCCTAGCCCTCCCCATCCCAGGGAGGGAAGTGGCTCGACTTCTCCCCCACAGTGGGGGAGGTTGGGAGGGGGTGAGCAGTTACCTCGATCTGATGGCTCATCGCCTTTGTCTTTTCCCTGTCACCGCGCTACCGCCGAGGCGGAAATCAGATTGTGTGCCCATCCACGAATCATCCCCACAAACACAATGGCCCAGGCCAACAGCGCCACGTACACAAAATAGCGGGGGATGATGCGCAGAAAGGGCAGGTCCATGGCCACCGCCAGTTGAAAGGTGCAGGCGGTGTACATGCCCAGGGGAAAGACTATACCCCAGTACGAAGGGTCATATGCGAACGGGAGGCGCTTGACCCCGTGCCGCCAGAGGCCGAGGATGAAGAGCAGGGGAATCCACCACGTGGCCGTCACCCAGAAGAAGAGCGTAAACCCTTTCAAAAAAGGCAGGATGTCCTGGACGAACGTCCAATACTTCGCTTCTAAGATAAGCGTCGATCCGGCCAGGGTGGTGATGGCGACCGCGCCCATATTGATCCAGTAGGGCGGGGTAAGCGCCTGGGGGGTCAGGCTGAAGAAGATAAAACGGGAGAAGATGAGCGAGATGATGAGGATATAGAGCATACAGCCCAGCAAAAACATGGCCAGCGTCACAAACAGAATCGCCTCCTGCCAGACGCCGTCAAAGTTGTCGGCAATTCGTGAACCCGTTACGGAGATGGATTGGGTGGACACGACCACCAGCAACCAGCCGCCGCTCACTCCGCTCTCCAGGGTGGGCTTTGGCTCCCGCACTGTCACCGCCGTGAAGAAGGTGTACATCAGGACCACCCACAGCAGACCGCCCAGAAACCAGAGCAGAAGGGCCGGGGTGGGTTCCTTGGCGATGATTTGAAATTGCCGCGCCAACACGCACGTCCCGGCGACTATGGTGAAGAATCCGTGTCCCCGGGTGTGGCTGGTCAGATCGCCAATCACGTTTGACAAATTTCGCAGGAGGCGGGCCAGGGTGATGAGCCACAGAAAGCCGTAGGTCGTGATACTGATCACGAAGAGAACCCAGGCGATCGTCTCCATTCCATCCAGATAGGCGGCGATGGAGACAATGCCGGTGGCCATCACCAGGGCAAAGTAGCCAGGGTACAGATTGGCAATACCCTGCTCAATCGTCCGCCTCATATCCCTCACCCCGATCCCTCCTCACACCAGACGCTCCGCAACAGACAGGCACGGTCGTTCGCCTCTCCAGTGGTGGAAGAGCAAGCCCGGCATCATTGCGCCGGTCGCTGGGGACGCCAGTTCCAGATCACCACCTGAATGGGCCGCCACAGGTAGGTGATGGGGAAGGTGAAGACATGCACCAGCCGGGTGAAGGGGAAGAGCAAAATGATAAAAAAGCCGCCCAGCATATGCAGCTTGGCCAGCCAGGGCAGGGCGGTGACGTACTGAATCTGGGGATTGAACACCAGCAGCGAGACCATCCACGGCACCGCAGTGTGCAGATACCAGTCCGATCCCCAGCGGTAGACCAGCGCAACCCAGAAGCCCAGCCCGACCTGGGTCAGCAGCGTGATCAGCAGAACCCAATCCATAGGCGAGGTGACGACGAGGGCCCGGGGGTTCTGGATGCGGCGCACAACCAGCAAGGTCAGACCGACGACCGCCATCAACGCCAGCGCCAGCCCGCTCACTTCCAGCACGTAGAGGCGTATCTGATCCGAGATCAGGTCACCCCACCAGGCCGGGAAGGTCAGGGCCAGCAGGTGGGCGGACAGTACCAGGACCACGCCGTAGTGCCACGGCACCGAACCCCAGAAGAGCGTGCGGTTCTCCAGAAACTGGGACGAGAGGCTGGAGTAGGAGAAGCGGTCGCTGGTATAGCGGAGAATCCCCACCAGGATGGCGACCACCACCGCCACGTAGGGGAAGGCCACAAAGAGTACCGTATCAAATATCTTCCAATCGATCATTGTCGTTTCCTCCTGACAGACTTGAGGCTTTGAGAACCCTTTGGCCCACGCCAGCCCAACCAGTATGGGCGCTAGGCGGCCATCAGCACCAATTCGTCGTTCGCCGCCTCGACTGCCGGCAGGGCGTCGTCCGCCGTTATCGTGAGCAACACCGAACGCAGGGCCTGCAGCACGCTGCGGTATTCGTCGCCCCGGGCCGGCGGCTTGGGGATGTCGGGGTCGGGCGGCTCATCGTCTTTGTTCTTCAGCATCTTGCGCAGGGTGGGGTGCAAGGCCTCGCGGATGATCTCCTCGCTGTCCGTCAGGTCCTCGTTTACGGCCAGAAAGCGCAGCATCACCGCCAGATGATCCGGCAGCTCGCTTCCGCACCGGATGTTGTAGAGCCGGTAGCGCTCCTTCAACTCCAGCAGAAAGGCGCTGCGCTTGTACGACTCGCCGAACAGATGATAGCCGGCATACGGGTGGCAGGTGGCGTCAAGCTCAAAGACGCCGGTGTAGATTTCCTCCAGTCGGGTCAGCGCAGTCTTTTCTGCGAAGGATTCAAACTGGCGCAGGCGTGACGCCGCCTCCGGGCTGCGCCCACGGACGAGGGCAGCGCACTCCCCAGCCACGCCGGTCAGGGGCATCCGGGGATAGTCCAACAGGGTGGCAAAAAGTTGAAAGACACGTCCAGCCATAGGTTCGCCATTCATCGTTATGCTCCTCGGACCGGGGCTTTGCGGAAGCCGAAGCCGCCTTCCCGCTTCTGGGTGAAGGGATCTCGTGTCTGCTCCACGGCAACCTCCCGGGCCAGGGGCGGGACGACGAAACGCTCCTCGTAGGTGGGCAGGGCCGTCAGGCGGTAGATGGCCTCCACCTCCTCGGCGGTCGTGCCGCCCACCCGCAGCGCCTCCTGCACCTCCGCTTCAGGGACGTCCTTGACGGTCTTGGCCCGCATATAGATGCGCACCGCGATCAGCTTGCGGTAGGAGGCGGTCACGATCTCGTCGTTCCCCGCCGCAAACAGGCGCGCCATGTAGTGGATGGGCATACGCGCCCGTTCCAGCGAGCTCAGCAAGGGCGCCAGGCTGGCGCTGGCCGCGTCGGCGTTGTCGTACAGACCGTCTTTCACCTTGGCCAGCACGGGCAGCATAGGGGGCACATAGAAGAGCATGGGCAGGGTGCGAAATTCGGGGTGCAAGGGCAGGGCCAGCTTCCACTGCTTCACGAACTTATAGACCGGCGAATGCTGGGCCGAATCGATCAGGGCGTCCGAGATGCCGTTGGCTTTGGCAGCGGCGATAACCCCGGGATCGAAGGGGTCTTGAATGATCGTACGGTGGGCCTCCACGAGATCGGCATTGGGCACAGAGGCGGAGGACTGAATTCGGTCGGCGTCGTAGAGCAGTACGCCCAGGTAACGGATGCGGCCCACGCAGGAATGGAAACAGGCCGGGGCCTGGCCGCTCTCAAGACGCGGGTAGCAGAGGATGCACTTCTCGGATTTGCCCGTGGACCAGTTGTAGTAGGTCTTCTTGTAGGGACAGCCGGAGATGCACATGCGCCAGCCCCGGCACTTTTCCTGGCTGATGAGGACAACGCCGTCCTCGCCGCGCTTGTAGATGGCCCCGGCCGGGCAGGCGGCCACACAACCGGGGTTGAGGCAGTGGTTGCAGATGCGCGGCAGATAGAAGAAGACGACACGCTCCATCTCGGTCAACTGCTCCCGCTCCTCGTCGGTCAGCGCCTCCAGGTTGGGGTCGTTTTCCGCGTAGACCGGTGAGCCGCCGTAGTCGTCGTCCCAGTTCGGCCCGGCCTCGATCTCCATATGCTTGCCGGTGATCAGCGAGACGGCCCGGGCCGTGGGCTGGTCATCGCCTTCCGGGGCAGTGAAAAGATCCTCGTAGTCGTAGGTCCACGGCTCGTAGTAGTCGTCCACCGTGGGCAGATAGGGGTTGAAAAAGATGTTGGCCAGCCCACCACTGCGCTCGTGCAGACGCAGGTGGATCTCGCCCGTGCCCTCTCTGCGCTCCCAGCCGCCTTTATACTTGTCCTGGTCTTCCCACACCGTGGGGTAGCCGGTGCCCGGCTTGGTCTCCACGTTGTTCCACCACATATACTCGGTGCCCTTGCGGTCGGTCCAAATGTTTTTGCAGGCCACACTGCACGTGTGGCAACCGATGCACTTGTCCAGGTGGAAAACCATCGATACTTGTGCGCGAATATCCATAGGTATTGGCTCCTTACGTGGCTCTCACCCCTGCCCTTTGCCCCAAATGTGGGGAGAGAGGTGGGGAGAGAGGTAGGGATGGAGGTAGGGGTGAGGGCAGTGTTACCACTCCAGCTTTTCGAGTTTGCGCACCACGCAGTACGTATCCCGGGTGAAGATGCCGATGGGGCCCCAGTAGTTGAAGGCGTAGGTGAACTGTGCGTAGCCGCCGGCCAGTTGCACCGGGTTGATGCGGGTGCGGGTGAGGCTATTGTGGCCGCCCGCCCGTTTGCCGCCGCGCACCTGGGACTTGGGGATGTAGATCGTGCGCTCCACCGCGTGGTAGTACAGACACATACCCGACTGCACCCGGGCGCTGACGTTGACCCGGGTGACGACCACCCCGTTGTCGTTGTAGACCTCCACCCAGTCGTTGTCGTTCAGCCCCACCCTCTCGGCGTCCTTGTCGTTGATCCAGATCGGATCCATGCCCCGGGAAAGGGTGAGCATGCGGTGGTTGTCCTTGTACGTGGAATGGATGTTCCACTTGCCGTGGGGCGTGATGTAGTTGAGCACCAGGCTCTTGTCGTCCACCGGGCTGCTGACGATGTCGCCGGTGTTGCGGGGGTTGAGTCGGGGCTTGAAGGTCGGCAGGTGTTCGCCAAAGTCGATGTAGTATGGGTGGTCCACGTAGAACTGCTGCCGCCCGGTCAGGGTGCGCCACGGGATGAGCCGTTCCACATTCATGCACCAGGCCGCATAGGCCCGCCCGTCGTTGACGTTGCCCGACCAGCACGGGCTGATCAGCGTGCGCCGCACCTGTCGGGTCAGGTCGAAGAAGGTCATGCGCACATCCCGCACACCCTCGGCCAGATCGACCAGGGGCACGCCCGTCACCTCCTCCTCGTGCTTGAAGGCGGCGTACGAGACGGCGCCGTTGGTCTCAGGCGCCAGGTGCAGGAGGGCGTTGGCCGCGTCCAGGGCATCTTCCAGGCTGGGGTACTTCTTGCCGCCCCATTCCACACAGCGCAGATGGCGGGGATCCGGCGAGCCGCCCACTGGGTTCTGCAGCAGTTCGTCGTAGAACTCTTTGGCCGGGATATGCACGCCGTTGCCGCTGAAGCCGTCCTCGCGCACCTTCGGGCCCAGGGAGATGAAGCGGTTGTAGAGGTTGGCGTAGTCCCGCTCCACCACGCGGAAATGGGGCATAGTCTTGCCGGGAATGGCCTCGCACTCGCCTTTGGCCCAGTCCAGCGGCGCGGTCTGGGCCAGCTCGTCGGGGGTGTCGTGCATCAAGGGCACGGCCACCAGATCCCGCACCGGCTGCGGGAAGGCGAGGGGCGACATCTCGCTGACCTTCTTGGCGAAACCCTTAAAAATTTCGTAGTCGGTCTTGGCCTCCCACACCGGCGGCACCGCCTGGCCCAACGGGTGGACAAAGGAGTGTAGATCAGTGCTGTTGAGGTCGTTTTTCTCGTACCAGAAGGCGGCCGGCAGGACGATGTCGGAGTAGAGGGCCGAAGTGTCCATACGGAAGTTGAGGTCCACCACCAGATCGAACTTGCCCCGGGGGGCCGGCTCGCGGAAGGTGACGCTCTTGACCTTGCCCTTGGCGTGTTCCTCGGCCACGATGTTGTCGTGGGTGCCCAGATAGTGGCGCTGGAAGAACTCGGCGCCCTTGGCGCTGGAGGCCATGGCATTGCCGCGCCAGATGAACCAGACCCGGGGCCAATTCTCCTGTGCGTCCGGGTCGTCCACCGCGAAGTGCAGGTCGCCGTCCTTGAGCTGCTGCGCCGTGTAGTCCGAAATCTCGGCGCCCGTCTTGGCGCCGGAAGCCTCGGCTTCGGCCAGCACCTCCATCGGGTTGCGGTTGAACTGGGGGTAGTAGGGCATCCAGCCCAGACGCACGGCCATAGTTTCCAGGTCCATAGCGTGGCCTTTGGCCCACCTGGTCTTGGGCGGCACGGGCGCGTAGTCGGTGAAGTCGCCTTCGTAGCGCCACTGGTCGCTGTTGACGTAATGCCAGGTGGGGGACTGCTGGAGACGCGGCACGCTGCCCCAATCTCTGGCAAAGGCCAGACTGCTCCACGGTGCCACCAGGGTCAGCTTTTCCTGGCCCACATAGTGGTTCATACCGCCGCCGTTGCGCCCGCAGCAGCCACACAGGATGAGCGAGGTGATGGGGGCGCGGTAGGCCAGGTTGTTGTTGTACCAGTGGTTGATGCTGGCGCCGATGATAATCATAGAGCGGCCATTGGTGACTTCGGCGTTGTTGGCAAACTCCCGGGCCAGGCGGATGGCCGTGTCCCGCCCGATGCCCGTGTACTGCTCCTGCCAGGCCGGGGTGTAGGGGCCGAGGTCGTCGTAGCTGGTCACGTAGTCGCCGGGCAGGCCGCGTCCCACGCCGAACTGGGCCATCAACAGATCGAAGGCCGTGGCCACCGGCACGCGCCCCTCTTTTGTTTCGATGTAGCGCACGGGAATACCCCGCAGGTGGGTTGCGTCCTCGGCAAATTCGTGGTAGGCAACTTGCAGCACTTCGTCGTGTTGATCGAAAAAGGAGAGGGTCGGATCGATGGGGCTGTTGTCCAGGCCATCTTCCAACTTGAGGTTCCAGTTGCCCTTCTCCGTCTTCCAGCGGAAGCCAACCGTGCCCTTGGGCATCTTGGGCTGGCCGCTCTGCTTGTCCAGCATCAGCAGCTTCCAATCGCCGTTGTCCTCCTTCTCGTAACGTTCCAGGCGGTTGGCGCGCAACAACTGGTCGGCCTGGTAGCTGCCGTCTCCGTTGGGCTGGAGTTCCACGAGGAAGGGGCCGTCGGTGTAGCGGGTGACGTAGTCCTCGAAATAGGGAACCTGGCGATCCACGTAGAACTCTTTGAGGATGACGTGGTTGATCGCCATCCACAGGGCGGTGTCGGTGCCGGGCTTCACCGGAATCCACCAATCGGAATACTTGGCCGCCTGATTTAGATCCGGGGCGATGACCACAAACTTCGTGCCCTGGTGCCGGGCCTCGGCGATGAAATGCACGTCCGGTGTGCGTGTCATGTTGGGGTTGGATCCCATGGCCACGATATACTTGGCGTTGTACCAATCGGCGCTCTCGCACACATCGGTCTGGTCACCCCAGATTTCAGGGAAGGCGTTGGGCAGGTCCGCGTACCAGTCGTAGAAACTCATATTGACGCCGCCGAAGAGCTGCAGGAAGCGGGACCCCGCGGCGTAGGAGAGATAGGACATGGCCGGGATGGGCGAGAAGCCGAAGACGCGGTCCGGCCCCCACTTCTTGGCGGTGTAGAGACAGGAGGCCGAGATCAGCTCCTGCACCTCCTCCCACGCCACCCGACGGAAGCCGCCTTTGCCCCGGGCCTTCTGAAAGCGGGCGCGCTTGCTCTCGTCCTCGACAATCGAAGCCCAGGCCTCAATCGGGTTGGCGTAGTCGGTCTTGGCATCGCGCCACAGATCGATCAGCGCGCCCCGGGCATAGGGGTACTTGACGCGGATGGGGCTATAGACATACCACGAAGCCGAGATGCCCCGCTGACAGCCCCGAGGCTCGTAGGGCGGCAGTCCGGTTTCCAGCAGGGGATAGTCGATCTGCTGCATCTCCCAGGTGATGATGCCGTCCTTGACGTAGATGGCCCACGAGCAGCCACCGGTGCAGTTGACGCCGTGGGTCGAGCGGATGACGTTGTCGTGCTGCCAGCGGTTGCGATAGAATTCCTCCCACTCGCGTGCCTTTGGATTAATGATGTCCTGAATCCAGCCCATGTCAATATCCTCCCAAAGTGGTCATGCAGAGATACGCGCCCGCTCGACGAGTGGCCGCCGCACGGCAACCAGACGCTTGCGCCAGTAGAGATGTGCCAGGAAGATCAGAACAGCGGCACCGACGATGGCCAACGCGGACAGTTGGCCCAGGGCCTGGATGGGTCGCTCCGTCACAGAAGCCTGGCGCAGGAAAGACCATATGCTGGCCTGTTCGTCGGGAGTGAGTGGTTGACGGGTCCACACGGCGTTCATCGTCAACGTGGGTGACGTGGCCAAAAAGTTTGCCAGGCCCGTTTCGCCAAATTTGTTGAAGGCCGGAGTTAAATCTGGTCCCAGTGCGCCGCCGCCCAATGCGCCCAGCCCGGCGATGCTGTGACAGCCCATACAGGGCGGGCCGCCGTTGGCAAAGCGCATACTGCCGGTGAAGAGGGACCGGCCAATAGCCGGGGCGCCCACGGGAAGGGTGACCTGAGCCTGATCTGGGGCTGATTGTGGGGCTGATTGTGGGGCTGATTCTGGGGCTGTGGCACCTCCTGCCTGGCTTTCCAGATAGGCAAGCAGGGAAGCGACCTGCGTCTCCGTCAGCCCCAGGTTCGGCATAGGCACGTTGTTGGATTCTTGCAGGAGTTGGGTGGCGATGGGGTCGCCTTCGGCCAGCATCTTGTCTGGCTCCCGGATCCAGCGTTCCAACCAGGCCCGCTCCTGCCGCCCGGTCACGCCTTGCAGGTCCGGTCCCACCAGATTGCCGCCGCCGATGGTGTGGCAGGCGACACACTGGGCTTTGAAGAGCGCCTCGCCGTCACTTGCCGACTGGGCCAGGGGCGCGGCGTTGACGACAGCGGCCACCCCTGCCACGAGCAGCCCCGCCACGCACAGCGCGCCCACTTTACGCCAGAAACCGAAAAGATCGATGAATTGCATGTGCTGACCTCCATCGTTTCAGGATGAACTTTCGCTTTGTCGTGGGCGCTGGCGGACGGGCAGGCTCTCTATGAGTTCAATCAGGTCGGCGCGGCGGGCGGGCAGCGCACGAGAGGTATACAGGTGAATCTCGTTGTCGTCCAGGCCGATCCGTGCGACGGGCAAATCGGGATAATCTTCCATAATCTGACCTACCAGCGTTGCCTCGGACTCACCCCGGCTATCAGCAATCAGAATCAGATCGAACACGCCTCCTGCCTCGTCTTGCCTGATCCGTTTCAGAGTGGCGCTCTCAGTCGTCCACGGACCAACCAGTTTCACACCCTGCAACGGTTCTAAAATATTTTTCAGGGCCTCGGCCAGGAGCGATTGACCACATAGAAGTAGGACGCGCTTTGGGAGATTCATAGTTTTGTATTTGTTCTGGCCGCACCAGAAGTCGATCACAGCGGCGGAGAAAAAATCGAAGGTCCGTCCGCAGTTGCGGCAGCGAGGCTAGAGCTATGATACGCCAGGCAACCCGCCCTGCCAACCCCTCGGGGAACTCTCGGAGGAACTAAAAAAGAGCGGTCTTTTGACCACTCTCAAGCAGAAGAACCGGTTCTATACTTGACAAGGTGACGGGGTGAGCGGGTGACAGGGTGATAGGGCGAAAATGTCACCCTGTCAAATATAACTCGGCCTACAACAACCCCCTATCCCGGGCCAGGCGCGCCGCGTCGTGGCGGTTGCGGGCGTGGAGTTTGGCCAGGATGTTGCGCATATGGCCCTTGACCGTGTACACGCTCAGGTACAGCTTTTCAGCGATGACCTTGTCGAAATCACCTTCAGCGACCAAGCAGAGAACCTCCTGCTCCCGGTGTGTCAGACCCGTCGCCTCTTTTTCGGGAGCAGCGGGCGTGTGCTGGCTCAACCGCCGGAACTCTTCCAGCAGGCAGCCGGCCAGCCCAGGGGTGATGGCGGCCTCCCCGCGCACCGCGCCCCGCAGCATTTCCACCATTGTTCGGGCGTGAATGTCCTTCAGCAGATACCCCTGGGCGCCGGCCTTGATGGCCGCGAAGAGTTTTTCCTCGTCGTCCCGCACGGTCAGGACGACGATGGTAACCCCGGGCAGCTCCTGCTTGACCCGCCACGTGGCCTCCAGCCCGTCACCGCCGGGCATGCCGATGTCCATCAGCACCAGATCGGGGATAAGGCTGCGGGCCTTGACCAGCGCCTCCAGGCCGTCACTCGCCTCGCCGACCACCTCGAAATCCGGCTGGGCATTCAGGATGCCGGCCAGCCCCTCGCGGAACAGGCTGTGGTCGTCGGCCAGCAACACGCGAATCCGCTCCCTATTATTCACCACTATCCCCCCCCCCGTATTGTTCACCCCGTAAGGTGACGGAGTCACGATTTGCGTGCGGAAACGTGAAGACGTGAAACGTGAGATCACGTGACGACACTTCACGCTTCACGTTTCAGTTGGTTGGCCGACCGACTAACGTATGTGCGTTAGTTCCTGGCTGGTAGGGAGTAGTAGTCCCCCCGCGCACGGGCCACGCCAGCGTCACCCGTGTCCCCTGGCCGGCCGCCGAATGAATGGCGAGCTGGCCGCCAAGTCGGGCCGCCCGGGCCCGCATAATGCTCAGACCAAAGTGGCCGTTGTCTGCCGGCAAGGATTGTGGATCGAAACCCCGCCCGTCGTCCTGCACACTCGCCCTCACCTCCCCATCCTCCTGCTCCAGCCGGACGACGATACGCTGGGCCTGGGCGTGGCGCTGGGCGTTCAACAGCGCCTCGCGCACCACGCGCAGCGCCTGTTCTGCCTCCTCTGGCGGCGCGAACAGCGGCGCTGTCAGTCCTACTTCCAGCCCCACCGGCGGCCCGTCGTCCTTTTGAAATTCGTCCACCATCTCACTCAACCGGGATTCCAGAGGCCGGCGCGATGGCGCGCCTTCCAGCCGGGCGATGGATTGGCGGACCTCTCGGGAGGCCTGGCACAGGGTGGCGCTCGTGGATTTCAGCGCTTGGGCGACTTCCTCGCTCTGCCGGGCCTCGGCCAGTTCCGTCGCCTGCTCGACCCGGTGGACAAGATAGCTCAGGGTCTGCGCCAGCCCGTCGTGCATATCCGCGGCGATGCGCTGGCGCTCTTCCAGGGTGGCCACGCGCTCGGCCTGGGCGTACAGGCGCGCGTTCTCCAGCGCCACAGCCGCGGAGTTCGCCAGCTTGGTCAACAGGCGTCCGCCTTCGGGCGTAAAGGCCAGGGACTGGGAACTGCCGACGCACAGCGCGCCGATGACCCGCCCGCCGGCCCGCAGCGGCGCGGCCATGTGGCTGACGCGATGGGAGGCGGACAAAATGCCGCAGAACTGGCTGCACTGTTCCGCGTCGCAGAGCAGGGCCTCGCGGCGGGCCAGCACCTGGCGCACCGGTTCGCTGCGCGCCCCGGTCTCACGCTCGACGACGGCCTGAGCCGTCCCGCTGTGTGCGCCCAGGGCCAGGGTCTGGCCGTCGCCCTGCAGCAGACAGAGTGTAGCCACTTCGGCCCCGAGCAGTTGGCGTGCCTTCTCGGTGATCAGCCGCAGCACCTGGGAAAGTTCGAGGCGTGCAGAAATCTCCTGGCTGACCTCGTAGAGCGCGTCAAGCGCGCCTGTGCGCTGCGCCACCCGCTGTTCCAGGGTCTCCGCCCACTGGGTCAGCTCGCGCCGGGAAGCCAGCAGTTGGCCGCGCATGGCGTCAAAGGCCTGCACCAGCGTATCGATCTCCTGGGGTCCGGACACCTGGACTGGCGTGTCCAGGTCGCCGGCGCCCATGCGCTGGGCGACCGCCTGCAATGCGACCAGTGGCCGGAGGACGGAGGCGTAGGTCATCCACGCGCCCAACGCCAGCAGAAGGATGGCGCAAGCGAAAAACCCAATTTGCAGGCGACGCGGCCAGATGATCTTTTGTGTGGCGCTGGCCTCGTACAGGCGGACGAGGGTATCGGCCTGTTGGGCCAGAGACGCGGCCTGTGTCTCGACATTTTGCAGGGCAGCGGATAGCTCGGGGCTGGGGAGCGTGTCGTTGGCAAGGCGTTCCAGCCCGGGCTGAAAGTCGGCCCACATAGCGCTCATAAGGTCCAATTCAGCCGTGATAATCGGGTCGCGGGTTGGGGGGAGTATTACGCGCCGATTATGCAGGTCGGGCGCGTCGCCGCCGTCGCGCAGGGCGCTGAGGGTGGCCGCAAAGGTGGATTCGGCCTGGCGCAGATCGGTCAGATGGCTGTCGGTGGGCGCGCTCTGCAGCGCCAACCGGTCCATCAATTGGATCAACATACGCTGGCGACCGGCCAGATTGACGATGAGCGCGTCTTGCCTCTGCGCTTCGAGCGCCCGGAAGGTGGCGACAACCGAGATGTTGACCAGCAGCGCAAAGGCGAGGAAGAGGATAGCCAACCTTCCCCGCAGGGTGGCGATACTCACGGATAGATATCTCATATCGCAACTCCGATGCAAGAAGCCCATGGGAAATGGTTTCAACCCCATTATAGGCCCGTCCGGGCCTATAATGAAATCGCTCAATTCTGTCTGCTGTACTGCCGTCATGCTTACAACCATACCCCGATTGCAAGCGGCAATTATCTCTTTCCGCGTCATCAGCAGAGGCCATAGGAGTCGATGGAGTTACGACCATCCGGGACGGGGGATGAAAGCCTGCTACAGGGCGAAGGGTCAAATAGCTGAGGAGTTGAGAGGAAAGAGGCGGGATAACGTAGGCAACCGACATCTGTCGAAGGAGGGCAGGGGCAGGCTGGACAGGGAGAGTAGGCTGAAGGCCGGGGATACGCGTCCACGGAGGAGGCGTTATCGATGTAACTGAATTCGCTGTAACTGAATAAAGAAATGGTACAACGCGACATTTCACTGTCGCCATCACACAGTCGAATCGCCGGATGGGGATCCACATGTCCGGTGGTGTGGGAGGGGAGGAGCCTTACGGCTCCCCCCTATCCCTATTTTGCATGCAACAGAATACGGGATTAGCTCATCAAAAGTATCTCATCTTCGATGCGCTGAAAAGTCAGCTTTGCCCGCTCTATCGAGCGGTGCGCGGTTTCAACTGCATGACGTTTGGAGAGACTGTCCCTGGCGTTGCCCGCCAGCCGAACAACCCCCTTACTGCTGACAACGACCAGACCGGTTATGTAGACCGATGGATCGTCGTTCAGCGCCTTCTCCACGACTTCGCCCAGTTTGCCATCATCGTACTTCTGCTTGAATAGTGTAGCCACTGTGCCCCTCCTGATGTTTAATCAGATTGAAATAGACAAAACATTGCCAGCAGACACCCAATAGAGCGCAGAACCAAACGCGCGCTCTATTGATTATAATGCAGATACCATCCATTTTTGCAACTCACTTTTGAGGCTTTGATCATTGCACTGGTTCAGATGGGCTTCGCGTATATTCTTCTCTCTCTTGCTGGCTGGCGGCTTTGTCGTCTTGGGTGCCCTGTCGCCAGCCTGGCAGCACGCCCACCAGCCAGGAGGCTGTGGCGTTGGGCCGTCTGCTTCTTTTTAACGGAAGACGCAAAAAACCGGATTTCTGTCAGAAACCCGGTTTTTGTTGGTCGGGGAGAGAGGATTTGAACCTCCGACCTCTTCGTCCCGAACGAAGCGCGCTGCCGAGCTGCGCTACTCCCCGCCGTCCTCTCAGTATACCCTCATCGTTCTACTTTGCCAAATCTCAGCCATCCGGGGTGCATTTCCTAATTCATAACGCCTGCCCCCCTCCCATTTTTTGCCACCGGGCTGCATTTGTGCTAAAATCGTTCCGGCCTGCAGCGAGGGAGCACTGTAGAAAGTGGTCTCTCGCTCTTTCTGTTCACAGCAATTGAGCTGTGGGCAATCCCAAGGAAAGCCGCGAAAGGAGAAACTGAGCGGGTTATGAACGAACAGGCAACGAATTCCTATGAGATGATCTACATCATCCAGCCCAAACTGGACGAAGATGGGATCAATGGCGTCAATGAACGGGTGACGCAGGCGATTGCCGGGCAAAACGGCCAGGTAGTCAGCACGGAAGTCTGGGGACAGCGCAAGCTCGCCTACCCCATCAACAACCACTTTCTGGGCTACTATATTCTGCAAAATGTGCAGATGCCGCCTGGTGGGGTGGCTGAAGTGGAGCGGATACTCCGTCTCAACGAAGATGTGATTCGGTTTCTGGTTGTGCGCAAAGACGACGAAGGCGGGGAGGAATAACCAATGGCAGAGCGAACTCGTGACGAAGAAGAAGAGGTCCGCCGCCCGTTAAGCCGTGCTCCTCAGCGCACTGGACGACCGGCTGGCCGCCCCCAGATCGACGATGACGACGAAGTGGATGATATCGATGATGTGGATGATGGCGGGGACGATGACGATAGCACAAGCTACTCCGACGGCCCGGCTGTTTTTGCCCGCACCAAAGATGGCCGACGGCGCAACCCCCGGCATGTGGGCAACGAAGTCAAGCTGGATGACATCGACTACAAAAAAGTCACAATCCTGAGCCGCTTCGTGGACAACCGGGGGCGCATCTACTCGAGGCGCAAGACCCGGGTCAGCGCCAAGATGCAGCGCAAAGTCACCACGGCTATCAAGCGCGCCCGTCACCTGGCCCTGATGCCCTACACCGGCGAACACGTGCGCATCACCCGCAAACGGGGCGCATAACCGGCTGTTTTTGGGCAACCCAAAGAGGGAACTGTAGGGGCGCGGACTCGATCCACGCCCCTATTTTCCATCTACGTCCGACCCTTTCCTCACCATCCCTACCAACTGTGGCCCACTGTGCGGCCTGGTAACATTTAAGGGGACTCGTTTCTATGGCGAAACGCAGGAAGAATCAACAGGAAGCTCCAAAGGCCGAAACTCCCAAAGAGGTTCGCCTGCGCGCCCGGGACTGGGAGCGCAACAAACAGATACTAACTTATGTGGTGCCCGCGGTGGCGCTGGCTCTGTTGCTGGTCTTGGGCGGCGCGGTCAATGAGCTTCTCATCAAACCGGGCAGTGTTTTGGCCAAAGTAGAAGAAAAGACGATTGTCACCCGGGACTTTTGGAAGCGCGCCCGGCTGCAGGAAACCCAGCTACAGGAGCAGTTGTTCCAATACCAGCTCTTCTCCCAGCAGTTTGGCGGTCAGGATTTCTTTGCCTCCCAAATTTCCCAACTCCAGGCCACCCTGGCCAGCCCCATTTCACTCGGCACACAGGTAATCAACGCGATGATCGATGAAGAGGTCATCAATCTGGCCGCTGCGGAGATGGGCGTGAGCGTAAGCGAAGCAGAGATCGACGACGCCTTGCGCGAAGAGATCGCAGCCCGTCAGGGCGCGTTGACCGTACCCCAGGCCACGGCGACCGCGGAAGCCGGGGTGGAGGCGACGGCGACGGCGGCTTCCCTGCCGCCCACACCGACCGCCACTGCCCAACCTACCGTGGCAGCCAGCGAAGGTGTGACGGAGACCACCCCAGCCGAGCCGATCCCGACAGTAGAAGCGCCAACCCCCGAACCGCCTACCATCCTGGACGACACGCTCTACAACGAAGGACTGACGGCCCGTTCCGACCAGTTGAAAAAAGCCGGTATGAGTGTGGCTGACTACCGAGAGGTGCTCCGTGCCCAGCTATTGCGGGAGAAGATGCAGGACGCCATCGGCGATGAGCGGGTCACCGCAACCGAAGAACAGGTACACGCCCGCCATATTCTGATCCGCATCGACCCGCCCGCAGTAGACGAGACCTCTTCTCTCGATAGCTCCGGCGAACTGACCGGCACGGTGGAGAGCGCACCCGAAGCGACGGCCAGCGCAGCCCTTACTGATACAGTGGCCCTGGAAGATGACGCCATTATGAGCGAAGCGGAAGCTCTGGCCCTGGCTACACAGATTCGCCAGCGCATTCTGGACGGCGAAGATTTTGCGGCCCTGGCCGCAGAGTATAGCGACGACCCGGGCAGCGGTGCCAACGGCGGTGATCTGGGCTGGGCGCGCCGGGGTGCCTACGTGCCCGAATTCGACGAAACCGTCTTCACCCTCCCCATCGGTGATACCAGCGAACTGGTTAAAACCCAGTTTGGCTATCACATCATCCAGGTCATCGAGCGGGACGAAAACCGGGCCAAAGACGAAAACACCCTGGCTCAGGAGAAGTCCCAAGCATTCCAGACCTGGCTACAGGAGCGGATTCTGGCTACAAAGATCGAACGGCCAGAAAATCTGCTCTCCAAATTGCCCGCGGGGTTGGGTCAATAAGCGGCTGGAATATACGAGAATGAAAACGGACAGGTGCGCTTTCGTGCGTGTCTGTCCGTTTTCATTTCGCCGTTTGAAAAGTCTTTCCCGATACTGTATCATACATACCCATCGACACCGATCATCCATACCCATCGACACCGATCATCCAATAATGAGGAGTTCACCGAATGTCTACCCCCAAAGAGTACACTGTGCGCGGCGTCCACTGCGACTTTATGGCCGACGATGAGACCGTCTACCAGGCGCTGAAGCAGGCGACTGCGCCCCTGCACCGCTCCTGGGAGCGGCTGCGCGCCGCCAAGACCATCGCCATCAAATTCAACCAGGACAAGGCTACACGAAATGTAGTGATGTACAACGAGCGCCACCGGCAACAACTGGTGAGCGATCCGGTGGTGCGGGCCACCCTGCGTCTGCTGCGCGAAAAGACGACCGCCGAGTTACAGTGCGTGGACGTCAGCTTCTACACAATGTACAACGGCGAGACGATTGAGGATACGACCCAAATCGCCCCCTTGCTCAAAGAGTTCGATGTGAAATACTTCGACGGCACAAAGCCCCCCTTCCGCTGGGTGGAGACCCCTGGCGGCGGCCTGATGTTCGACAAATATCAGGTGATGGAAGCCTGCGCCGAGGCCGACGAACTGATCTCCGTAGCCCTCATCAAAAACCACGCCTTTATGGGTGTCACCGGCTGTCTGAAGAATCTTTTCGGCCTGATGCCCGGCGAATTTCACGGCGGACGCCCCCGCACCTACTACCACCACCTGGTGCGTATGCCCTACCACCTGGCCGATCTGGGCAAGCTCTTCGACCCCGCGCTCTCGATTGTGGATGCGCTGGTGGGTCAGGCCGGCCAGGAATGGCACAGCGGCGTGGACGCCAAAACCGGCGTACATCAGGGCCGGGTGGTCAACGGGCTGATGGCGGGGGATCACGTCATCGCCACCGACGCCTGTCTGATGCACACAATGGGCCACGACCCAGCCTCCGACTGGCCCACCCCCCCCTTCCACCGGGACCGCAATTCGGTGAAGATGGCCGCGGATGGGGGCTATGGCACGGTGGATTTGAGCAAAATCGACTTCCAAAGCGAGATCGAACGGGAGCCGGAAGGCAGCTTCTACTCCATTCAGACCGACAGCCCGGAGATGTGCTACTCCTGGCTCTATACAATGTGCGAACAGGCCCTCTACTACCGGGACAACCAGAAGCTCTTCCACAACGCCTACGCCGGCGAGTTTATCCTTCTGCAGCAGGGCGAAGTGAAGTGGCACAGCCCGGAAGGCCGGGTGCGGGAGAGCCGCCGTCTGCTCTCTGGCGAAAATCCGGAACAGGCTATGTGGTTCAAATATGTAGACCCGGAGGAGAACGAAGGCGAGCACTTTGAAATCTACGAACAGACGCTGGAACGGCTGAAAAACTACGAGCCGGTCCTGGCATAGAGAAAAGGGAATGGGGACTGGGCGATACCCATTCCCCATTCCCCAGTCCCATGCACCTCCCGCGCAATCCCCGCTTTTCCCTTCGCCAAATCATCCTGGCCTATGGCGGGCGCTTCAGCGATGAGTTGCTGAGTGGCCTGCCCGATGTGCTGATGCCGACGATTCAGCGTGCGTTGGGGCTGAATCTGGCCCAGATTGCCCTGCTGCGCCAGGTGATGGAGTGGGTCAGCCAGGTGATCGACCCAGTCCACGGGCTGCTGCTGGATGTGTGGGATCGCCGCTGGCTGATGGGGCTGGGTGCGGCCGGCGCGGGACTCTCCATTCTGCTCATCGGGCTGGCCCCCACCTTCGGGCTGCTGCTTCTGGCCTACGCCCTCTACGGCGCGGCGGGCGGACCCCTCACCCACACCGGCGATGTACTGGTGGTGGAAGCCTATCCCACAGCACCGGACCGGGCCTATACCCGCTCGGTCCTCTTCGATACAATCGGCGCGGCCCTGGCACCTCTGCTGGTGGCGCTGGTCTTCTGGCTGGGGTTGGATTGGCGCTGGCTGCTGGTGGGAATCGGTGGCTGCGCGCTGGTCTATGCGGTTTTGATTTTGCGCACAGGCTTTCCACCCTCACCCCACACAGAATCAGCCGGGGAAAGTCTCCTCTGGCAGACCCTGCGGGGCAATGTGCGGGAGGTCCTCGCCAGCCCGGAGGCCCGGCGCTGGCTGATCTTCCTCTTTTTCTTCGAGCTGCTGGAAACCCCTTTTGTGCTGAAAACCGTCTGGCTGGCCCAGGAAGTGGGGATGTCCCAGGCCCTGGTGGGCGTCTATGTGGCCGCGCAGATGGGGGTGGGCGTCGTCAGTCTGCTCGTGCTGGACCGCTGGCGGACCCGGGCCGAGACGGGCCACGTCCTGCGGGTGGTGACGGGGGCAGTGGCAGTCCTCTTTCCGCTCTGGCTGCTCGTGCCAGGCATAGCCAGCCGCTTTGTGCTGATGATTCCTCTCACCTTCTTCTTTGCGATGTTCTGGCCCATCAGCAAAGCCCGGCTGCTCACCGCCGCGCCGGGACGGGCCGGCGCGGTGACCGCGGTCAGTTCGCTCTTGGGATTAATCCCTTTACCCCTGCTCTTTGGCCTGCTGGCCCAGTCCATCGGGTTGACCGCCGCAATGCTCGCCGCCTTTCTGCCCGCGGTGGCGGTGATGGGGTGGGTTGTTCAGAAGACGTGAAACGTGAAACGTGAAAAAGGCCGGGCGATCTCACGAATCACGCCTCCCGTTTCCGCCCGGAAGAAATAGAATCGGCTACCGATGATACCTTCGCCTCCCCTTCCCTCACTCATCTTCCCCCTGCGCCGCTTTCTGGTGGTGGAGCAGTGCCCAGCCGAATGGCAGCACTTCGATCTCTACCTCTTCCGGGACGAGGAGGTCGTCTTTTATGTGGGCCAATCCTACACAGCTTTCAACCGGGCGTGGAGTCACATCTACGACGGCTGGAAGGGGCGCTCGCTGGTGGGCCGCTTTGTGTTGATGAACTGGCCGCGTGCCCTGCATTTTGTGGTGGAACTGCATCACTCCCAGGCTGACCGTTTCGCGGTTGTAGAAAACAATCTGAACCGGGCGGAACAGATGCTCATTCAGCGCCACCAGCCCTGCTTCAACGACATATACAATCCCAACCCGACCCCACTGCCTGCCCATTACAACCCGCCCACTTCGCTGGTACGCCATCCCCGCAATCTTCCCACAATGATACGGCAGGCTGAACAGGCCAACCAGCAGGAATCGCGACGGAATCCCGACGAATGGGGGTGACAGGATTGGTGGCCCTTCGCACCTGTGCTAAAATTTCTGGTGGATACGCAGACTTCCGGTGGGACGCACTCGCCAGATCTCCATTCGCTGGCAAGGATTCTGTGGCGAGTGCGTCCCACCGGAATAGCAACCGGAAACGATCCCCCTTTCCCCTGGACACTCTTTTGGATGATCGGCTAGAAATTCATCTCTTTGGCGGTCTGGAATTCCACCAAAACGGCCACCTGCTGGACGGCTTTCGTTCGGGCAAAGTGGCCGCACTCCTGGCCTGGCTGGCCCTGCACCCCCGGCTCCATCAGCGGGAGAGCCTGGCCGGTCTCTTTTGGGGCGAGCTGGCCGAGAGCGACGCGGCCAACAATCTGCGCCAGAGCCTCTCCAATCTGCGCGCCCTGGCCGACAACCACCTCACCATCACCCGCCAGACCGTCACCTTTCGCACGGACACCCCCTATTCTCTGGACGTGGAAGCCTTTGCCAGCGCGGTGGAACAGACGGCGGAGCAGCCCCCGGCCCAGCGCATCGAGAGTCTGCGCGCCGCGGTGGAGCTCTACCGGGGCGACTTTCTGGAAGGGGTGATGCTGCGGGACGCACCCGAATTTGAGGATTGGGTGCTGGCCCAGCGCGCCCGCTACCGGGAGATGGCGCTCCAGGCTATGCACGAACTGGTGGAGCTGCGGATGGCCCAGGGCGACTACGCCGGGGCCATCCACAGCGCCACCCGCCTGCTGGCCCTGGACTCCTGGCGGGAGGAGGCCCACCGGGCGCTGATGCTGGCCCTGGCCCGCACCGGCCAGCACAGCGCGGCCCTGGCCCAATACGAAAACTGCCGGCGCATTCTGCAGGAGGTCTTTGGCGCGGAGCCGTCACCGGAGACGACGGAACTCTACGAGCGCATCCGGGGCGCACGACGGGGGTCTCGCGCCAATCTGCCCACGCCCGCCAGCGAACTGATCGGGCGGGCGGATGAACTGGACGAAATCCGCCGTTTGCTCACGGACCCCACCTGCCGTCTGTTGACACTGGTGGGGCCGGGCGGGGTGGGCAAGAGCCGCCTGGCCCTGGAAGCAGCCGGACAGATGGGCCCGGGCTTTCTCAACGGCGTCTGGTATGCGCCCCTGGCCGACCTCAACCCGGCCCAGCCCGACGCCATCCCCCTGGCCCTGGCCGACGCCCTGCACCTCCCCCTCTCCGGTCCCGCTACACCCCAACAGCAGATTAGCGACTTTCTGCGCCGCAAGGAACTGCTGCTGGTGCTGGACAATCTGGACCACCTGATCGGGCAGAGCGGCTGGCTGGGCCGTCTGCTGCAGGACGCGCCGGAGGTGAAAATTCTGGCGACCTCCCGGGAGCGGCTCAACCTGCGTGCCGAGTGGCTGCTGGACCTGCGCGGCCTGGCCTATCCCGACGAGAATAATACGACAGGGACAGACACGGACGCTATGCAGCTTTTCGTCCAGCGGGCACGGCGGCTACGCAACAGCTTTGCACTGGACGAGACAAATCGCAAAGCTGTTGCCCATATCTGCCGTCTGCTCCACGGCGTGCCCCTGGCCCTGGAGATGGCCGCGGCCTGGGTGCGCAGCCTCTCCCCCCAGCAGATTGTGGCTGAAATCGAGGCCAGCCTGGACTTTTTGGCCGACCCCAGCACAGACGCCAGCGACCGCCACCGCAGCCAGCGGGCCGTCTTCGACGCTTCCTGGCAGCGGCTGGCCGAGGCCGAGCGGGAAGCCTTTGCCCGGCTGGCCGTCTTTCGGGGCGGCTTTGACAGCCCAGCCGCTGGCTGGGTCACGGCCAGTCGGGCCGTCGAACTGACCGGGCTGGTGGACAAATCCCTCATCCGCCACGAGGCAGCCGACCGCTACAGCCTGCACCCGTTGCTGCACCAGTACGCGCTGGAAAAGCTGGGCGAGCAGCCCGCCCGCTGGGACGAGATGCACGACCGCCACATCCGCTGGTTCGGCCAGCAGTTGGCCGATCTGCTGCCGGATATCTACGGCGAGAAGTTGCCTGCCGCCTTGCAGACTGTCAATCAGAATCTGGACAACATCCGTCAGGCCTGGCGGGAAGCCGGGGCCAGGGGCCATTTCGCCTTTTTTGCCCAGGCGGTGGATGCCCTGCTGCTGGTCTTTGACATCAATTCCCTCTCCCAAGAGGCTCAGCAGCTTCTCCACGACGCCCGCCAGCAATTGGCCAAGCAGACCAGCGGTCTGCCCGCAGAGTCGCTTGTGCTGGCCCAACTCCTGGCCCACGAAGGCATCTTCAGCTTCCGCCTGGGCCAGTTTGACCGGGCGCACGACTATCCCCGCCAGGCGCTCGATGAGTTGCTGCGCCACAATGCGCCCCCCTTTACCCTGGGCCACGTCTACGTCTTTCTGGGCGCAGCCCACTACGGCCTGGGGGACTATGCGGCCTCCCTGGCTGCCTTTGCCGCGGCCGGGGAGGCCTACAGCCGGGCTGGTTCCGATTGGGGCGTCTCCACCGCGCTGGGCAATCAGGCCGAGGTCTACCTGGCCCTGCGCCAGATGGACGAGGCGCGGGCCTTTGCCTCCAACTCCTATACCAGAGGCCAGTCGAGCCGCAACGCCTATCTGCAAAGCCACAACGCCTATCGGATGGCGACGGTCAGCGCCCATCTTCAGGAGTACGCGGCGGCCCAGGCCTATCACCGGGAGAGTCTGGAACTGGCGCAGAAGCTCAATTATCGGGGCGGGATGGCGAATGCTTATTCGGCGCTGGGGGATATTTCCCTGGCCCAGGGCAAATACCGGGAGGCAGAGGAGCAGTTTGACGAGGCCAGGGCCATCAATGAGGAATTTGGCAATTGGCTGGACAGCGCCCATTGCCAGGTGATGGCGGGCAGCGCGGCCCTGGCCAGTCTGGACTACCCGGGGGCGCAAGCCTATCTGCGCCCGGCCCTGACCAGAGCCGCGGAGATCGGCGCGGACGGGGTGCTGGCAGACGGGCTGCTGGAGTGGGCGCGTCTGCTCCTGGCCCAGGGCGAGACAGCCCCGGCCCTGCCGATTCTGCGCTTTGTGGCCGAGAACGCGGAGAGCAGCCCTCCCGCGCAGGAACAGGCCCGGGCGTTGCTGAGCGAGCAGCCGGGCAACCCCAAAGCACGACCGGCGGAGATACCCCAGCGCAGCGATCTGCTGGCCGGGATTCTGGGCTTTGTGCCGCATAGGGGGTAAGATAACCTCACGGACACGATTCCGGGAATCGGCCAGATGATGCAGGGAATGCCCAAGTCGGTTGTGGCCGATTCCCGGAGTCAAACCCGTCCGACGGAGAACGGTGACGCGGAGCGTCGGGGGAGCGTTCCCACCCAGGAGCGATGGGAACGAGAAAGTCAATCAACCACTCAACGGAGACTTTTCAATGCAAACACGAACTGGCAACTTTCCTATCGGCTTTCGGCGGGGCGGAGGTGAATGGCAGAAGGATTTGCCGAAGCTGATCGACTGGGCCAAAGCCAAAGATCTGGGCGTCATCGACCTGACCCGCAACGCCGCGGCGGAGATGGGCACAGTCATCGCCGCGGGGCTGGCCGTCGGCTCCGTGGACCTGCCCGACAACAAAGGAATGATTGCGGCGGACAGCGGCCGCCGGGCCGAGGCCATTGCCCGCAACAGCGAACACATTAAAGCGTGCGCGGCCCACGGCCCGGTCAACCACTTTCTGGCGATGCTGCCGGAAAACCCGGCCCTGCCCCGCCGGGAGAACTTCGGCTATCTGGTGGAGAGCTTTGGCGAACTGCTGCCTGTGCTGGAAGCCAACGACGCCCGGCTGGTGATCGAAGGCTGGCCTGGCCCCGGCGCGCTCTGCTGCACACCGGAGGGCTACCGGGCCGCCTTCCGGGAGCTGCCGTCGAAGGCGATGGGCGTCAACTACGACCCCTCCCACCTGATCCGCCAGGGCATCGACCCCATGCGTTTCTTGCGGGAATTTGTGGATCGGGTCTATCACGTCCACGGCAAGGACACGGAACTGATTGTCGAAGGGCAGTACGAATACGGCTACGAGCAGCCTGCTACCTTTGCCAGCCCGATTGCCTACGGCAGCCATGCCTGGCGTTACACCATCCCCGGCCACGGCATCTTCCGCTGGACCACCGGTCTGGGCATTCTGGCCGAGAACGGCTACGCCGGCGCGGTCTCGATTGAACTGGAGGATGCCAACTTCCACAAAATCGCCGAGGCCGAGCAGTTGGGGATTGTGCAGGGGGCGAAGTTTCTGACGGGGTGTTAGCGGGTAAAGAGGAGCGGCAATCGTTTGCGAAATGTGAGGCGTGAAACGTGAGAGGATCCGAATGATCTCACGTTTCACGTTTCTGCCCGACAAATCGGCAATCCGGCGGAGGTGTGTATGTGGTCACCCGATCTTTATCTGGCCGCGTGGCACTATGCGGCGGCGATGCACGGCAGCCAGAAAGTGCCGGGCACGGAATTACCGTATTTGACACACATCGGCGCGGTGGCGATGGAAGTGATGACGGCCCTGGCCCAGAGTAGCCGGGTGGCTGACCCGAACCTGGCCGTGCAGTGTGCGCTGCTCCACGACGTTATCGAGGATACGCCCGCCAGCTATGGGGATGTGGCGGAGCGGTTCGGTGTAGCGGTGGCGGATGGGGTGCTGGCGCTGACGAAAGATACGACGCTGCCCAGCAAATCCGCACAGATGGCCGACAGCCTGGCCCGCATCCGCCAGCAGCCGCGGGAAGTGTGGATGGTGAAACTGGCGGATCGCATCACAAACTTGCAGCCGCCGCCCCACGATTGGGACCCGGCCAAAATCGCCGCCTATGGGGCCGAGGCGCAGGTGATTCTGTCCAGCCTGGGCGAGGCGGATGGCTGGCTGGCGGCGCGGCTGGGGGGGAAGATTGGGGGGTATGGGAGATAAAAAAGACCTGCCAGGTTTCGGAAAACCTGGCAGGTCTTTTGTTTTAAGAAAGTAGCTACCCTTTACAACCCGCCCAGCAGACCCGTCCACACGCTGGGGTACAGCCCGATGACGACCGTCGCCACCGCGGCGATGACGACGCTGGCGTTCAGCCCTGTCCAGATCCGGCGCTCGACCGGCTGGCAGGCTTTGCGCGCAACAGCCGTGCTAGTCTTTTATGCAGGTAAGGGATGCATCTCAACACCGACCAGAGCAGCTAACGTTGTCGAACTACTGCTGTCCAATTGGCGTCGATCACATTTTGCCGATCTGTGATACGAAAGCCGGTAGTCAACGTTCCAAATTCCGGGCTATAGGCAATAAACAGCAGCCGTTCGGTAGCCATCCAGCTTGAACTCGGAAATATAGATGTAGTACAATTATCCTCGACAACTCAGAAAGCCCTCAACGGACTCACTCTATGTCCATTGAACAGATTCGAAGCGATGTCTATTCGGAGTCGATCTCTTTCGGACCACATCTTGTGGAGCGTATGTTTGAGAATGGCATTTCGATTGACCAGGTGCTCGACGTGATTCTGCACGGAACAGTAACGAAGAAAGAATCCGACCCTCGCTCAGGCGGCAGGTACAGCAAGTACACGCTTCGGAGGCGGCGGATCACAGTGACTGTGAAAGATTGTTCCCCGGCCTTTATTATTACGGCCAATCGGAGATGAGCGCTGTAGGAGTTGAGAAAATGTGCCCAAATGGTTGTTCTGTCGAAATGAAATCAGTTTATGTGGAACGCATCTTTTACCGGCAAGGCGCGCCGATTGTGATACGCGATCTGCTGATGAATATCTGCCCCGAATGTGGCTGTGAGTCGATGCCCCTAAGCTCGGCTCGTACTGTGGAGAAAGTACTCAGTGGTCTAGTCGAGCCAGCAGGTCACTTTTCCGCTCCACTTTTTCGACCCGCGCAGGCAAATCCAGCATTGAACTGAAGCCGACTCCCACCTATCGCGACCAAAAGCAATGGAGTTGAGATAAAAAGAAAGGGCCACCGGTCAAAGACCGGTGGCCCTTTCTTTCGGCAGACGAGGGGAGTCTACAACCCACCCAGCAGCCCCGTCCACACGCTGGGATAGAGGCCGATGACGACCGTCGCCACCGCGGCGATGACGACGCTGGCGTTGAGGCCTGCCCAGACCCGCCGCTCGACCACTTCGGTGGCGTCGCTGAAGTACATTGTGACCGTCACCCGCAGGTAGTAGTAGGCGCTGATGGCGCTGTTGAGCACGCCCACAGCCACCAGCCAGGCCCAGCCCCCATCCACCGCGGCTTTGAAGAGGAAGAACTTGCCGAAGAAACCGGCCAGGGGTGGGATACCTGCCAGGCTGAGCATAAAAATCGCCATTGCCAGGGCCAGCATCGGATAGCGGGCTGACACACCGGCCAGACGGCTCTGGTCAACGTCGCCCTCGCCCGCCTTCTCCATCGCAATCGCCACCGCGAAAGCGCCGATATTCATAAAAGCATAGGCAAAGAGATAGAAGAGAGCCGCACTGCTGCCTTCCGTCGTACCGGGGACAATCCCCACCAGCAGATAACCGGCGTGGGCTACGCTGGAATAGGCCAGCATCCGTTTGATGCTCGTCTGGCGCAGGGCGGTCAAATTGCCCACCGTCATTGTGACAACAGCCAGCACGGCCAGGGCTATTCCCCACTGGGGTTGCAGGCTGGGCAGGGCAATCAGCAACACCCGGATAAAACCGGCAAAGGCCGCTGCCTTTGTGCCCACACTCATAAAAGCCGTGACCGGTGTGGGCGCGCCCTGGTAGACGTCCGGCGTCCACATATGGAAGGGGACGAGGCTGACTTTGAAGCCGAAACCCACCACCAGCAGGGCGATACCGGGCAGGGCCAGGCCGAGATTGCCCGCGCCGCTGCTCAGCGCCGCGCCGATGGCCGCGTAGTTCGTGCTGCCCCCCGCGCCGTAGAGCAGGGCCGCGCCGTAGACAAAGAAGCTGCTGGCAAAGGCCCCCAGCAGAAAATACTTCATCGCCGCTTCGGTGCTGCGGGGGTTCTCCCGGTAGAAGCCGCTGAGAATGTAGAGGCCCAGGGAGAAGATTTCCAGCGCAATGAAGAGGACAATCAGGTCCGTGGCGCTGCCCATCAGCATCATCCCGCTGGCGGCCAGCAACAGCAGGGAGTAGTACTCGCCGCTCTGTTTGCGGATGATGGGCAGATAGTCGCCGCTGAGGAGTACGCCAAAGATAGCCGCAATCCCCACCACCAGCCGCACGCCCAGGGAAAAGGCGTCGGAGGTTGCGCCGGCCATATACTCGGCGGTGGGCTGATTCCAGATGTAGACAGCCGCGCCCAGACTCACCAGCAGCGTGACCAGAGAGAGACCGGGCAGAATGCCCGGGTCGTTCTGCTTGCGCCGGGCAATGTCGGCCATCATCACAATCATCGCGCCCACAATCAGGACGATTTCGGGCAGAAGGACGGAAAGGTTTTCAAAGAGTGCGGACGTATTCATTCCTACTCCAAAATACGATCTGAAATCGAAGAGTTTCGTACCAGTAGAAACGTGAGGCGTAAAACGTGAGAACACTGGACGATCTCACGTTTTACGTTTCACGCTTCCGCTTGCAAAATTAATGTCTCAACTGTACGACCGCTGTCGTCCCCTGCTGCAATACCTGCATCGCTTCCACCGCCGGGTTGATCTTGTCCAGGAAGAGATTGGGGAAGAGACCGATGACGAAGAAAAGCACGACCAGCGGAATCAGCAGGGCCAGTTCCCGCCGGTTGAGATCGGGCAGGACGCTGGCCTCATTCTTCGGATTGGTCAGCGGGCCTTGTGCTATTTTGCGAAAAGCGACCAGCAGATACCAGGCGGCCAGGATAATCCCGGCTGTGCCCAGCACAGCGTAGAGCGGGTTGTGGGCATAGGCCCCCAGCAGAATCGTGAACTCGCCCACAAAGCCGTTGAGACCGGGCAGCCCCGCGCTGCTCATCGCCACCACCAGAAAGAAGAAGCAGAAGACGGGCACGCTCTTCCACAGACCGCCAAACTCGGATAGCAGCCGGGTGTGGCGGCGTTCGTAAAGCATTCCCACCATCAGAAAGAGCGCCCCGGTGCTCAGGCCGTGGTTGACCATTTGCAGTACCGCGCCGCTCATCCCCTGCTGGTTGAAGGCGAAGATGCCCAGCATCACAAAGCCCAGATGGGCCACAGAACTGTAGGCGACCAGAGATTTGATGTCCTTCTGCACCAGGGCCACCAGCGCGCCGTAGAGGATGCCCACAATCGCCAGCCAAGCGAAAAGGCCGCCGTAGCTCACGGCCGCTTCCGGGAAAATCGGCAGGGCAAAGCGCACAAAGCCGTAGGTTCCCATCTTCAGCAGCACACCGGCCAGAATCACCGAACCGGCGGTCGGAGCCTGGACGTGGGCATCGGGCAGCCAGGTGTGCAAGGGGAACAGCGGCACTTTGATAGCGAAGCCCAGGGCAAAGGCCAGGAAAGCGAACTGCTGGATCGTCACCGGCAGGTTGGCGTTTTGCAGTTCCAGCACATTGAACGTGCCGGTGTTGAAGTAGACGAGCAGAATCGCCACCAGCATCAGCGCCGAGCCGGCCAACGTATACAGGAAGAATTTGAGCGCGGCGTAGACCCGGTTCTGGCTGCCCCATTTGCCGATGAGGAAATACATCGGGATCAGGCTGAACTCCCAGAAGACGTAGAAGAGCACCAAATCCAGGGCCAGAAAGACGCCGATCATCGCCGTCTGCATCAGGAGCATCAGGGCCATATAGCCGCCCACATTCTCTTTGATGTGCTGGTTGCTGAAGGCGATGGCGATGGGCATCAGGAAGGTGGTGAGCAGCACCAGCCATAGGCTGATCCCGTCGATGCCCAGGTGGTAAAAGATGTCCAGATCGGGGATCCAGGCATACTTCTCCTGTAGCACCATCCCGGCCGCGCCGTCGGGCCAGTTGACCAGCAACAGCAGGCTGACCAGAAAGGTGACGAGGGTTGTGCCCAGGGCGATGTTCTTTTTGGCCCCGTCGCCGGGCGCAGCCAAGAGAATCAGCGCGCCGAGGAGGGGGAGGAATGTAATGATTGAAAGTAAGAAGTTCATTGGGTCACGTCACTCCATAGCGGAGAGTTGTTGTTGTTCAAATCGTTTCAAAGAGTTGTTCGTAGGTCAACTCGCGATTGCTGTATCGGTCCAGATGTTTGTGGACCATCAGAATAATTTCGTGCTTGGGCCGGTCCGGGTATTTGGCCTGAAACGGCGGAATCAACTCATTCACCATTGTATGTCCTTCGGCCAATAGCAACGCCGGGCGCTCCATCAGCGGAATGTCTTTCAGAATCAGCCGCCGCTTCTCGTCGTCCTGACCCGCTGCCCGTAGTTTGACAATCGTTGCGTCGAATTCTTCTCGTGTCATCATCGCTACGCCGCTTCTCGCTCTTGCGTGACGCCGGTTCGGTCCAGGAGTACAAAACCCGTTTCCAGCGCCTCCCGCTCAATCGTCGCCCACTGAATGCCGTAGAGAAATTCGTCCGGTGTCAGGCAGAGAGGTTCGATGTGCAGGCCACTGTGTAAATACGCGCCAGTGTTGATCAAAAACTGGGAACGGCGGCGCAATTTGGGAATTGTCCGAAACGCATTCGAAACAATGAGCAGATCGACGTCACTCCATTCATCCGGTTGGCCGTGAGCGTAGGAGCCAAAGAGAATAAGCGCATCAGGAGCGTATAATTCATCTACGACACTGCCAATCGCTTCATTGACACGCTCAACTTTTCGTTTGGCCTTCTCCGGAAGCATCTTCAGATTCAGCTTGAGAGACATCCTCAATCTCATCTTCGCTTCACGAGACAGCGTCAACCCGTCCATCGCCTCTACTTCGCCGACGCCGAGATAGGGCGGCTCGCTGTCGCCTGCGCTTGGATAGCGCAGCCGAAAGTAGTAGTCCTCCAGAATCAGCAATGCTTGTCGAGAAGTGGTAAGCGAATCGGTAATGTCGCTCAGTTTATCCAGAGAGTGAGTCCGGGGCGGCAGATTACCGGTTTGCTCAATATACAGACCTTTGAGCGCCTTCTCCACTGCCTGCTGACAGTATACCAGCACAACGTCGTACAGTTGCAGGCTCAGATTCTTCTCTGCAACCTGCAAATCGTGTCGCGCTTGTCGCAGCCAGGATTCGGTATCGGGACGCATCGATTCCCCTACACAAACACAAAATACAACAGCACTGCCACCACACCTACAAATCCGGTTAAAAACTAAGGCCCAGAAGATGCCCCGGTAACCCCTGTCGATAGTATAGCTGGCGCGTAGAGATAACGACAAGCGCCGGTGACTTTCACAGAAAGATCATAGGTAGGCCAGGGGCGAGTCGGCTCCCGCGTGCTGAACCAGACCGGGTTTTCCGGCGACCCGTTGGGCAAATGGGCCATATCCAGTTGGACGGTGTATGTGCTCGGCGCAGTACCGGCTGGCACCTGAATGTTGACTGTTTGTTTTTGTTATATCCTTGCCTACCGCCACTTCGGCTGGCAATCCCTGGGGAGAGGAAAAGCTGGCAGCAGAAACGCCATTCCACGGCGTGCGCACGCCCAGATCAAAACTGGCGGCTGGTGTCCAGGTTAATGTGCCACTATTCTGGATGCGTACGGTTATTTGATGGGATGCTCCGCTGCAGATGGTCATCGGCTGTCCATTCGATGGGTAGCGAGATAGCCATAGAGGAACCCATCGATATTGAGGTGTCAAGATCGTGTTTGCATTGTTGCCATCCCGGAGATGGACGCCCGAAAAATAGTGTGTCAAAATCTGCTTATAATTTGACCAGCGAACACTAAGTTCCGCGCCGATTTCCAGGTTCTCACCGCTCATCCATCTCTGGGATCCATTTTGAGAAGCGCCTGGACCGATGGTTGAATGGGTTGTGACCGGCTCGACTACGCTCTTTAGATATGGATAGCTGGAAGCCTCGAATTCCCAAGAAAGGGAAGGATTCCCTGTGTCTTGTCGATATTGGGTATTGACGACTTCCACTGGGAAACCTGAGTCTTCATAGCTCAAAAATTGGTAGCGGGTTTGATCGACGGCTGTGTTCGTTGAAGGTAATTCGCTGCCAGGAACGTAATGTTGTCCACAGTCCCAAGCAAGGTAATAACATACCCCATTCCCGTAGGGGTATCTACAATTGCTTCGGGGCGGCGGGGCCAGCGCCCAGGAACGGACCGAGACTGCGCCTGCAGCAAGTGCCTCGGCGTTCCAGTAGGATGCCCATTCATTGGGAAGTACCCGCTTCACATAGGTTTCCAAGGGAATGTTAGTATGATCGGCTGTACCATTGAGCGGATCACCCGGGCAATCGTGACGGACGTTAACGGTCACAGTGTTGGGATTGGGCAACGGTTGGGCAAGCGGCGATGATTGCCCGATGGGTGTGGCCGATAGATCCAAAGCAGTCGTCATGAAAATCGCACAAACGATGGCAATGGTCAACAACCAGGGCTTTGCCCTGTTAATCTTCATCGTTTACCTCAATTTGCCGCTGGTTGTGTGGCTGGTGTAGAAACAGACAGCAGCCATATATCCGTGTTTTGAGCGTTTTCATCAGCGCGGCCGATCAGTAGATCTAGACTATCAGGCATCCACGCAATGATGTAATCAGGCACCTCATTATAGGTTAACTGCCGGACGTCTGTGCCATCGGCGTTGATCAGGAAAATTTCCGTGAGTGTGGAAGTGCCGGGTCCACTGGTTATCTTGCCCGTAAATGCCAGGATGTCCCCACGCGGCGACCAGGTCACCCCAGTCACGCTGAGATCAGAAATCCTCCGCTGTTCACCCGTTGTCAAATCCATCACCCAAAGCCCACTGTGCTGGAGAGGGAATGCAACTTGGTGGCTTGCAGGCGACCAGGCCACTCCGTTTACGGATGGTGAGAATCCATCGGCAACCTGCTGCATTGCTCCTGTCTGCACGTCTGCCAGCCAGAGTTCCTGATTGCGGGCAAAAAACAACTTCTGCCGGTCCGGGGAAGGATATATCTGGTAGGACACCACATCATCCGGCAGTTCCAATGCAGACTGTCGCGCCACTTGCCCATTGTGCCAGACTCGGAGATGTCGTTCGGCGACGAAGGCAACTCGCTCTGGCCCATCCCAGAACAGGCGTTGCCACGGCATCTCGCCCAGTTCACGGCTCTGCTTTGCCTGCACGTTGACGAGATAGGCCCTGGCCCATCCTGGTTGAATCTCGCGCACGTAGGCGATGCGAGGTGACCTCTGGCCCCCAGTCGGTTCCCAAGCTGGCCACTGAGCATCCTCTGTAACTTGGACTGCATTGCGGCCATCACGATCCATCACCCACAAAGGGGCGATCACGCGCCGCTGCTGGGGGGAGAGTTCCAGAATTTGGTCACTCCACTTTAAGAAGGCGATGCGGTCACCTCCCGGCGAAACGGCCACGCCTCCCATCACACTCCCGTCGGTGGTGAGTTGGGTCTCCGAGACAACCACCAGATTCTCCGCACCGAGCGGTGATGGTGTGGGCAGAGGAGAGTGTAAGGCTGGCGCTTCTGACAGGGCAGGTAGAAGCACCGCTGTTGGGGAAGATTTGGTTCTCACATCAGATGTGATTGCTGGCCCACAAGCGGCTAAGACAACAGCCACGGCAATCAGCAAAAGAACCCGTCCCATAGCTATTTTCAGAACCAAACGTTCCATTATACTGAACAGTGTCACGCCGAGCATCCCGATTGCAGCATTTATAACCCGTTTCATATCACCTCACATCCCGCGCTGGCAACAGGTCATTCACAGACGGACGCATCGTTACACAAACACAAAATACAACAGCACCGCCACCACACCCACAAAAAGACTCAGCGCATACGTCGGAACCAGCCCGTTGTGGACCCGGCGCAGCAGATTGCCCGCGGCCAGGTGGGCTGTGCCCAGCAGATTGACCGAGCCGTCGATAGCCCGCTGGTCGATGATCCCGGCGAAGAAGGCGGCCAGGACGCGCAGGGGTTCGACGATGGCAGCCATATACAATTCGTCGATATACCACTTGTGTTGGGCCAGGGATTCCAGGGGCTTGAAGACATTCGTGATGCGCTTGGCCCAGGCCGCGTCCTGCACGTAGCGGCCATAGGCCAGACCAATACCGGCGACCGAAACCAACGCGCTCACCAGCAACAGGCCAATTTCCAAGCCCACCGACGGGTGGAATGTGGCCGGGCCGACCGCTTCTTCCAGCCAGTGTTCCAGCGTGAGGACAAAGGGCAGATTGAGCAGACCGCCGATCAGCGCCAGACCGGCCAGAATCCACAGGGGCGTCGTCATCACCCCGTGGCTCTCGTGGGCGTGGTCGAAGACGTGCTTGTCCCGCTGCTTGCCCCAGAAGGCCACAAAGACCGCCCGGAAACTGTAGAAAGCCGTGAGCAGTGCGGTGAACAGCCCCAGAATATAGAGTAGCAGATTGCTGTCAAAGGTCGAAAGCAGAATGGCATCCTTGGAAAAGAAGCCGGAGGTCAGCGGGAAACCGGCCAGGGCCAGAGCGCCGATGGCGAACAATTTGTAGGTCGTCGGCATCTTCTCCCGCAGGTTGCCCATTTTGTTAATGTTCAGCTCCCCGCCGGGCAACCCGTGCATCACATTGCCCGCGCTCAGGAAGAGCAGGGCCTTGAAGAAGGCGTGGGTGACCAGATGGAAGATGGCAAAGGCATACGCGCCCACGCCCACACCCAGAATCATATAGCCCAACTGGGAGATGGTGGAGTAGGCGAGAATCTTCTTCAGGTCGGTCTGCACCAGGGCAATCGACGCGCCCAGTAAGGCAGTCAGCACGCCCACCCAGGCCGTCGTCGCCATCACATTGGGGGCCAGGGCAAAGAGGACGTGGGTACGGGCAATCATATAGACGCCCGCTGTAACCATTGTGGCCGCGTGGATCAGGGCAGAGACCGGCGTCGGGCCAGCCATCGCATCGGGCAGCCAGACGAAGAGGGGCAGTTGCGCGCTTTTGCCTGTGGCCGCCAAAAGCAGCAGCAGCGTAACCCCAGTCGCAACCCCCGCGCTCAGTTGGCTTGCGTTGGCAAATACACCTTCGAAAGTAATCGTGCCCAGGCTTGTCCAGAGAGCCATCATCGCCAGCATCATCCCAAAGTCGCCGATGCGGTTGACGATAAAAGCCTTCTTGCCCGCATCCGCATAGGAGCCGTAGGTGCTGTCCTCTTTGTCAAAGTAGAAGCCGATGAGCAGGTAGGAGGCCAGACCGACCCCTTCCCAGCCCACGAACATCCCCAGGAAGTTGTCGCTGAGGATCAAAATCAGCATCGCGAAGACGAAGAAATTCAGGTAGACGAAGAAGCGCTGGAAGCGTTCCTCGTGTTGCATATAGCCCGTGGCGTAGAGATGAATCAACGCGCCCACGCCGGTAACGACCAGGGCCATTGTCACGCTCAGGCTGTCGATGAGCATCGCGGCCGGTGCGTGGAAGTTGCCGATGTCGATCCAGTCCCACAGATGGACGGTAGCTTGCCGGTGGTGGGGGTCCATCCCCAGCAGGCTGAAGAGCAGCCCCACAGCCACGGCGAAGGCACCGATCACCGCGCCGGATGCGATCCAGCCGATGGCGTTTTTGCTCAGTCGGGGGCCGAAGAATAGATTGATCAGCGCGCCCGCAGCAGGGAAGGCGAAGATAAGCCAGGCGTAGTCGAGCATAAGTCAGGTCTCTCCGAGGTGGAGGTGTGGCAAGCAACGGTTAGGGGATGATGGGATGATGAGATACTGCTACCGGTACTCCATCATCTCATTATCTCATCATCCTGTCACCACTTCAGCAAATTAATCTCGTCGATATTGATACTCTTCCGATGCCGGGTATTGGCAATCAGAATCGCCAGCCCCACGGCCACTTCGGCCGCGGCCACGGCCATAATTATGAAGACAAAAATCTGACCGTTGAGATTGCCCCACTGGCGGCTGAGCGCAATGAGGGTCAGATTGACGCTGTTGAGCATCAACTCCACACACATAAAGATAATCAGCGCGTTGCGGCGCACCAGCACACCTGTCGCGCCGATGGCGAAGATCAGGGCAGCCAGAATCAGATAATAGCTGGTCGGAATCATCGGTCGCTCGCTTTCAACGAAGCAATGCCTTCGCCCGCGCCTTCCGGCGGGCGGCCCATCACCAGCGCGCCGAGCAGCGCTACCAGCAGCAGGACGCCCACCAGTTCAAAGGGCAGGATGTAGTTGGTAAAGAGTTCCAGACCCACGGCTTTGGGTGCGCCGCCTTGCAGGGCAGCGTTGGGGTCCGCAGGCAGAGGCAACAGCTTCTGCACCGCGCTGTAGCCCAGCCCCACCAGCAGAATCAACCCCAGCCCCAGCCCCACCAGACGGCTCCACATACGCTGGGCCGCGCTGAAGTCATTCGTCTCGCCCCCGATGAGCATAATCACAAAGAGGATGAGAATGACGATGCCGCCGGCATAAATGATGACCTGGGCCGCGGCCAGAAACTGGGCGTCCAGGGTCACGTAGAGCACGGCCAGGCTGGCAAAATTTACCAGCAGAAAGAGCGCGCTGTGGACCGGCTGGCGACTGACCACCACACCAAAAGCCGCGGCCAGAGAGACCGCCCCGATCACCAGAAAAAAGAGTACGGATAGACTCATAGCCACTTACTCCGGGCGGATGATGACGTTGGGTTCGCCGGGATTGAGCAGTTGCTCTTTGGTCAGGACAAAATCCTTGCGCTCGTAGTTGGCCATGGCGAATTCGTGGCCCAACACAATCGCTTCCACCGGGCAGGCTTCCTCGCAGTCGCCGCAGAAGACGCAGCGCAGCAGGTTGACTTCATAGACTTTTGCGTAGCGCTCGCCGGGAGAGGTCGGATTTTCCAGATCGTTCTCGTCTGCCTCCACATAAATCGCACCTGTGGGGCAGGCCGCCTCGCAAAGCATACAGCCGATGCAGCGCTCCATCCCGTTGGCGTAGCGCCGCAGTTCGTGCTTGCCCCGGAAACGGGGGTACATCGGCACCGAATCCCGGGGGTATTCCGTTGTAACCGGCTTTTCGGCCAGGTGCTTCAACGTCACACCCATCGCCTTGCCGATGTCGATTGCGCCTTTGATGTAGTCGCCTAATGCCATAAGTGAAAGCCCTTGAGATTAGGAGATTCGGAGATTCGGAGATTCGGTACACAATCTCCAATCTCTCAATCTCTTCTATTTCAAAAATACCGCCAACAGCGCCGAAATCACCATATACCCGATGCTCAACGGCAGGAGAAACTGCCAGCAGAAGGTCATCAACTGGTCGTAGCGGGGGCGGCTGACGCTGGCCCGCACCCAAATGAAGACACAGAGCAGCACGAAAACTTTCAGCGCCAGATAGACCGGGCCGAGCCAGACGATCTCCTCGGCAAAGGGTCCCCGCCAGCCGCCGAAGAAAAGCGTGGCCATAATCGCGCTGGTGGTAATCATACTGGTATATTCGGCCATCATAAAGAGGGCGAATTTCATACCGCCGTATTCGGTCTGAAAACCGGCCACCAGTTCGTTTTCGGTCTCCGGCAGGTCGAAGGGGCTGCGGTTGGTCTCGGCCAGAATGCAGATGAAGAAGAAGGGGAAGGCCAGCCAGAGCCAAATCCACTCCCACCAGGGCCGGGCGTTGTCCACCAGCGCGACCAGACTGAAATCCCCGGCCAGAATCAGAATGCTGACCAGGAACATCCCCATCGGCAGCTCATAGGAGACCATCTGGGCCGCCGAGCGCAGTGCGCCCAGGAGCGAATAGTTGTTGTTGCTGCTCCACCCGGCCAGGATAATGCCGTAGCCTTCCACGCCCGCAATCGCCAGAATCCACAGGAAACCGATGCTCACATCTGCCACCGCGGGCATCCCGGAAGCAATCGGAATCACCGCCCAGATGAGCAGGGCGGGAACCAGCGCCAGGGCAGGCGCGATGACGTAAATCGGCTTGTCCACGTGGTTGGGGATAATCTCTTCTTTGAAGAGCGCCTTGACCGCATCGGCCAACGGCTGCATCAGGCCAAACTTGCCCGCCCGGTTGGGGCCGTAGCGCACCTGAAAGCGCCCCAGCAACTTGCGCTCCAGCAGGGTCAGATAGGCAAAGCCCGTCAGCAGCACCACAAAAAGCACGGCTATGCGGATTACCGGAAATACTACCAAATTGAGCCAGTCCATACGGCTTCCTCAGAATGAAATTTCTCGAATCGGCGTCAAACAAAAGGACACGGATTTGCACGGATTGTCTGGATTACCACGGATTCTGTAGGTCAAACATTTGGTGTGACAAACTGCGTTTACACGTCTGCCGCATCATCTGGCTACTACGGATTATTCAAATATCTCAGTCGCCAAAATAAGCGCTCAGAAACTCGTCTCTGGAAAGTTGTGCCTGACGCAGCGCGTTGCGTAATGTCGAACCTTTGATCCGTCGATGATTTGGGAGCGTTATCGGCGTTTTTGAACCATCTTTATTAACACGAGCAAGCGCAATGTGATTTCCTTCACAGACGATTTGGAATCCAAGTCGTTCAAGCGCCCGCAACACATCAGCCTTCGGTGCGTCGGATGGAAAGCTCGGCATCAGACAGGCACACCCGCTTCAGCAATAAAGACTTCCTGCGCAATATCCTCGTCTTCAATCACTTCAGGACCGAAGGTTTCGATATGAAACTGAATGGCCGAACGAACATCTGCTAGAGCTTCCTCGTAACTATCACCCTCACCGACGACTGCCCCCTTCAACCCAACTGGGTAAGCAACATAGCCGTCCGAATGCTGTTCAACAATAATTTTGAAAGTTTGGAGTGTTTCCCAGTCAGCAATCGTTTCCGGTTCAATCGTATCGTCATAGCGCAAGACGTTATCTTTCAACTGGTGATCGCCAAAAATGTCGTCGCCTGTCGCATAGCTCACTGGCAATCGCGGAAGTACAATTACCTCCACCAGATCGCCGGGCTGATAAGGCAGCATACTTAAACGCAACTCACCGTTTGGTTCAATAATCGCGTCCGTGTGAAATACCTGAACGATTTTGGACATTCTCGCTCTCCCGCCACCCCGTCCGGCTGCAAGCCGGACTTACAAATGGTGCATCCAACCCGTTTGGTTTCGATACGCCTCGAAGACTCGGCTACTCAACCGGCGCTGGTCTTGTGAACGCGTCTGCTGCCTTGATCAGTGAGCGCTGATTGAGTAGCCCGGAGTCTGCGGAGGGCGTATCGAAATCAAGCGAACGGGTCTACGAGTCATTTCGTGTCTACCCGCTTGGTTTCGATACGGCGGGAAACAGCACCCGCCTACTCAACCGGCGCTAGTCTGATACGCGTCCAACGCCACTGCTTACGCAATACGAAATACGCACTACGCCTTCTCGACTTTGACTCTCTGCACCACACTCCCATTCAACAACGCCCCCACCGGCGCGCCGGGCAGGCTTTCGGGAATCCACGCGCTGCCGGGCTGGACTTGCGGGCTGACGTGGACGGTCAAGGCCAGTGACCCCTCCGGGCTGCTGGCGGCGACGGCTGCGCCTTCGGCCAGACCCAGCTTTGTGGCATCCGCCGGGCTGAGACCGACGACTGGGCCGACTGTTACGCCACCCAATTTCTCGGTGACGCTGAAAAGCGTGCCGCCGTCGAAAAGGACGGTGCCGGTGACGAGGGTGAGCGGGTACTCTTTGCTGCCCTTCGCCATCTTCTGGCGCACTTCCTTTAGTTCCGGTTTGCTGCGCAGAGCCGCGGCGTCCCACTGCAAGCCCTGGTCGCCCAGCGCTTCCCAGGTCAGACCCCGGTAGATGGGAGCGGCTTTGCCGATCTCGGCTTCCAGTGCTTTGGCGTCGGCGAAGTGCCACTTGGCCCCCAACTTTTGGGCCAGATGGCTCAAAATCGCCCAGTCGGCCGCGGCCCTGCTCTGGGGCAGGGCAACGGCTTTGGGCGCACGTTGCACCCGGCGTTCCAAATTCGTGAATGTGGCGTCTGTCTCCGCCCAGCCCAGGGCGGGCAGGACCACATCGGCCCGTTTCGCCGTCTCGGTCAAATAGAGTTCCTGGACGACGAGCAGGTCCAGTCCATCCAACTTCTCCGCCCAATCGGGACGCTCGCTGGCCGGGTCCGCGCCCATCACATAGAGGGCCTTGACGCCGCCGTCCAGCATCTGCTTATAGCTCTTGCCCGCTGCGGTGGGTAGCTTGCACTCCCACAGATTTTCCAGCCGCTTGACCGCATCTTTGTTGCTCAAACTGGCGTGGCCGGGCAGACGGTCGGGCAGTACGCCCATATCCCGTGCGCCCTGACTGTTGGCGTCCAGCCCCACAAAGGCCAGCCGGTCGGCGTGGCCGGTGAGGAAGGCCAGATTCGCCAGCCCGTCGCGGATGGCCGGGCCGTCGCTGCCCCGGGCCGCCTGGGGACCGTAGATAATCAGCGCCTTCTCGCTCTTGGCCAGCATCGCCGCAGCCGCTTTGACAGCCGCCGGGTCTGTGCGGCAGAGATCGGTCAATGCCCGGTCGTCGGCCTCGGCGGTCCACTTTTTCACATCGGCCAGATGGGTGACCGCCGCGCTGTTCAGCCTCTCTTTTTGCCCGGCCGCGGCCCGCAGCAGCCCGTTGAGCAGCGTCGCTTCGGTTCCCGGCTCGTAGGCCAGATAGGGGCCGTTGTAGCGGGTCAGTTCAATGCGGCGGGGGTGGGCGATAATCAGCTTTGCGCCGCCCTTCTTCACCGCCCGCTTCAGATGCAGGTCCAGAATCGGCAGTTCCTCGCTGGGGTCGATGCCAAAGAGGAAAATCGTGTCCACCTGGGGATTCGGTCCGTACTGGGGCTTCATCACCGCGGCCAGGGAGGGCAGACCGGTCGGGAGACCGGCCACATCTGCGCCGTCCCGGTGGTCGATGTTGTTTGTGCCGATGACGCTGCGGAAGAGCCGTTGCAGCGCGTAGTTGCTTTCGTTGCCGATTTTGGCGCTGCCGATGGCTCCGATGGCGGTTGCGCCGTGCTGCTGTTTCACCGCCTGCAATTTCCCGGCGATAAAGTCCAGGGCTTCGCTCCATTGGACGGGGACGAGTTCGCCGTTCTTGCGCAGAAGGGGTGTCTCCAGCCGGTTCTCGCCGTTGACCCAGGCGTGGGCAAAGCGGCCTTTGTCGCAGATCCACTGGTCGTTGACCTGCATATTTTCCCGGCCAATGATGCGGCGGACGGTGTGGGTGCGGGTGTCCACCCGAATGTTGCAGCCGACGGAGCAGTGGTTGCAAACGCTGGCCGTGCGCTCGACTTCCCAGGGCCGGTAGGAGAAACGGGAAATACGGTTGGTCAGCGCGCCCACCGGGCAGATGTCGATGATATTGCCGCTGGTCTTGGCGTCTACGGGTTGCCCGTCCTGGATGTCGATGACCGTCTCGTTGCCCCGGTTGTGCAGACCCAATTGGGGTTTGTCTTCCCACTCTTCCAGATAGCGGATGCAGCGCCAGCAGAGCACGCAGCGCTCCTGGTCCAGAACAATCATATCCGAGATGTCGTAGTTTTTGTGTGCAAGTCGTTTCGGCTCCACCAGTTGGCTGATGCCCGGCCCGAAACGCAGGGTCTGGTCCTGCAAGGGGCATTCGCCGCCTTTGTCGCAGATAGGGCAGTCCAGGGGGTGGTTGAGCAGTAAAAAGCCCAGATTGGCCTCCTGCACTTCCTGCACCTGAGCGGATTTGGTATGGACGATCATTCCTTCGGCCACGGGTGTAGTGCAGGCGGTCATCAATCGCGAACCGCGCGGGCCTTCGATCTCCACCATACACATCCGGCAGCAGCCCACCGGGTCCAGCTTGGGGTGGGAGCAGAAGACGGGGATTTCGATATTGGCCGTCTCCGCGGCGTCCACCAGCAGTGTGTTGGGGGCCACGGAGATCTGCTTGCCGTCGATTGTCAGGGTTACGTTGTCAGCCATAAAATAGTCGTTCCTATTACTTCAGCCGCGCCGAAAGGATGTCACCGACTCGCACAGTGCAGTCGGGGAATGCCAATGGCGCTATGGTTTCGTCTGCCAAATAGACTGTGCGTACCCGATAACCGGCGTGACCCACCGCCAGCGTCATCGGCTCACGATAGACTTCCAACTGCCAATCCTGCAAGTTCCACAGCCAGTATTCGGGGATTCCCGCGCTGGCGTAGGTGGAGCCTTTGATAGTCTGATCCGAGTCCAGTGTGCTGTAGGCTACTTCCGCCACCAGCAACACTTCATCCGGGTAAGGGTGGCGACGAGCATATTTGTCCTGCCTGCTGCGGGCGATGACCAAATCCGGTTCCGGTTCGGTCCGCTGCTCGGTTAGGGTAATCGGCGATTGCATAAAGACTTGGGCACGCCGACCAATTCGCTCGTTGAAATAGTCGTAAAGTTGATGAACACAGGTGCGGTGATAGGCGGTAAATGCGCTCATTTCAATCAGCAACCCATCCAACAATTCGATCCGGGGCATCCCTTCCAGCAGACCCAACTCAATCAGCCGGTGATATTCTTCCACCGAAAAACGACGCAACGGATATTTGGTCTTTAGAAGAAACTCATTCTCCTGCTGGAGTTCTTCCTCAGAGAACCAATCTGCCTTCAGAACCAGCAGCCCTTCGATCAGTTCGAGATGTTCGTCGGAATGGAGAAAGCCAGTTTCGATCAGCTTGTGATATTCGTCGAGTGTGAATCGATGCAGCCGAACGCCGCCCGATACCAATCCTTCGTCGGGGATAATTTCCGGCTGGACGCGTCTGCGTTGTACGGTTGGCAGGACGACTGTCATCGTTTATTTCCCTGTCCGGAGTCGTTTGTCTCCTCACTCTGTACTCTGCCAACAAAGTTCTTGTGAGTACCCGTTCGCTGGGCTTCGATACGCCCTCCGCAGACTCCGGGCTACTCAGCCAGCGCTCACTAGTCCGGTTTGCTGTTCACGAATCACGCATTACGTTTTACGTCAGTCCCCTGGCACAAACTCGTCGTGCAACACAATCCGCTCGCCCTGGGGCTTCTGCGCGTTCTGGTGCAGACCGCTGGGCGTGTGGGTATCGGGCCGGTAGATGGGCCGGATGGGAATATCCGGGCCGATGTTGGACGGGTTTGTCGCCGCAATGTGGGCCAGGAACTCGTGGCGGAACTTGGCCAGATTGCTCTGCATTCCCCACACGGAAGCCTCGCCAAAGGGACAGAAGCTCTTGCCCGCAATGTTGCGGGCGATATATTCCAGCAGGTCCAGGTCCTTCTCCCGGCCCTGGCCCTCTTCGATACGCAGCATAATTTTTTCCAGCCACGCGCCCCCTTCCCGGCAGGGGGTACATTTGCCGCAGCTTTCCTCCCGGTAGAAGGAGAGGGTGCGCCGGGCGATCTCCACCATCGAGAAACGCTCGTCGATGACAATCACACCGGCAGAGCCGAGGAGGGAACCGGCCGCGGCCACAGATTCGTAGTCCAGGGGCGTGTCCATCTGGTCGGGCGTGAGCAGCTTCATCGACAGGCCGCCAGGGACAATCGCTTTGATAGGCACATCGTCCAACTCCGGCCCGCCGCCGTATTTGTAGATCAGATCGCGCAGGGTGGTGGCGTGGGGGAGTTCGTAGAGACCGGGCCGCTTCACATTGCCGCTGAGACAGAAGATACGCATCCCCGCGCTCTGCTCTGTGCCGAAGCCCCGATACCACTCGACACCGTGGCGCATGACGTGGGTGACGTTGGCGATGGATTCCACATTGTTGACGATTGTGGGCTTGGCGTAGAGGCCCTCCACCGCAGGAAACGGCGGCTTCAGTCGCGGCTGGCCACGGTAGCCTTCCAGCGAGGAAAGCTGGGCGGTCTCTTCGCCACACTCGTAGGCGCCCGCGCCCCGGTGCATTACCACTTCCAGTTTCTTGCCTGTACCGAAGCAGTTGTCGCCCAGATAGCCCGCGGCTTTGGCTTCGGCAATGGCCGCCTGCATCCGGGTATACGCGAAGTAGTATTCGCCCCGAATATAGACGTATGCCTGCTCCGCCTCGATGGCGAAGGCGCTCATAATAATCCCCTCCAACAGTTGGTGGGGGTCGTATTCCATAATCATCCGGTCTTTGAAAGTGCCCGGCTCGGACTCGTCGGCGTTGACCACCAGATAGCGGGGAAAGACGCCTTTGGGCAGAAAGCCCCATTTGACGCCGGTGGGAAAGCCCGCACCACCCCGCCCGCGAATGCCGCTGGCTTTGATCTGCTCGATGACCGCCTGGGATGCCATCTCGCTCAACACCCGCTTGGCCGTAGCATAGCCGCCGTCGGCTTCGTAGCTGGCCAGGGTGTGGCTGTCCGGCGTCTTGACGCGGGAGAGCAGATAGAGCGTTTCCATCCCGCCGTGGTTGTAGGGACCAGCGGTGACGCCCGCGCTTTCCGGGTCGCCTTCGGGTGTCCAGCGCTCTAAAGTCGTGAAGCCCTTGCCCGCTTTGAGCAGATCAACGACCTTTTCCACATCCTCCGCCGAGTCCAGATTCTCGAAGTAGCGAATCTGGCCGGTCTTCTGGTCGGTGACAGCCGCCATCGGCGCGGTGCCGCAGGAGCCGAGACATTCCATGTGGTCCAGGCCAAACTGGCCATCTTCGGTCTTCTGGCCGTGATGGACGCCCAGAGTCTCTTCAAAGTGGTGCATACACTTGCCGCCGCCCCGCAACATACAGGGGACGTTCGTGCAGACCTCCACGTGATATTCGCCCTTCGGCTCTTCGTGGAACATATTGTAGAAACCGACGACCGCCGAGACCTCCACCGGGGCAATGCCCAGGATGGCGGCCAGTTCGTTCTGCGCCTCCACCGGGCAATAACCGAACTCCCGCTGGATCACATAGAGCGCGGGCAGCACCGCCGACCGCTGCCGTCCGGCAGGGTAGCGGGTCATAATTTCGTCGATTTCTGAACGCATAGAAGCTGTAATCATTATCATTCAATCCTGAGGAATAGGACACGGATTGCCACGGATGAAAAGGATTTTCACGGATTTCTTAAGAACTGAATAATTCAGGTGTTTTCGTTGCTGGTTCAGCAATCAATGGACACGGATTTACACGGATGAAACAGATTTGCACGGATTACTTTGCCGGTGGTCTATTTCCGGGTTTCAATGGGTTGTCAAGAATTCGACGTTTGGTCTCAGGTTCAGGGCCAAAGTTGAGGAGGAGTCCTACCTCACAGTCCGTGGCCCGTAAATAATTGACCAGTTGCGCCAAGTGATTGTCGTGGATTTTGTCGGCAGACTTCAATTCCAGAATGATCAGGTTTTCGACAACGATGTCAGCGTAATAGTCGCCAACCGATATGCCTTCGTAATAGACCGTAATCGGGCGCTGGCTGTCAGCCTTCAATCCACGGCGACGAAGCTCCACCAGCATCGCATTCTCGTAAACCTTCTCCATAAAGCCATACCCCAACGCATTGTAGACTTTATAGAAAGCATTATGAATTTGCCCGGTCAACTCTGAATGTTTCACATTTCCCTCCTTCAAGAAACGTGCCAAAGCCGTCTCCGAAAATCCGTGAAAATCTATCCTATCCGTGAAAATCCGTGTATTGTACTTCTCCACCTCAATCCTACAAGCAAAACTGCCCTGAAAATAGCCATTCGTACGTCGGACCGACCAGCGACGTTGCAGGCCCGTCGGACTAACAGTCCGACCTACATTTTCATCCCCCGTGGCGCAACCCGTCGCATGGGGAACTGTTCTCTATAAAGAAAAAAATCCGTGAAAATCCATCCTATCCGTGAAAATCCGTGTACTTCTGCTACCTGTCCACTTCCCCCAGCACAATATCGATCGAGCCAATATTCGTCACAATATCCGAGAGCATCTCGCCCCGGCTCATTGTGTCGATGGCGTAAAGGTTATTGAAACTCGGCCCGTGGATGTGCAGGCGGTAGGGCCGGGGCGAGCCGTCGCTGTAGAGATAGAAGCCCAGTTCGCCTTTGCTGCCTTCGATGCCGTGATAGTAGAAGCCGGGATTGACGTGGAAACCTTCGGTCATCAGTTTGAAGTGATGGATGAGGGATTCCATACTCAGGTCCAGCTCGGCTCGGGGCGGCGGGGTGACTTTGCGGTTGTCGGTCTTGTAGAGACCGTCGGGCAGGTTTTTGATCGCTTGCCCAATGATACGCAGACTCTGGCGCATCTCTTCCATGCGCACCAGATAGCGGGCGTAGCCGTCGCCGTCGGTCTGCACCGGCACTTTGAAATCATAATTTTCGTAGCCGCCGTAGGGCATATCCCGGCGCAGATCCCAGTCCACGCCGCTGCCCCGCAGCATCGGGCCGGTCAGCCCCATCTCCATCACCTGCTCCCGACTGAGAACGCCGATGCCCCGCAAGCGGTCGTTCCAGACCCGCTGCTCGGTGAGCATCCGCTCGTAGTCGTCGATTTTGCCGGGCATCACCCGCACAAAGTCCTGCAAATGGGCGAGGAAGGCTTCGGGCAAATCCGCCCAGACGCCGCCCACACGAATATAACTGACAGTCAGCCGTGCGCCACAGACCATCTCGAAGAGGTCGAGAATTCGTTCCCGTTCCCGGGTGGCATACATTAATAAGGACATACCTGTGCCAGAAACGTCCAGCACGTGGGTGGAGAGCCAGAAGAGATGGGAGGAGATGCGCTGCAACTCACCCATAATCACCCGGATGACCTGCGCCCGTTCGGGAATCTCGACGCCCAGCATATGCTCCACAGTCAGGACATAGGCCAGATTGTTGTTCATCCCGGAGAGATAGTCCATCCGGTCGGTGTAGTAGACAAAATCTTTGTAGCGTTTGCTTTCGCCGGTCTTCTCAAAGCCGCTGTGCAGATAGCCCAAATCCGGGTCGATGCTCACCACCCGCTCGCCGTCCAACTCCACCACCAGCCGCAGCACGCCGTGGGTGCTGGGGTGGTGGGGACCCATATTGATCACCATATTTTCCCGGTTCATACCGGGAGGCATATCGGGGGCGTGGCTAATGGACGGGAGAATCTGCGTGCCCAGGGTCTCAAACTCCGGGTCGTCCCAGGTCAGGGAAAAGGGGACTTCCTCGCCGCCTACAGGGATATGCTTTTGCAGGGGATGATTGGGCCAACCCTTGGGCATCAAAATGCGACGGGGGTCCGGGTGACCGGTGTAGCTGATGCCCATCAGGTCGGCGCACTCCCGCTCCGGCCACTCCGCGCCCTGATAGGCGGCGGTCAGGCTGGGGATACTGGGTTTGTCGCCGCCGGTGCAGTCGGCCACCAGTGTGATGTGCTGCTTGCGGCTGTAGGAGCGCAACTGGGCCACAGACTGAAAACGGGCCGCGCCCCCGCCGATGGGCAGTTCCTTGCGGTCCAGGCCGGTCACGTCGATCAGCGACTCGTAGCGCAGTTGGGGATCGCTCTTGAGAAACTGGGCAACCTCCACCAGCTTTTCCGGCTTGACGTATAGCACCTGATTGCCGTTGTGCATCCCCGCGGCCAGCACATCCCCGCCGAAGCGCTCGGCCACGCGGGTGGTGTCGGCGCTTTCGCCGCTGGGCATAGGGGCCACGGCAGGAATCCCCGGCACGTTCAGACTGGGCAGGGTTTCGTAGGGACGGACGCGGGGGGAAGTGTTCAACGGCATATTCTAGGAACTCCGCTTGAGAAGCGTGACGCGTGAAACGTGAATTTCATCGAATGCTCTCACGTTTCACGTTTCACGCTTCGACGGCTAAATTCGGACAGTCGCCATTTCTGGTCTACGCTCCCAACGGCAGAATCTCGTCCACCGTCGGCGCAATCTGCTTGGGCTTGCGCCAGTCGTCGATGCTCTCCCGGCCCTGCTTCTCCCGCAACTTCTCCAGCGCAAAAAGGAGCGCTTCGGGGCGAGGCGGGCAGCCGGGAATATAGACATCCACCGGAATAATTTTGTCCACGCCCTGAATGATGGCGTAGTTGTTGAAGGGACCACCCGCGCTGGCGCAGATGCCCATCGCAATTACCCACTTGGGTGCGGACATCTGGTCGTAGATACGCTTGATGACCGGGGCCATTTTGTTGCTCACCCGACCAGAGACAATCATCAGGTCTGCCTGACGGGGGCTGGCCCGAAAGAGTTCCGAGCCGTAGCGGGCGATGTCGTGGCGAGCTGTGCCCGTGGCGATCATCTCAATGGCGCAGCAGGCCAGACCGAAGAGGAGCGGCCAGGTGCTGTTGGCGCGGCCCCAGTTGATCAGACTGTCCAGTGTGGTTGTTACTATACCGTCGGGTGCTTTTTGTTCAATACCCATAAATGCCTCGTAGTGCGTGGTGCGTGAACTTGCCACCTACAACAATTGCGTATTGTGTATTTCGTTGACCAGTGAGCGCTGGTTGAGTAGCCCGGAGTCTGCGGAGGGCGTATCGAAACCAAGCGAACGGGTCTACAAGAATTCTCCGCTGACCCGCTTGGTTTCGATACGCCTCGAAGACTCGGCTACTCAACCGGCGCTAGTACACGGCGGCGTAAATAGACCAATACCTATGACTGCTCCCGCCGGGTCACGAACCCGGTGCTGCCAAGAGGGGAACTGTCGCTGGTCATGGGCCAGCGGGGAGCAGGAACTATTGGTCTATTTACGCCGGGGTGTACTAGTCACCTGCTGCCCTACCCCCACTTCAGCGCGCCCTTTTTCCATTCGTAGATAAAGCCGACGATGAGAATCAGCAGGAAGGGGGCCATTGCCACCAGCGCAAAGACCCGCAGGTCACGCAGAACCGCGGCCCAGGGGTAGAGGAAGATGACTTCAATGTCAAAGATGAGAAAGAGCATCGCCACCAGATAGTACTTGACTGGGAAGCGGCGGCGGGCATCGGAGAAAGGAATGATGCCCGATTCGTAGGGTTCCAGTTTCTGCGAGTTTGTCTCTTTTGGCCCCAGAATGGCCGGCAGAATCAAGACAATCGCGCCAAAACCGACGCCAAGCACAATCATAATCAGCAGAGGCAAATAATCAATTGCCATCGTGCGTCCCTTTCGCTGCGACGGGCAGGTTTGATTCCGGAATCAGCCAGATGATGACGGGAGAGCCGAGAGACTCTGTGGCCGATTCCCGGAATCGTGCTAGCGGAGATTGGGGCGGGATTCGTTCGTGCATTTTTACACGAACGGGGGCATTGTAGCACGGAAGGGAGGGGCTGTCAAAGCCATATCCAGTTTTGTGAAATTTGGAGCTTTGTTGTAGTGTAGACACCAATCTTTGTCTTGCAGACTTTTCCAAATCAAAACCGCTATGCTATACTGCTAGGCGTTTGTACTTTTCCACACAATCGGAATTTGAAGGAGCGGCACGTATGCTGTCTCAGTACGCATTCATTCTTATTATGGCAGCGATTGCGCTGATATTGCCGGTGGCGGCTATCGTCATGGGCCATCTTTTGGGGCCACGCCGACCCGACCCGGTGAAGAACGCAGTCTACGAGAGCGGTGTGGAAACCATCGGCGATACGTGGGTGCAGTTCCGTGCCCAGTATTACCTGATTGGTCTCGTCTTTGTGGTTTTTGATGTGGAGGCGATCTTCCTCTTTCCCATCGCCGTCGCCTACAGCCAATTGAGTATGTTCGCCGTCTTTGCGACAATTTTCTTTGTGCTGCTGCTCATTGTCGGTCTGCTCTACGACTGGCGCAAAGGTGCTTTGGAGTGGCAGTAAGCTTCGGTTGACCCCACCTGGTTTCGATACGGCTGGAAAAAGCCCGCTTTCTTAAGCGGCTTCTACTCAACCGGCGCTGGTCTTGGCTGGAATCTTTCTGAAATTTATCGATTGCGCACGCCCCTGGGGTTGGAGGCAAACGGATGCAAGGTTCAACGTGGAGTGATGGGATTGTCGGGCTGCTGACCGGGCTGGGTCTGCCCGATATGCTGGCGCTGGGTATCGCCTACGGCATTGGGGCATTTATCCTTGTCAACTTTGGGATGATTTCCGCCCTGCTGCTGATTTGGATCACCCGCAAGGCTATCAGCCGGATACAGGACCGTCTCGGTCCCAATCGTCTCGGCCCCTACGGTCTCTTTCAGACGGTGGCCGACGCGGCCAAACTGATCTCCAAAGAGGTTATTACGCCCAGCCAATCCGATTTTCTGGCCTACAATGCGGCGCCTATCCTCTCGGTTTTTGGTGTACTGATTCTGCTGGCCGTCGTGCCTTTCGCCCCCGGTCTGATCGGTATGGACCTGAATGTGGGCGTGCTCTTTGTGGTGGCTCTCGGCTCTATTGGTGTGATGGCGGCGCTGATGGCGGGCTGGGGCAGCAACAACAAATATGCGCTGCTGGCCGGTTTTCGGGTGGTAGCCCAGTTGCTCAGCTACGAAATTCCGATGGTACTCTCCATTCTGACCGTCGTGCTGGTCACCGGCACAATGAGCTTTGGCAGAATTACAGAGTTTCAATCCCTGACTATCGGCGGCTTCAATCTGGGCATCGGCTGGTTGGGTATTATGATGCCGGCCGCGATGCTCATCTTCTTCATCAGCTCCCTGGCCGAGGCCGAACTGACCCCTTTCGACCTGCTGGAAGCCGAATCGGAACTGATCGCCGGTTTTCACATCGAATATTCAGGGATGAAGTTCGCTATGTTCTTCCTGGCCCAGTTTGTCAACGCCTGGGTGCTCTCGGCCCTGATGGCCGTTCTCTTCCTGGGTGGCTGGCAGGGGCCGGGCGTGGGTCTGCCCGTCATCGGCCCGGTTCTGGGTCTCGGCTACTTCTTTATTAAGAGCTACGCCGTCTACGTTTTGCAACAGTGGGTGCGCGGCACATTTCCCCGCGTCCGCATCGACCAGATGATGTACTTCGCCTGGAAGGTGCTGGTTCCGGCCAGTGTTGGTCTGATTATTGTACAGGCGATTGTCCAGAAATTGCCCTTCCGCGATCCGGTCATCTACGCCCTTATCTTCCTGGCGAATATTGGCGTGATTTGGGTGGTGGCGACCGTTCTGCAACGCTACATTAAGAGCGACACAATGGGCACCAAACGCTCCTTCGAGCCGACTTCGCTGATCGGCACAATGCAAAAGGCCGATACGTACGCGATGTACTAAAGATGGCGAGTGATACGTGAAACGTGAGAGCACTCGGACGATCTCACGTTTCACGTTTCTGACAGACGGACAGACAGTATCTGTACAGAATTTTTTTGACTCATTTCACGCAGGAAGCGCAGGTTTTTCGATGCCAGAATTGCCTCCCCTACCCACTATCGGCCAACTGGTCTTTACCGGCTTCGCACTCTTCACCTGTGCCTCGGCGCTGGGTGTGGTGTTGGCCCGCAATCTATTCCACGGCGCGCTGGCCCTGGTGGCAACGCTCTTTGGCGTAGCCGGGCTTTATGTGATGCTGGAAGCTGAGTTTCTGGCCGTCAGTCAGGTGCTGGTCTATGTGGGTGCGATTGCCACGCTCATTGTCTTCGCCATTATGCTCACCCGTTCGATGATGTATGGCAAGACTTCGCCGCTCAACCGCCAGTGGGGCAAGACCGGTCTCTTTGCAGTCCTGATCTTCCTGGCCCTCTACGGCTTCATCGGTTCGATTCCCTGGGCCGACAGCGCCGCGCCTGTGTTGGCCGACGAGTCGATGATTGCAGCGCTGGGCGTACAGTTTGTCACTTCCTATGTCGTTGCATTTGAGGTGCTGGGGCTGTTGCTGCTGGTCGCGCTTGTGGGCGCGGTGATGCTGGCGCGGGATAACTAAAGAAGTAAGCAGTGACCAGTTATCAGTTTGGCGGACGGGCTGCTCACTGATGGCTGTTTACTGATAACTGCTCACTTTTGCACGCAGGAGGACGCATCCGTGGTTCCATTGACCGGATATTTACTGGTAGGCGCATTTCTATTCTCCGCGGGTCTCTATGGCGCGCTGGCCCGCAAGAACGCCATCGCTGTGCTGATGAGCATTGAGCTGATGCTCAACGCGGCCAACATCAATCTGGTGGCCTTCTGGCGCTACGGCGAGGCCCAGGCCGATCTGGCCGGGCAGGTCTTTGCCGTGCTGATCATCGCCCTGGCCGCAGCCGAAGCTGCCGTGGGGCTGGCGCTGATTATCTCGGTCTACCGGGAACGCAAGACGGTGGATTTGGAGGAGTTGAACCTCCTGGCCGGGTAATGTTTCGCAAACCCGATTCCGGGAATCGGCCACGGGTTCTTTCGGATTTCCCTAATTCTCTGGCCGATTCCCGGAATCAGAGACGTATGCCCAAACAACTATTGACGGGTACACTGGAGGAACAGTGTGATTTCCTCTACGCAATGGCCCAGGAAAAGATGGGTGAGGGCAACTTCACAGGGGCCTATCACGCGCTGAAGGAAGTGGTGAAGCACGCGCCGGAGCGGCAAGAGGCGGTGACGCTGCTGGCGATTGCCAAACAGCGCAAATCGGAGCAGAGCCGTCTGCTGCTGATTTCCCTGATCGGTGGGATTCTCTTTATCGGCATCGGTTCCGCCCTGGGTGTCTCTGGGGATCTGTGGCTGTTGGCCCTGGGATTTGTCGGTCTGGTCGTCGGTTATGGGGTTGGCAATCTGCTCAACAGCCTGCGCCCCCCAGCCGAAGCCGGCTGAAAGTAGAAGAGTTAGAACGCAGATTACGCAGAAACAACTGATTTTCGCAGATTTTATCGGACTCAATCAGCGTTTATCAATTCAAATCATTAAAATCTGCGTCCTCTTTTTGACTCATTTGAAATATCAATTGTCGTAACGCACGCCAATGAGGTCTGTCTATGGATGGCATTTTTAACGCAGCGTGGATTGTACCCATCCCGCCCTTTCTGGCTTTTCTCGCCATCGTCCTGGGGTTGAACCGCAACAAGCGGGGCACAACTCTGGTGGCGGTGAGCGCGGCCGTTTTGAGCTGGATTCTGGGCTGGGGCATCGCCTTCGCTTCCTTCTTCGCCGAACATTTCGGCGAACACCCCATCGACCAGGCGCTCTACTCCATCCCCACGGGGACGAGTGAGTTCGTCATCGGCTTTGCGGTGGACCCGGCCAACGCCCTGATGCTCTTTATGGTCCCCTTTCTGGTGCTGATGATCTTCATCTACTCCAGCGGGTATATGACCTTTCCGGGCCATCTGAGCGCGGCCGCCTATCCCGAAGCCGTGGCCCAGGGCAAAGACCCCCGCTACAGCCGCTTCTTCGCCTACATCAGCCTCTTTGCCACGGGTATGCTGGGGCTGGTCGTCTCCAATAGTCTCCTGATGTTCTTCATCTTCTGGGAGATTATGGGGCTGTGCAGCTATCTGCTCATCGGCTTCTGGTACGAGAAGCCCACAGCCAAAGCTGCGGCGATCAAAGCCTTTATGACCACCCGTATCGGCGATGCGGTGATGCTGATCGGGATGCTGCTGCTCTACATCCGCAGCGAGCCGAGCAGCCTGCGCTTCTCCGAACTCTTTACCGCCGAGAATCTGGAACAACTGGCCCACAGCACAGCCAACGTTCCCTTCATCGGCACAGTTCCCTGGATTGCGCTGATTGCCGTCCTCATCTTCTTTGGGACAATCGGCAAGAGCGCCCAGTTCCCCCTCCACGTCTGGCTGCCCGACGCTATGGAAGGGCCGACACCGGTCAGCGCGATGATTCACGCGGCCACAATGGTTTCGGCGGGCGTCTTCCTGCTGGTGCGGATGTTCCCCATCTATGAGTACACCGGGGAAGTCTCGGCCAGTGCGCTCCAATTTGTGGCCTTTATCGGCGGCTTCACGGCCATCTTTGCGGCCACAATCGCGATGGCTCAGTGGGATGTAAAGCGGGTGCTGGCCTACTCCACTATCAGCCAGTTGGGTTATATGGTGGCGGCGATTGGGATGGGCGCGTATGTGGCGGCCCTCTTCCACCTGCTCACCCACGCCTTCTTCAAAGCCCTGTTGTTCCTGGGGTCGGGCAGCGTCATTCACGGGGTGGAGCACGGCTTCCATCACGCCCACGCACACGGCGGGCACGATGCCCACGGCCACGACGATCACGGCCACGGACATCTGGTCCATCGCTCGGACGGCGACCTGAACCCAAACGACCCCCAGGATATGCGCAATATGGGCGGTCTGCTGCAACGGATGCCCCGCACGGGCTGGACGTTTATCATCGGCGGTCTGGCCCTCTCCGGCTTCCCGCTGATCACCGCCGGTTTCTGGTCGAAGGATGAGATTCTGGCCAGCGCCTGGGGCGGCAACCACCTGTGGGTCTTTGGCACGTTGGCCCTGGCCGCTTTCCTGACTGCCTTCTACACAATGCGCCAGATCGGGCTGACCTTCCTGGGCAAGCCCCGCTCCGAGGGTGCGTCCCACGCGCCTGAGAGTGTCCCGGCGATGACGACCCCGCTGATCCTCATCAGCTTCTTTGCGATTGTGGCTGGCTGGGTGGGCATTCCCGAACACTTCCCGGTCATCGGTGGCATTGTTCCCAACTGGATCGAACATTTCATCGAACCCTATTTGGAATATATGCACCTCCACCCCCACGTCCTGGAGTTCAATTACGTGCCTCTGGTGGCATCCCTGGTGGTGGCGCTGGGTGGGCTGGGGCTGGGCTATGTGATCTACGGCAAGGGTTTGAAGGAAGGGCAGATCGACCCTCTTTCCAAGCTGCTCGGCCCCATCTGGTGGGCCTGGCATCGCAAGTATTGGGTGGACGAATTCTACAGCGCCACAATCATCGCCTTCACAATGGCGCTCTCCAAGTTCCTGGCCCTCTTTGACCGGGAATGGGTCATCGACCCGCTGATCAACGCCATCGGTCGTGTGGCGCTCTGGTTCAGCGCTGTGCTGGCCGCCTTTGACCGCATTGTGGTAGACGGCGCGGTGACGGGGCTGGGCTGGCTCTCGGATCAGGCCGGCAGCGTTACCCGGATGTTGCAGGACGGTCGTGTTCAGGCCTATCTGCTCTTTGGTTTACTAATGGCAGCCGTTTGGCTCTTCCTGAGCGTTCTGCCGTTGATTATGACTCTGGTTTAGAAGAAGTTTTCAGAAGTTCGACTTTTGCGAAAAGTCGAACTTCTGAAAGTCGGACTTCTGAGAATGTAACACCTCGTCCGTTCCTGAGGAGAAGATTTCATGGAATCGCTTGATTCGATTGTTTTAACAGTCATTTTGTTTTGGCCGGTGGTGTCGGCGCTGCTGGTGCTGCTCTTTGGCAGCAACGACAGGCTCATCAAAAATGGGTCGGTTTTCGCCAGCCTGCTTCCCCTGGGCCTCAGTATCTATCTGCTGACGGCCTACGACTTTACCGTGGGCGGGATGCAGTTCAATGTGAATGCCGAGTGGATTCCCCAACTCAACGCCAGTTTCCATCTGGGCGTGGATGGGTTGAGCGTTCCGTTGATCTTCCTAACCGCGCTGCTCTCGACGCTGAGCCTTTTCTACAGCGCGGGGGTCATCCACAAGCGGGTCAAGGAATACTACTTCCTGATGCACCTCTTGCAGATGAGTATGCTGGGCGTCTTTATGTCCCTGGACTACGTGCTTTTCTACGTCTTCTGGGAGATCAGCCTGGTGCCGATGTACTTCCTCATCGGCGTCTGGGGGGGAGCCAACCGGGGCTACGCATCGGTCAAGTTCTTCATCTATACCCTCGTGGGTTCGGTGGCGATGCTCCTGGCGATTCTGGGTGTCTACTTTGCCACAGGCACTTTCGACATTCTGGAAGCGGCCAAAGCCCAGCCCTTTGCTGACAACCTGACCCTGGCCAGCCTGGCCTTCTGGGGCTTGTTCCTGGGCTTTGCCTTCAAAGTCCCCAGCTTCCCCTTCCACACCTGGCTGCCCGACGCGCATACGGAAGCGCCGACGGCTGGTTCGGTCATCCTGGCCGGTGTGCTGCTGAAGCTGGGCGCCTATGGCCTGCTGCGTATTATGCTGCCCACCTTCCCCAATGCCTCCGTCTACTGGGCTCCCTGGCTGGTGGCTCTGGGCGCGATTGCGATTGTCTATGGCGCTTTTGTCTGCGTGGCCCAGACCGACCTGAAGCGGCTGATTGCCTACAGTTCGGTCAGCCATATGGGCTACGTCGTCCTCGGCATCGGCGCGGCGGCGATGGTGATGACACCGGAAGCCCTGGAAACGGCTGCCAATGCCTTCCATCTGACCCCGGAAGCGCTCAAAGACAGCGCGGCGATGGCTCTCAACGGCGCGACCCTGCAAATGTTCAACCACGGCCTGATCACCGGGGCGTTGTTCTTCCTGGTGGGTATCATCTACGAGCGGGCGCACACCCGTGACCTGGCCAAGTTTGGCGGGCTGTCGTCCAAGACCCCCCACTACTACGGCCTGATGATGGTGGCGGCCTTTGCCAGCCTGGGTCTGCCCGGTCTGGCCGGCTTCTGGGCCGAGTTCTTCACCTTCCGGGGTGCCTTTGCCCTGGCTCCCCTGTGGGCGGCCTTTGGCACCATCGGTATCGTCATCACCGCTGTCTACATCCTCTACCGCATCATCCAGAATGTCTTCCTGGGCGAGTACGATGCGACGAAGGTGGACCACTGGACGACGGCCGACGGCAGGCACGCGGACGGCCCGACCGATGTGGTGGCCTTTGAGAAGTGGACCCTGTGGCCGCTGGTGGCGGGTATGTTCCTGCTGGGCATCTACCCGACGCCCCTGCTGGACTTCTTCAACACATCGGCCATGGAACTGTTGAATTTCGTCAGCAGTCTTTAGTTGTCAAAGAGCCGGGTTTTTCAGAAAGACCCGGTTTTTGAATTCTTCCTAACGGGGGTGCTGTCTTGAACGACCTCGGATTGATTTTACCTGAGATCATACTCCTCACCGGCGGGCTGCTGATCTTCTGCCTGGATGTGGCGAGCGATCCCAAAGCACAGGGCAAGCGCACGGGCGCAAGCTATATGGCGCTCACTATCCTTTTCGTTGCGGCCGCGCTGCTCGCCAGCATGCTCCAACTGAAGGTGACAGAGCCGCAAGTGGCCTATGGGATGATGACCATCGACAGCTTTGCTATGTTCATCAAAGTCACGATCCTGGCCGGGATGGTGCTGGTGGCGATTGCTGGCGGCGGCTATATGAACAAGCGCACGAAGAACCAGAGCGAATTCTGGACCTTCTTCATAATGGTCAGCCTGGCCATGTGTGTGGCGGCCAGCGCCAACAATCTGGTGCTGATTTACATTGCGATTGAATTCCTCTCCATCACCAGCTATATGCTGGCTGGCTTCCTGCGGGAAGATCGACGCAGCAACGAGGCGGGCCTGAAATACTTCCTCTACGGCTCCGTGGCTTCGGCGGTGATGCTCTACGGCATCAGCCTGCTCTACGGCGCGACGGGTTCGCTCTATCTGGCCGACATCGCCACCTTCTTTGCAGCGGCCATGGAAGGCCACGAGAAGATGACCGGCATCGCCTTTGCAGCCATTCCCGCTACAGTGCTGACCCTGGCCGGTCTGGGCTTCAAAGCCAGTCTGGCCCCCTTCTACCAGTGGGTTCCCGACACTTACGAAGGCTCGCCCACACCGATAGCAATCTATCTCTCCACGGCTTCCAAAGCCGCGGCCTTCGCTGTGCTGGCCCGGGTCTTTATCGTCGGTCTGGCCCCCTTCCAGGTCAATTGGGTGCCGATCCTGGCTGGGCTGAGCATCCTCACAATGACAATGGGCAATCTGGCCGCGCTGCGCCAGACCGATGTGAAACGGATGCTGGCCTATAGCTCTGTGGCCCAGGCCGGCTATATTCTGATGGGGCTGGTGGCTGTGACCTCCTTTTCCACCAGCGGCATGGACGGGCTGAACGGTGTGCTGCTCTATCTCTTTGCCTATCTCTTTACAAATGTGGGCGCCTTCCTGGTGATTATGGCCGTGGAAGAGACCACTGGCAGCACAGCACTCAGCGCCTTCCACGGGCTGATCCACCGGGCGCCGGGGCTGGCGGTGATGTTCGTCATCTTCCTGCTCAGCCTGACGGGTATCCCCCTGACCGGCGGTTTTCTGGGCAAGTTCTACGTCTTTGGCGCAGCCATCCAGCACCAGTATTTCTGGCTGGCCGCCGCGGGTCTGGTCAATGCGGGTATCGCCGCCTTCTACTACCTGAATATCGTGCGCACAATGTTCTTCACCGACGAAAAGGGAACCGCATTAGTCGCCCCCATCGGCATCCAAATCAGCCTGGTCATCTGTACCGTGGCGACGCTGTGGATGGGCGTCTATCCCTCCACCGTTATCGAGTGGGTGAATACAGCCTCGGCGCAGATTCTGGCAGCGGCGCAGTAAGCGTAGCGGGCAGAGCAACCAAATAAGCACTCAAAAGAGTAGAGACACGGCTAAGCCGTGTCTCTACTCTTTTGTAACTGCTCGCCCCCACCCTACCTCCCCCACTGTGGGGGAGGAGTCGATCCAGTTTCCGCCCTGGAATGGGGAGGGGTAGGGTGGGGTGGCTGAACAGTTACGTCAAAATTGGGAAATAGGGGCAAGTAAAGGGATGATGTGATGGTTAAAGACGCGTCTTTACCATCACATCATCCCTTTATCCACTCTCCACAAACCCGAAATATCATTGCGTGGCTGAAAGCCGAGAATTCGTTTGGCCTTTTCGTTGCTGAATTTGCCGTGGGGCATATCCGTAAAGATATTGAACGCCTCGCAGCGGGAGGGCAACTTCTCGAAGGGGATTTCCAGCCCCAGGGAAAAGACTTCGGCCGCGTTCTCCCAGGAGATTGAGAAGGGCGCGTGGCGGCTGCCCAGAGGCACATCTGTCGGGTCGCGGAAGTTGTAGAAAAGATACATCTGCACATAAAGGTCGTGCTGCTCGGCATAGACCCGGCTGATCTGGTGGCCCAGGGACTTGCTCAGCGCGTAGAGATTCGTGCCCGGTTGGGGCGGAATGTCCGGGCCGATGTCGTAGTCGAACATCTCGTAACTGCGCCCGGCCAGGGTGAAATGGGGGCCGGTATTGATCACTCGACGGATGCCATGGGTGACCGCCGCCTCCATCATATGATAGCAACCCAGCGTATTGACATCGAAGGCTATTTTGCGATCCTGGCGCAGGACAGAGAGATTGATGATAGCGTCCATCCCCTCGGCCGCGGCCAGCACCTGCTCCCGGTTTACCACATCCACCTGTATAAATTCACCGGGCAAGGGGTCCCCAGGCGGCTGCACATCCGAAATACGCAGCGTGTAGCGGGGGGCCAGATGGCGGACGACGTAGGGGCCAAGCATCCCCGCAGCGCCGAGAATGAGAACATTCATAGGGTGCTCCACTGGAAAGGCGAAAAAATAGAAACCACAAAGGGAAAAAGAAAATGAGATTTATGCCACGTGCTGGATATCCCAGAGCGGGCGGTCGGTGGTCAGAGCCTGGCTGATGGCCGCGGCAACAGACGCGGCGGGTATCTCTTTTGCCAACCGCAGAACCGTCACCGCCACCTTTCCCTCCCTGGCAAACTCCTTGCAGGTGGCTTCGCCCAGAAATTTGGTCAGGGCGAAGGGGTCGGTGGTAGGGTGGGGCCGCCAGCGGGTATCGTAAAGGTAGCCGTCATAGGCTGCCATCAACGCCAGTGTACTCAGATAGACCACCCGTTTCACCCCTTCCCCGGCTGCGGCCAGCAGCAGGTTGTAGGTGCAGCGGGTGGACTGGTCGATCAGCGCGCCGGTGTCGGCTTCCCCAACCCTTGCGTCCACATGTACAACCCCATCCATCCCCCGCACCAGCAGATTGGTGGAGGCGTCGTGGCCCAAATCAGAAAGCGCAAATTCGTGGGTTGAGGAAATCATTGCCCGTTCGGTCAGACGGAGGGCATAGGCTGGGGCCAGGGCGTCAGCCAGTCCCCGGGTCAGAGGTGTAGCAGCAGAAGTGAGTAGGATGTGCATAGGATTGGCCGGGTGGTTGGGTGGTCGATTGATAGATCGGCACAAATCTGGGGTGAGGGGATGATGCGGGAAGGGGCATCCCCTATCCTCTCCTCATCCCGCCATCTTTTCTACGCCGAAGCGCCAGAGTAGAAGCGGATGCCATAGCGCCAGAAAAGACGGGCCGCAATAAACAGAGCAACAGCCAGCCCCAGCGAACCCAGCAACAGGCCCGGCTCGATACGCCCGGTGAAGGCCGAGGCGGGCACGGTTGTGGCAAAGGCGACCGGCACCAGAAAGGTGAGAATCCAGCGCAGCCAGCCGGGGTAGATAGTCACCGGCCAACGGCCTGCCTGGTACATAGACTGGAAGATGACGAGGATATTCTCCACCCGCACAAACCAGAAGGCGCAGGTCGCCAGAATCATATAAAAGCTGTAAACGATCAGCGCACCCGCGGCCAGGGTTATGCCAAAGATCAGCACATCAGTCAGACCGATCTGCGTGCCCAGCCGGGAAAGGGCGATGCCCAGCACAATTACCCCGACCACCGCGTCCACCAGCCGCCAGATTTCCACCCGCTGGATACTTACCAGCAATTGGGCATCTTCCGGCTTTGTCAGTTTGAAATCCAGCGTGCCTTTGCGGATGTCTTCCATAAACAACTGCATCGAGGGCTGAACCAGCGCGCGCATCAGCCCCGCAATCAGGAAGTAGACGCCCACCAGGGCCAACAGTTCATCGGGCTGCCAGCCGCCCAGAGTATCCGTGTGGTCAAAGACAACAGCCAGACCGCCCAGAGCAACCGCCAATTCCAGGAAAGACTGGAAAAGGTTGATCCAGAAATTGGCCCGGTATTCCATTTCGCCCAGAAGCCCCAGGCGCAGATAAACTGCGAAGAGACGGAGAAGGTGCATTGTAGCTATCCCGCTGCCCTGAAAAATAGAACACGGATGAACACGGAAAGAACGGGTTCACACGGATAAAATCTGCGCAATCTACATTCCTATTTTCATCGTTGTCCGGTGTCTGTCGGTCGTGTGGCCTGCCCTGAAAAATAGAACACAAAAGTGGGTGA
>JAHDWH010000276.1 GCA_023384455.1 Caldilineaceae bacterium | reverse complement strand
CCAACCTCCCCCACTGTGGGGGAGGAGTCGATCCACTTCCCTCCCTGGAATGGGGCGGGGTAGGGTGGGGTGGCTGAACAGTTACCCTAATTTGTAGGTGCGGTTTGCAACCGCACATTGTCGGGTGTACTTCTAACTCGCCTCCCCAAACAGCCCATTGGCCTGGGCCTGGCGCAGAATCTCCCCGGCCAGTGTGGCAAGCGCGGCAGAACCCTCGCCGATGGCCGCGGCCCGATCCGCCACAAATTGGGGGCGCACCCCACCGGTTTGCCAGGTAGTGCCCCCGTCGGCCAGGTTGTGGAACATCGGCATCAGCCGATCCAGGGCATTGGCGAAACGGGACTCGGCGCTCTGCATCCCCTCGTACTCCTCCCAGAGCGCGCGCAACTCACCGGCCTGGTCCGTGGGCAACAGCCCAAAGATGCGTTGGGCTGCGTCCTGCTCCCGTTCCGCTTTGGATTTGCCCGCCTCGAAATCGTAGGCGAAAGTGTCCCCCGCGTCCAACTCCACAATATCGTGAATCAGCAGCAGTTTGATCGTGTAGAGCAGGTCCACGGGTTCGTTGGCGTGTTCGTGGAGGATCAGCGCCAGCATCGCCAGATGCCAGGAGTGTTCCGCTGAGTTCTCCCGCCGGGCGGAGCCAAGAATGAGGGAGCGGCGCAGCACCTGTTTCAGCCCATCGATCTCCAGCAGAAATTGAATCTGCCGGGCCAGCCTTTCGTCGGCAATCGCAATCATTCCTTCTCCCCATTGATTGGGCTGCTTTCAAAACGACCCGCCCAACGGAATTCCCTGGCGTTGACCGCTTTCACCCGGCCATCTTCGGTGGGGGTCAGGTCGAATTCGATAACGGCCCGGCGACTGCGCAGGCTGGCAAAGGATACGTTGTCCATGGGTTGGCCGCTGCGGGTAAAGTCGCTGATATGGCAGAATACGTCGTAGCGCACGTCGTCTGGCCCCAACCCGGTGCGCACAGTCAGGAAGCCAAAGCCCCTGTCCTCGTGGACGGCGTGCATCACCCCCCGCATCCGGCTCTCCCGCCCGCCTTCGGGGGGCACAATACCCGGAATCAGAAAGCCATTAAAATAGTTGTCCACCTCGCGCACCAGATCGCTGCTGGTATTGGCAAAAGAGAGCAGGTCCACCCGCTTGCCCCGATTTTGCAGGGCGCGCACCAGACGCAAAAAATCGCCATCACCGCTGCCCAGCAGAACATAGTCCAGATTGTCCGATTGAAGCAGGGCATCCACGGCCAGGTCCAGGTCGGCGTTGGCCTTCAGCACCAGCTCCCCCTCCGAGTCCCGATAGCGGCGTACTTCTTTGTGAATCAGGTGAAAGCCTGTGCGCCGGATGGCGGCCCGGTAGTCGGACGAGCGCTGGCGATAGGCCGGGTCCTCGCCCTCCCGCTCCACATCCACGGCCAGATAGGCGTTGGCACGCAGGACAACCATTTCCCCCTGGGCGGCCACCAGCTCTTTGATAATTTCATAACGGATACCCCACCCGCCATTTCGGCTCAGATTTTCCATGTCTAAAAAAATGCCTGCTTTTAACAACGGACTTTCCTTTTTATTTCGATGTAAGGGTGCGATGAAAAGTATGGGATGATGGAATGATGAGATTCTGAGATAGGTCTGCCGTCTCCTGATTGTAGCAGATGTTGGGGAGAAGATGAATCAACTGAGGTGGTAATACTTCTCCTCCGGCAGGGCAACCGGTGGGCTGTCTTCGGTGCGGATGCTCCAATCGGCCAGGCGCAGGCGCAGATCGGCCAGCGCGTCCCCGTGGGCGGGATCGTCCAGCACATTCGTCAGCTCCCAGGGGTCCGCGGCCAGGTCGTAGAGTTCGTCCCGATCCCCCATCGGGTCGTGGACATACTTCCATTCCCGGGTGCGTACCATTTTGCGCCGCCCCTCGGCCTCCCGCCAGCGCAGGGTTTGGATGAGGGTGCGCCGCCCGTGGGGTTCGGGCAGTGGGGCCAGATCGGAGAGGTGAAAGAGCGGCCCGCCCGCGCCGTATTCGGAGAAGGCCCCGTCCCGGGGCGGGGTGTCGGTGACCGTGGGCAGGGGTTCGCCCTGGATCGAGGGGGGAATCTGCGCCCCCTGCAAGGCCAGACAGGTGGGCACAATATCGATGAGATTGACCAGGGAATCGTCGCGCACGCCCTGGGGAATGTGGCCCGGCCAGGAGAGAATCAACGGAACCCGCACCAGCGCATCGTAGAAGACCCCGCCTTTGCACTGCATCCGATGCTCCCCCATCAGGTCGCCGTGATCCGAGCAGAAGACGACAAGCGTATTTTCACGCAGACCCGTGCGTTCCAGCGCGTCCAGAATCTGCCCCACCCCGTCGTCCAGAAAGCGTACCATCCCGTAATAGGCGGCCAGCAGCCCGCGCAGATCGTCGATCTCCTCGTTGCGCACACCCAACATTACGTAAAGCGCCCGGTTGCGTTCCGGGGCTGTGCCGTCGCTGAATTCGCCGGGCCGCCAGGGGGGAAGCTGCACCCGATCCTCCATCTCCTCGAAATAGCCGCGGGGGCAGACCCAGGGTTCGTGGGGATCGGGGAAGGAGACCCAGAGGGCAAAGGGCTGCTGCCCCTGCTCCTCCAAAAAGCGCACAGTCTGCCCGGCCACCAGCCCGGTGCTGTGATCCGCCAGGGGCAGGTGATCCGAGACGGCGTAGCCAAAGCGGGGGTTCTGGGGGGTCAGGGTGCGGCGCAGTTCGTGGGCGGCGTGGATGCCGTCCAGGGGCCGGAACCATTCCATCCCCTTTGTGGTCGGCTCTGCGGGCAGCCCGCCGTGGCCGATCTCACACCAGGTATCGAAGAGGTCCAGATCGCTTTGTTCGACGAAGCAGTGATTCTTGCCGATCAGCCCGCAGCGGTAGCCCGCTTCTTTCCAGAGCTTAAAGGCGTGGAGGGCGTCGGGCGGCATCGGCGTCTCATTGCGTCGGCTGCCTGTGCTGTGGGCGTAGCGGCCTGTCCAAAAAGAGACCCGGGCCGGCATACAGAGCGGGTGGGGGGTGATGGCGTGCGCATAGAGCACCCCTTCGGCGGCCAGGCGGGCCAGGCTGGGGGTTTCGCAAAAGGGATTGCCCCACAGATGGCTGGCCGTCGCCTTCTGCTGGTCGGTCATTATGACGAGGATATTGGGTTGGGCAGGCACGGCGCGCTCCGGTGGAGGGGGGAAGGGTGAATGCTATACTTGACAAGGTGACAAAATGACCGGGTGGCAAGGTGATAATATGTCAGTTTATGTCCGTGTCGGGTAGATCAGTCAGTGGTCAGTGGTCTAGTCAGAGGTTTCAGATGACGGCAGTATAGCACAGACCGGAGCCAGGCTCAATGGAGTCATCGGTTTAGGGTATAGTTTACAATCGTCGGAGACTAGCGCCGGTTTAGCGGTGTACTGAGCCTGTCGAAGTATAGGCGGGGGCAGTTTCCCGCTGTATCGAAACCTAAGCGGGTCCTCTGCGCAGGCATTCGTAGACCCGCTCCTCGATTTCGATACGCCTCGAAGACTCGGCTACTCAATCAGCGTCGCTAATCTGGTGCGTTCCCCAACCTTTCCGACAATTGTGAACTATACCCATCGGTTTATTCATCCGGGATCACCCCCAGAAAAATATTGGTTCGCCCGGGCTGATAGGCGGCTCGATATTTCCCGTCAGCCCAGAGACCCTCGCCGCTGGCGCTGGAGGGCTGCCAACCGGTGGGAATTGTGATAGTCACTTCACCGCAGCTATTGCCCAGGTTGGCAACGGCCTCGCCACCAGAGTTCGTCTGCACAGCCAGTGGCCCAGCCACGATGTCAGGTGTATTCCCCCAAGCCAGGCCGGGGTCCAGGTAGAGCATCTCGCCAGCAATGGGCCTTTCACCCGATTGGTAGACGCCATCCTGATTCTCATCGTGCCAGAATAGAAGGTAAAAATCGGCGACAGCGGGTTGTGGGTCAAGCGGAGCAAAACCAAACGCGACCTTTTGTCTTGCCTCAATGACAGTCGGGGTCGTGGCGGTATAGCCACAGGGGAGAAGGGCCAGCAGGTCAAAGAAATGGGTGTATGTCGCCGTGATACGGCTCTCACCCTCCCCATCCGTTAGCTGGGCTGTGTAAGTCATCTCGCCGTGGATGTTGGAGCGGGCCGCGATGAGTACATCAGGCAAAGGGGCTTCTCCCCCGTTGCGTTTGCCGTCCCGGTTGGAATCCACAAAAGCCTGGACAGTGGCCGTCCGATCCTTTTTGGCTTGGCCCCCGGGCGCAATGGCGCTGCATCCCGCCAGAAATCCACAGCAGAGTAGCAGGAACAGACAGGACTTCCGCATAGATACCCTCATTCCCCACCGCCAATCCACACAAACTGCCCTGTTTCCGGAAGATTCAGTCCGGCACCCAATGGTAACACCAATTGGGTCAAACGTCGCTGCTGCCCGCCGTGGGTTGAGCCAAGATGGATGTCAAAAGGACAAATGCCCGCCGCGTACACGCATACGCCCATTGCCAAACCCACAGAAAGATCGTAAGTACAGAGGAGGTTCGATTGAAGTTCATCATCCGCTCCTACACTGCACGCTGATTGGATGTTGGCGAAGGATTGCCCAACAGCACAATTGCCAATCCGATCAAAAACTCGACAGCGGGCAAGGCGTAGACGGCCCATAGCGGAGGATTGTTCCAATTGCCCTCGAACAAGAGCCAGACTGCGTTGTAGGCAAAATGGACGGGAAAGATGAGCAGGAAAATCATCCCAGACGAGTAACGTACGCTGCCCCACAGCCAGCCACTGAAGGTTCTCGACACCATCCCGCGCAATCCCTGTTGCGCATGGAATAGCCCGAACAGAAGTGATGTAACTACCAGCGCTGTCTTTGCAGAGAAGCGCTTTTGCAGAAAGCCGTACAATATCCCGCGAAAGTAGAGTTCTTCGGCGACGACAACGACAAAATAGGTCAGGAGTCCCCAAGCCGTGCTGGCGGAAAATGGCTTGAGTCCTGCGATGCGTATGGCAAAGATATAGAAGATCAGGTAGAGCAGGCATATGCCCAGGGAAAGGAACAGATGCCGTCCTATCTGCCCCTGGAATACCTGCAAAGCCAACTCTTCCGGCGAAAAGCGGAAGACTCGCCACAGTCCGATAGCCGCCGCCAAGAAGGAGAGATTGACAACCAGAGCGCCGTAGTCTGCCTGGCCGAGATTGAGCAGGAGCATAGCCCCAACGCCCAAAGCCATGCCGACAATTGGGATCAGGACCATCGCAAGAAGCTCAAGCCAAAGCGGTCGTTTCATTTTGTGCCCACTCTTCCAACTTGAAAGGTTTCTTCGGCTTGACGCTGTTCAGACAGCCTCGTGTGTTTGGTTTGCCAGCGAACCCAAAGCCAAATCCCGATGAGCGCCAACCCATTCGCCAGAAAGACAGGGAACGTAACTCCGAGTATCGGTCGGAACCAGGGATTGCCCGCGTCTACCTGGGCAATCACAAGGCTGTCGGCGCTCATCATCGCAATGCCCATCGCCGCACTACCAAGCAGGAGTGTCCCCAGCCACGTCGCTCTGGCGCGCCACGACGGAAGTTCGCGCAAGGCCCAAATCAGGCAGATAGCGAATGCCAGTGCCAGCGGAATCTCAACCAAAGACTTCGAAACACCCAACGATATGGCAAGGTCGTACTCGTCGCCGCCTGTGCGCAGGGGGCTGCGGAGATAATAGAGGACGGCTGCCAGCGAGGCGCTCAACGAGAAAGCAAGACCGACCTGCTTCAGAACGAGTTTCTTGCTGAGGAGAGCGAGCGCCAGCCCCAGCAATGCACCAAATAATCCTGCCAAGGGACCTGCTGCTGCGGAAACTGCCTCTTCGGCTGTGCTTGCCACAGGAGAACTCAATCTCAACCACCCCGGTTCGCCATCGGGGCCGCGTACCGCAACCCATCCCGCCGGATTGATTGGGGGCGTGTCCCAAATCTGAACCAATTTGGTGAAACCCCAAACTGGAGAATGGCCCGTAAGCTGGTACACCATCCGGTGGCCCGTTTCATGAAAAGCCTGCGCCACGAGAGTGACGAGGATTGCCAGAACAAGCAACGGCAGAAAGCTTATCGCTGAAATCTGGTGTTTATTGCTCGTAGTCCCCCCGATGTCTTCGTTCATCATTTTACGCCTCAATCTGCGGGGCCGCTTCATCGGGCAAAGAAAGGTCTGCCCCGCGGAAGATGAGCAGCGCAGCCACCCCGGCCAGAGACACTACTGCGCCGCCCAGGATGAAGACGTTGCGTGCGCCGATCAGATCAGCGGCGACACCGGCCAGCCCCATCGAAACCAACTGCGCGGTGGTGATGACCGCATTGTTGGCGGAGCCGGTGCGCCCGCGCACGTTGTCGGGGACAGCGGTCTGCACAATTGTCGCGCCGGACGCCTGGCTTGGGATAATGCACAGTCCGGCGAAGAAGAGGATGATCATAATATGCCAGACCGCTGTGGGCAGAGACATCAACGCCACCACAATCCCAAGCAGAATCAGCCCCCCCGCCAGGATGTTTGTCACCTTCAGTTTCGACGACAAAAAGGCGACCAGGGAGCCAGCCAGGACCATCCCCGCGGTCTGGGAAAATTCGATAGGGGCGAACCAGGCTTCGGACACTTGCAGATCGTTGATGAGCAGGGGCACCAGCAGCACATTCACCGCGCCGATGCCCAGCATCGTGACCGCAAAGGCCACAATCGCGCCGGTTAGAATCCGGTTGGAGAAGGTCAGCTTCAACCCTTCGCCCAGCTCGCTGACAACGAGTCGGAGATTGATGGCTGCGCCGTCGCCTGTGGGCTGGTGGCTATACCCGATCCTGGAAATCAGCAGCAGAGAGAGGGCAAAGGTCAGGGCATCGATGACGAAGATGAGCCAGTATTGCTCGAACTGCCCGATGATGAAGCCTGTCAGCCCGGTTCCCAGCAGCCCGAAGATAATGCGGCTGGTCTGGGAGATGGAATTGGCCGACAGCAGCCCCTTTTTGGGGACGATATTGGGAATGAGCGCGCCCCGGGCCGGGTTGAAAAAGGTGGCGATGCTGGCCTGGGCAAAGCCGATGGCATAGAGCATCCAGACCTTTTGCGGACTGTCCACCAGCACAAAACCGAGCACAAAGAGGCCACGCAGCAGATCGGAAAGAATCATCACCCGCTTCCTGTCCGAGCGATCCACAATCACGCCAGCAAAGAGGCCGAAGGTCAGGCTGGGCAGGGCCAGCACAATCGCCATCGTCGCCAGGGCTGCGGTGGAGCCAGTGAGGTGATTGACCAGCAGGAGCAGGGCCAGGCTGGTCATACTGTCGCCCATATCAGAGACGATCTGGCCGAGCCAGAGAAATCGGTAGTCTCGGATAGCAAGCAGGTCTTTGAAGGCAAAAGGACGTTCGCTGTTGGTTGTCATAGGATGTGGATTCTCTCGATATTCCAGTGGGAGGGGTAAATGATCCTACGGATTGTGACTGTCCAGTTTCTGTCTGCCTCTGGGAGCGCCGCCATCCCTGGCGGCAAATGTCAATACTGG
>JAHDWH010000275.1 GCA_023384455.1 Caldilineaceae bacterium | reverse complement strand
TCACACAAAAACCATTTCTTACACTATTCTAAACAAAATCTGTCAGTCAATCAGGTAGTTTCTGTGTAAAAAACGGCTCGATGGCTGCAAAATTCGCTCTATACTCCTCAATCAGCACAAGAAAACGAAAAAAAGCAGAGGAGCACAGAGCGATGAAGCAGGTACAATATCGGATTTTGTGGGTACTGTTAAGTATGCTGTGGATGGTGGCCTGTGGCGACGATGACCCGACACCCACCGCCGCGGCGGCCCCGCCCACAGTCATCACGGCGATGGCCAAAGCCCCGGCTACCAGCCCAGACGCGCCCTCTTCCCCAGCCACCAACCACCCCCGGCTGTGGATAACCGCCGCGGACCTGCCCCGTCTACGCGGCTGGGCCACGGCGGCCAATCCGCTCTATGCGGACGGTCTGCTGCCCCTGGCCGAGCGGGCCAAGAGCGATATGGACGAGGGGCGGGTGCCAGGGGAAGATTGTGGTCAGCGCGGCTACAGCGAATACCCCAGCGAAGCCTACGCCGAATTCTTCGCCTTTCTGTCGCTGATCGACCCCAGCCCGACGGAACGGGCCGCCTATACCCAGCGGGCGCGCACGCTGCTGATGCACGTAATGGATGCGGCGGCGCTTGGCCCCGCGTCCGAGCAGAACTATCGCTGCCCCGGCGACCCGGACACCGCCGTCTACCCGCCCTTCCGGGACCCCATCTTCTTCACCGAAGACTCGGACCGTCTGCGCTGGTATGGGGAGGGCTTCCCGTTGACGGTGGACTGGATCTACGACACGCTGTCGGCGACGGACAAGGCGACGATCAACACTGTCTTCACCCGCTGGGGCAATGAAATTATCCAGAGCGGCTATCATCACCCGGAACCCGTCGGTCTGCTCAACGACCCCAGCCTGACCGCGGACCGCTTGCAGGTGCGCTGGGCGGGCAACAACTATTTCGCCGCCCATATGCGCAATCTGGGGATGATCTCCCTGGCCCTGGACCCCGCCGACGCCAGCCCGGCCCTGCAGGGCTATCTGTCCAACGCCACGGGCGCGTGGCTCTACCTGCTGGACAACGCCACCCGCACAGATGCCCGGGGCGGTCTGCTGCCCGAAGGCTTTGAATACAGCCCCCAAACCGCCAGCTATGCCATCCAGTTTCTCCTGGCCCTGCGCACAGCCGGTCGGGACAACCCCGCCGAACTCGGCCCCGCAGTGGTGCTGGACGACAATCCCTTCTGGGGCGATCTGGTCACTTCCTACCTCCACGCCATCAGCCCGGCCACGGTGACAAACCCGGACAGCGGGCTGCAAGTCTACCAGCCCGCCTGGTACGGCGACGCCCAGCGCTATCTGCTGCCCGATTTTATCGACGCCTTTGGGGCGCTGGCGCTCTATGACCAGCAGGCGGGCAATAGCCAGCGGCTCAATACCCTGCGCTGGATCCAAATGAACACCACCCCCGGCTGCGCGGCTAATCTGGTGGAGCGGGTGCGGGGCGCGGACTATTTCCGCTCTGCCATTCTCTACTTTGCCATGTTCGACCCGACGGCTGCCCCGGCCACAGACCCCCGCCCGGCCCTGCCCACCGGCTACGCAGCGGAAGGAATGCAGCGCCTCTTCAGCCGCACGGACTGGACAGCCCAGGCCCGTTGGCTGGCTTACGCCCTGAGTTGGAATCAGATCGACCACCAGCAGGCGGACGGCAACCATTTCGAGTTCTATCGCAACGGGGAATGGCTGACCAAAGCGCGCACGGGCTACGCCAACATCGCCGAGGGCATTGCCAGCTCGGAGTTTCGCAATACATTGGCGATTGAGAACAGCCGCCCCCTGGACCGGGACGACACAGACTGGCGCATCGATCTCTGGCGGCGGGGTTCCCAGTGGAATTACGTGGCTTCCGGCGATCCCGGCCCCCTGCGTCACAGTTTCTATCCCACTTTCACCTATGCGGGCGGGGACGCCACCAATCTGTACAATTCCGAGAGCGAAAGCTCGACCGCGGTGGCCCACGCCAGCCGGGAGCTGGTCTGGCTGAAGCCGGACTGGATACTGGTCTACGACCGGGCGGATGCACCGAGCAGCCACTTCAAGCGGGTCTGGTGGCAACTGCCCCGGACGGCCACAGTCAACGGTCTGCAAGCGGCGATGACCACCGCCGGGGGGCAGCAGTTGTTTATCACCGCGCTCTTGCCCGCGGGGGCCACAATGCAGATGGCGAACCCGGCTAAGGACGGGGTGGAGGATACGGTCGCCAACTTCGAGCCGATGACCCAGCGGGTGATGGTGCAAGCGCCGGATGGGGAGAGCGTGCGCTTCTTGCATCTGGTGCAGGGCGCGGATGGAGGGGCATCGCCCACCCCAGCCGTGCTGATCGAGAGCGCGGACGGCTTTGCCGGCGCGGTGATAAACCAGACAGCCGTACTCTTTGCGGTGACGCCCGGCCAGCCTTTCAGCCAGTTGGTCTATACGGCCCCGGCGGGCACAGCCAACCAGATCATCACCGGGCTGAGTGCCGGGGCGGGCTATGCGGTGACTGTGGAGGAGACGGGCAGCGGCGTTGTCGTCACCGTCCTGCCCGGCGGGGACACACTGGCGGACGGGGCGGGGGTGCTGGTCTGGCCCGCCCGCACCCAGGCCAGTCTCTATCTGCCGACGGTGCAGGCAAAGAGCGGGAGTTGAGGGTAGCTATGACGATGCCCCACAAAATCCGCCGTTCCCTTTCTATTGTCATCACCGAGTCGTGGACTATCGTCTGGGACGACGAAGTTACGCGACCTGCCGCGCCGGAGCCGGGCTGCCACATCATCGAATGGGACGAAGGCGAGGCCCCACCGGAGATGGTTGTGCTGCATCGTCGGGCGGATGGTTCGGGGTGGGAGGTGAAATCGCAAGGGGCAGAATGAGGTTACAACGAGCGGGGAATGCGTTCGGGGAGAATCTCGCCGTTGGCAGTAAGGAGAACTGCGCTGGACTCACCCGCTCGGATCGAAGCCAATGCCTCGTCAGCCAGATAATCGAGCGCGTTCTGTCCGTCATCCGAAGTTAGTAGAGCATCCCAACGGGTATCGTTTTCCGTCTCTGCCAATTCGTCGTCCAGAAAGTCAAGCATTTTTGTTTCCCAATCCATACGATTTTACCCTACGTATAGCCGAAGTATATCACCAAAGGTCAGCGCGCCAAAGCAATGATTTTTGCGCAGGGCACACCCAGAATCGGGGCAGATACACCCGCCGAATCAATTCGGCGTCTGTTATGGGAAACCCGTTGGAAACGGGTTAAGCTCTAGTGCGTTTCAACGCACTCGCCATAGCAGACGTCGGTTGCAAACCGACGTAGCGCTTCCCCCAATCTGGGACGCACCCTTTTGTGTAGTCTCGACCTTTTGATTTGCGGTTCATTGGGAACATCTGTGGTCAACCCGCTACGGTTTCGATACGACCGGAAACTGCCCCGGTCTACTCAACCTGCGCTAGTCTGGGGACCACGTGCATTCCCAATGAGCCTGATTTCCCCCTGTGATTGCTCTCTAGCCAAAGGAGAAATTCTATGCTGCGCCGTTTTCGTTTGTGGCATCTGGTTGTGATTCTGCTCTCGATTCTTGTGCTGTCGGTGGGACTCTTGCAGGCCTCGCCCACGGATGCGGTGGTCGGCGACGGCACGCCCACCAGTTGTGACGCCAGCGCGTTGGAAGCAGCCCTGGCCGGGGGTGGCACGGTTACTTTCAACTGTGGCCTCGATCCGCTGACGATTGCCGTCAACACAATGGTCATTGAAACCGGTGTACGGCTGGACGGGGACAACCTCATCACCCTGTGGGGCGAGGGGCTGCGCCAGATTTTCATCGTCAACCAGGGCGCAAGCCTCTTTTTGAAGAATATCACCCTCACCGATGGCTATTGGGAGGGCAACGGCGGGGCCATTGCCAACTACGGAAATCTGGTTGTGCAGAACAGTTTCATCTACAACAGTGTGGCCGCGGGAGAGGCCAGCCGGGGTGGGGCCATCTACAACGAGGGCGGCGCTGTCACCCTGCGCGTCAGCAGCCTGATCAGCAACCGGGCCGGTCGATTTGGCGGCGGCATCGCCAGCAGCGGTGGGACTGTGGATATCTTCAGCAGCACTATTCAGGAAAACCACGCGCCGACCGGCGGCGGCGGGCTGTGGAACGCGGATACAGATGTCACCATCGAAGACAGCCACATCACAGAAAACAGCACTTTCAGTGATAGTACGGGCAATTTTGGCGGCGCGCTCTACAATGTAGGACAGATGATCGTGCGTCGCAGCGCCATCGATTACAATTCGGCCACGGACGGCGGCGGCATCTACAACCAGGGCGCACATAGCAGCCTGACGGTGGAAGACTCGACCCTCAACGCAAATAGCGTAACCGGCGGTGCTGGCGCGCTGCAATTGGGCGACGGCACGATCCGGATTGTCAATACGACAGTCAGCGGCAACAGTGCCGGTATCTTTGCCGGTGGCGTGGAGGTGGGGGCAACCAACGGCTCCCAGACTTTCCAAAACGTCACGATTACTGGCAACAGCGCACCCGAGGCGGCCAACTTCTACCAGGACACCGGCGAACTTATCCTCTCCCCATCCCTGCGCAATGTGATTATCGCCAACCCCCTGGGCGGCGGCGTGAACTGTGCGTACCTGCGGGCTGATGCCTCTTTGGGCAACAATCTTGCCAGCGACGAAAGCTGCAACTTCACCGCTGCGGGGGACCAGCAGCCGGTCGATCCGTTTCTGGCGGCTTTGGCCGACAACGGCGGGCCAACCCTCACCCATCTGCCCACTGGGGACAGCCCGGCCATCGACGCCGGTGACAATGCCACCTGCCCGGCTGCGGATCAGCGGGGTTACACCCGTCCAGAAGGGGACATCTGCGACATCGGCGCGGTGGATGCGGACGGCGAACTGAACCCGGCCACGGCCACACCCACGGAAACGCCGACGAAGACGCCGACGCCGACAGCCACGCCGACAGTCCCGACGGCCACGCCCACAGTCCCCACAGCCACGGCTACGCCTACCAGCGTTGTCACCCCCAATACGCTGAACTACACGGCCTACGCCATCGAAATCACCCAGGGCATTCAGGATTTGAACAACACAGTGCCGCTGATCCGGGGCAAGACGGCCTGGGTGCGGGCCTATGTGCGCCGCGCCAGCGGGGAGAGCAGTCTGCCCGTCAGCGCCCGGATGCGCCGGGTTGTCAACGGCGCGGGGAGCGGCTCGTATGTCTATCCCGCCAACCCCGGCGGCAAACTGGCCCCGCCCACCAGCCCCAACCGGGGCCAACTCAACGACGCCTTCTACTTCCCCGTGCCGGTCGATTGGGTGAATGGCGCCACCCTGCAAGTGGAGGTGGAGGTCAACCCCAGCAAGCTGCAAAATGGGGGCTGCGGCATCTGGTGCGTCGTCTTCTGGTGGCGGGACGCGGACGAGACCAACTACAACGACAACACCATCCGCTCGCCCCTGCTTACCACACAGGTTGTGCCGACGATGGGGCTGAAACTCTACAATGTGGTCTACAGCCGCAACGGCGTCTGGTACAAAGCCACCACCGCCCAGATGGATGAGATCGAAAGCTGGCTGCGCCGGGCCTATCCCATCGCCGGGCTGAACCTCCAGCGCAGCGAGACGACAATGCCCGAATCGAGCATTTACACATCGGGCAAAGATGACAAGGGCAAGCCGACCTACTATCTGGACGCGGCCAAAGTCAACCAGCGGCTCGAACTGATCCGCAACATCGACAAAGCCTTCAACCCGGCCTTCCGCACCCAGGACCGCTACTACGGCCTGGCTACCAACGCCTCCGGCGACTTTATGCGCGGGCTGGGCGGCGGCTACATCTCCTCCGGCCCCACTGGCCCCCGCACCAGCAGCGGTTGGCAGTGGGAACTGGACAGTACCAGCTATGGCGACTGGTATGCGGGCCACGAAATCGGCCACACCTGGGGGCGAGGCCATCCGGTCCCTGCGGGCTATGTCAGCGAAACAGACAAACGTTGTGGACACTCCCGCAGCGATCCCAACTACCCCTATGCCAATGCGGTCATCGGCGGCAACCCCCAAGTCGTCTGGTTGGGGGGCAATTTCTGGCTCACCTTTCCGCCCAACCGCTACTACGGCTTTGATGTAGCCCTGCGCCGCCCGGTAGTGCGCGGCCCGGATTGGACGGATGTGATGTCCTATTGCCAGAACGAGTGGATGTCCGACTACACCTACAACGGTATCCGCGCCCAGATGCAGGCCGAGGGCTTTGCTGTCACCGCAGCCCAGGCAATGGCCCCCGCCGGTGACTTCCTGCTGGTGCAGGGGCAGATCGCCCCGGACGGCAACAGCGCCACACTGGGCGAAATCCTTACCCTGCCCGGGGCCAGTCAACCCTTGCCTGAAGCCGGCGCGTATAATCTGGAACTGCGGGGCAGCGGCGGCGCGTTGCTCGCTTCCCACCCCTTCACGCCCACTCTCTACGCCGAGGAAGGCACGGCCAACGACGGCATCGGCTTCGTCAATCTGGTCATTCCCGCCGTGAGCGGCACGCAGACAATCGAACTGCGCCGGGGAGAGACGCTCCTGGCCTCCCGCACTGTCAGCGCCCATCCGCCCACGGCCACACTGTTGGCCCCCAATGGCGGCGAGAGCGTCGGTCCCGCGGGCGTCACCGTCTCCTGGCAGATGGCGGATGAGGACAACGACCCGCTGACCGCCGCCCTCCTCTTCAGCCCGGACAACGGCGCAAGCTGGCAGACGCTCCAGACCGGGATCACCGATACGATGAGCGTGGAGATTCCCCATTCCCTGCTGGTGGGTACGGAGCAGGGGCGGATGCGGGTGCTGGTTGGCGATGGGGTGCAGACGGCCCAGGACGATTCGGACGCGGTATTCAGCGTCCAGCGCAACGCGCCGGAGGTGGCCTTTATCTCTCCCCAACCGGGCAGCAGTTTTGTCATCAGCCAGACAGTCAATCTGGCGGCCTCGGCCTATGACAAAGAAGACGGTCAACTGGCCGACGCCGCCTTCACCTGGCAGTCGGACCGGGACGGCGCGCTGGGCACAGGCGCGGCGCTGAATCTGGACGATCTGAGCGCGGGCCAGCACGCAGTCAGCGTCACGGCCACGGACAGCGACGGTAGCAGCACGACCGTCACCCGCACCATCGCCATCGGCACGGATGTGACCAGCGCGCCGAATCTGCTGGCGGTTGCGCCCCAGACAGTGCAACTGGTGGCGGTCGTCGGCGCGACCCAGCCGGTGACGGGTACCCTCGCCATCCGGGACGCCAACGCCTCCACCGGCGTCACCCCGCCGCTCAACTGGACGGCCAGCGACGACGCGGCCTGGCTCAGCCTCTCCGTCAGCGCGGGTACAGCGCCCAGCGATGTAGCGGTCAGCGCGGACCCGACCGGCTTTGCCACGGGTATCTACACGGGAACGGTGACAGTCAACGCCGGGGCGGCCAGCCAAAGCGCGCTGGTCAGCCTGGAAGTGGTGGCCGCCCCGCCGATTCAGATTTTTATCCCGGTGGTTGTGCGCTAATGCTCGTCAGAAGTTCGACTTTTTCCGAAAAGTCGAACTTCTGAATACCGGGATCAGTGAGCGCTGGTTGAGTAGCCGACACTTGAGTTTGGCTCTTTGAAGGGCTAGAGGTAAGCTCGGTCACTCGACAGGGGT
>JAHDWH010000274.1 GCA_023384455.1 Caldilineaceae bacterium | reverse complement strand
TGTTTAATCATTCAGGTTCTGAGCGCGCAGCTTTGTGACCGCGGAAAACACAGAACAGACGGAAAATTCTCTTTCAGCTTTTCTTCTGTGTATTCCGTCTTTTCTGTGGTCAGCTCAAGAGCCTGTTTAATCATTCAGGCTTTTAGGTGGGGAAGTCGTCAGAAGACGAAAAGTGCATAAGACGAAATTCCCAACTCGTGCTACAATACATACCAATTCCCTGCTATTCACCGGTAGCCTACCTGTGAGCGTGTATGTACACAAATCTGCCTCAGCCCGGCCAGCCGCAAGACCTATCGGCTCTGCCCTCGGTAGACGCCATCAACCGGGAACTCTTCGGCGCGCGCCCCTCTTTCTGGTCGCGGCTGCGCCGTTTCTTCGGTCTGCTCCTGCCCCTGCTGGTGATTGTGCTGATCCTTCTGATCGTCGTTCCCCCCTGGCGCACCCGCTTTCTGCTGCCTGTGGTGGACCTTTTCATCGACCGGCTGCCCAGCGGCGAGGAGATTACCGCGGACCCCGGCGGCGCGGTGGTGCTGGACGACCCATCCAGCCAGACGCTTGTGGTCGCTCCGGCTACCCCTGTGCCGACCTTTACCCCCACACCCACACCCCACCCAGCTGCGGCGCTGGATTTCGCCATCGACAGCAGCCCGGAGCGGGTCTTCTGGGAGATTGCCTATGCCGACGAGCAGCGGGGGCCGGGGCTGGGCTGCGCCTATCTGGGCTTCTGGCTGACAGGCAACGACGCGGAACGTTTCGACCTGCTCTCCGCTCTGGACGCGGAGCTGCTCATCAGCGATGGCCATGGGATTGTAGAACGCCACGGCCCTGGGCCCCTGGAATCTCTGCGCAGCCTGGGGGAACCCCGCTACTACGAATTGCCCGCGGCTGAGCCAGAATGTACCGAGCATCGCTTTGCCGAAACGTCCGACTACGCAGGGCTGGAGTTCCGCCTACGTCTGACAGTCGGGCAGACGGTCATCCGCCAGTTCTGGGCCATTCTCGACGGCAACGGGGCAGAGATGGCGACCCCCACCCCCACAGCCACCCCCGCGCCGCCCACGCCTACCCCCTTTGCCCAGGTGCGCATGGGCCAGCCGATGAATGTGCGTAACGGCCCCGACATCACCTACGCCATTCTGGGCGCGGCCGCGGCCGGCGCAATCTACCCGGTGACCGGGGCCAATCCCCAATTCACCTGGTGGCAGATCGACTATTTGGGGCAGCGGGGCTGGGTCTATGCGGACCTGGTGGAGGCCGTGGCCGTGGAGAAGATCGCCGTCGTCACCGACATTCTGCCATCGCCTACCCCTGCGGATACGGCTACACCTGTGCCGCCTACGCCGACACTTACCCCCATCCCCACCCCCTATTTCCCCTTTCTGCTCAAGAACAACGGCGTTTGCGAACCCAACGCAGCTATGACCTATTTCAAGGGGAAGGTGGAATATGCCAGCGGCGACCCCTTTACCGGGGCCTGTGTACACGTGGCCTACGAAGGGCCGCGCAACACCAAATGCACGGGCTGTGGCAGCGAGCCGCCGGGAGAGTGGGGCTTCGCCCCCTTTGGCAATCTGCCCGGCAAGCGGGGCGTGACCGTGCGCATTTACGTCGTCCCCTGCCCGGAAGAACCCCTGACCGGCAGCGGTCAGAACCCGGAGAGCGGCTTCGGTCCTCTCAACCCCGTCTCGCAAGTTTGGACCTACACCATCGGCGAGAGCGTCCAATGTACGGGAATTCTCTTCCAGGACAACCGCTTTTACGATGCAGAAGGAAATGTCGTTGGCCCTCCGTAGGGCTGTGACTATCAACTGTTTCCAAAAATCTTTTCACGAGTATCCCGTAATGCCAGATGTCACGCACCCGCTGCACTATACAGAACACCGGCCCTGGCCCCTGCCATCGACGCCCTGGGTAATGGCCCAGGTCTGGCACGACCTGATCTTCGCCCACTGGCCCATCCCCGCGGCGCAGATGGCGGCGCTGTTGCCGCCGGGGCTGGTTCTGGACACCTGGGAGGGGGAAGCCTGGGTGGCTGTTGTTCCTTTTCGCATGAGCGGGGTACGCCCCCGGCTGCTGCCCCCGCTGCCCTGGCTCTCCGCCTTCCCCGAACTCAATGTGCGGACGTACGTGCGAATGGGGGACAAAGCCGGGGTCTACTTTTTCAGCCTGGACGCGGCCAACCCGGTGGCTGTAGCCCTGGCCCGGACCCTCTATCATTTGCCCTATCTGCGGGCGGCGATGAGCTGTGAGGGAGATGGGGATGGCATCCGCTACCGCAGCCGGCGCACCCACACCGGCGCACCCCCCGCCGAATTGCGGGCCAGCTACCGGCCTGTCAGCCCGATCTATCAGGCCACGCCGGGCACGCTGGAAGCCTGGCTGGTGGAGCGCTACTGTCTCTACAGCGTGGACAGGCGGGGACGCATCTATCGGGGCGAAATTCAGCACGCGCCCTGGCCCCTGCAAAAGGCAGAGGCGGATTTCGAGACTAACGGGATGGCCCAGGCCCCGGGGCTGGATTTGCCCGATACGCCCCCTCTGCTCCATTTCGCCCGGCGGCTGGATGTGGTGGCGTGGGCGATCCAGCCGGTGGATGGAGGACGCTGATTTTCATGATTCTGACGGATCTGCGCTGATCGATTAAAATCGTAACTACCAAGCCAATCAGAAACGGACGCAGATTTAACTGATTTCAACGCAGATGGACGCTGACAAAGGCTAAAAATCAGCGCAGATCAATTCAAATCATGAAAATCTGCGTCCTGCTCCTGCCTGGGAGCGCTGCCAGTCACCCACGAATAACAGGAAATGTATGAATTTTGACTTTCAATGGTTGGATATCTTTTGGGAAACAGTGCAGTCCGGTGGTATTCAAGAATGGGGACAGGGCAACTATTGGCTGCTTTTTGTGTTGATTGTCGTGGAGGGGCCGGTTGCCACGCTGCTGGGGGCAGCGGCTGCCTCGGCTGGCTTTATGCGCCTATCGCTGGTAATTCTGGTTGCGGTCACTGCCAATTTGCTGGCGGACATCGGCTGGTATTTCCTGGGCTATTTCAGCAACGAAAAAAATCTGATTCGGTATCTGGGCTGGGTTGGGCTGCGCCGCCGCCACGTAGACAAGCTGTGCTGGGCCATGCGCCGTCACGCCCCCAAAGTGCTGTTCATCGCCAAATTTTCCACGGGTTTCGCCATCCCCGCGCTGGTGGCCGCGGGTCTCTCTAAAATTCCCCTGCGCCGCTGGTTTCCCGTCGTTTTTCTGGCCAGCGTCGTCTGGTCCACCGGCTTGGCTCTCATCGGTTTTTACGCCACCCAGGCAGTCAAACAGGTGCAGGCCGGGCTGCACCTGATGGCGCTGATCGGGCTGGCCGCCCTCTTTGTTCTGGTCCTCTATCTGGTACGCCGGGGGTTGCGCTCCACCCGCTCTTTTGTCGAAGGAATCGACGACAACGTCCCCCGAGGACGACCAGACGGCGCAGACCCCGCAGCCCATCCGGCGGACTGAGCTTATGCGCACAGATACTTCCCCCCCTATGCGTCTGGGCTTTCCTGTCAAAGTGCTGGGCGCGCCGGGCCTGCCCTCCCACGACAGCCGTCGCTGGCAGAACCAGCCCCATCTGAGCGTCAGCCTGGCCTATCTGCGCGACATCTTCCTCTATCTGGAAAGCCGCTCCATCCGCTTTTACCGGCTGGCCGGGCAGTTGGCCCCCTACCTTACCCACCCCGAACTCCCCGCTTTTCACCAGCAGTTGGAAGAATGCGCCACCGAACTGGCCGCGCTGGGGGATCTGGCCCGCCAGCAGGGGCTGCGCTTGACCCTGCACCCCGGCTTTTTTGTGCAACTCAACAGCCCGGCACCGGCGCTGGTCAGCCGTTCGATCCGGGAATTGGAAGCGGCCGCGGCGCTGTTGGATGGGATGGGCGCGGGCCGGGATGGGGTGATTGTCGTCCATGTGGGCGGTGTCCACGACGACAGAGAGGCGGGCCGGACGCGCTTTGTGCGGGGCTGGGAACAACTGTCCGGGCCCGTGCGGGCGCGGCTGGTGTTGGAACACGACGACCGACGCTATAGCCTTTCCGATGCGCTCTGGATTCATCGGCGCACGGGTGTGCCGGTGGTCTTCGACAGCCTGCATCACCGCTGTCTGAACCCGGATGCCATCCCGCCCATCGACGGTCTGCGCCTGGCCCTAGCAACCTGGCCCCAGGGGGTGCGCCCCAAAATCCATATCAGCAGCCCCCGCACAGAAATCCGCTATCTGCGCCGACCCGATGGCGTGCATATGCAGGCCCCCCTGCTCAACCAGCACAGCGATTTCCTCGATCCCTTTCCGATTATCGATCTGCTCTCTCACGCCCTTTCCCTGTCCTTGCGTCCTTTTGATATACTGTTGGAAGCCAAAGCAAAGGACGTGGCCCTCCTGCGTCTGCGCGGCCAGATCGAACGCTATGCGCCCTCTCTTTACCCCTACATCGCCTGAGGTGTTGGATGGATATTGCCTATACAGACCCCCATTTGCAGCGCCGCACAGTTCTGGTGGCGGTGGTCAACCAGCCGGACGATCTGCGCCGGGCCGCGTCGGATGGCTGGTATCGCATTCCCCAGCGCCGCGCGCCCCGGCGCATTGGCGCGGATTTTCTGGCCTTTTACCAGACCGGCGCGTTTGGGCCAAAGGAGGAGAGCCACACAATTACCTGGTATGCGCCGGTGCAGCGTTACCGGCTGCTGACCCGCTCCGAACTTCTGCCAGACGAAGCGGAGCATCCCCGGGCCCAGGATTACTATTTCCGCATTGACATCGGCCCGCTAAAACGCTTGGATAGTCCTGTGCCCGCCACCAAATTCCGCCGGGTGACATTCATCCACACGACGCTGGATCGGCTGTTACAGGCCCAGGATATTACGCAACTGCGCCGGGATGATGACCCCTTTGACGCGCTCTGGCAAGCCCTGCGGGACAACCGGCTGCGCCCTCTGCCCAACCGCTTGGTGGGGGATTGGCCGGCGGACATTGCCCTGCGCGCCCGCAACGGCTATCTGGGCATCCGGTATGGCGAGGAGAGCGACGCGCTGCGGGATGGGCGTCTGCCCGAACGCTGGCGGCTGTTGCGTATGTCCCCCAGCCAGATTGCTGCTGATCTGCCCGGCTGTCTGCGCCGCATCGCCGCTGAGTTGATCGATCTGGGCGGCGCGCTGGATACGGTGGCCGGCCCGCCGCCGAAGATCGGATAGGGCAGGCGACATACTTCAACGGATGCAGGTAACCGCTCACCCCCACCCAATCTCCCCCACAGTGGGGGTAACTGCTCACCCCCACCCAACCTCCCCCACAGTGGGGGAGGAGTCGATCCACTTCTCTCCCTGAAATGGGGAGGCTGAACAGCTACGAATGCAGATAGGAGAGAGATGATTACAGACGATAAGAGACATTTTATTCCCCGGCGTCTTCTCGCTTTGCTCTGGCTCTGTCTGTTGCTATGGACAGGACCTGTCTATGCCCAGGAAGGTTACCCCAATCGCACTGTCCCTGCCGCGCCTTCTGATCTCTACCTGCCTCTCGTCATCGGCAATCCGCTCCCCCCCTGCCCGGTCACGTCGGAACGGGCCTACGATCTGATCCCGGTGGACGGACCGCCCGCGGATCACCCGGATAGTCTGCACGGCGATCTGAATCTCTCCCTGCGCAGCTATACACCCGTGAGCGCGACCCTCTCGCTGGTTGACATCAACGGGCCAACAGATGACGACGCGCCCCAACTGGCGGCTATCTTTGGGGATGCACGGACGCCGGTCTTCACCTCTGCCCATCGGGTTTTTGATTGGGATTGGGGGTGCGGTGAGCACGGCTGCCCCAGCCCGGAGTTGACGCCGATGGAGGTTTCCCTGTTGGGTCTGGGCGCATCCCCCGGGGAAGCACTCTCTTTCCCCAGCCGCGGACCAGAAATCTACGGAGGCGGCTACAAAATTCTGGTTCTCTATGCGGAGGAGAACCGAATCACGCTGGGTTACACCCGCCACGACACGGTAGCCCCTGGCTATGCGGTCCATCTGGAATCCCTGTGTGTGGACCCCAATCTGCTGGCACTTTATCGCCAGGGCAACGAAGCGGGGCGCAGCAATCTGCCGGGGCTGCGCAACGGCGAAGTGCTGGGCACGGCCCGGTCCAACGCGGTGCTGGTGGCCGTGCGCGACCGGGGCACATTTATGGACCCCCGTTCGCGCAAGGATTGGTGGAGAGGGAGATGAGGGGAGGAGGGGATGATGAGATGGCGGGGGATGTGGCTCTTTCCCGTGAGCGGGCGGTAGAATGGCATTCGGTTAGCAATCCCGATGATCGCGTTTTGTGATATAATTTCGGATGATCAATCATCGATACTTTCGTTTCACAATCGATGATAGAGGTTGTATACAATGAATACTGAAGAAACCGTTATCGACCGGTCTATGCTGCCGGAATCATTTCGCAAAGCGGAAGGCCAAAAGTCTAATCTGATTTTGGAGGGCAATTTTCTCCATTTGCAGAAGGACTATGCGGCGGCAGCGGATCGCTTCGCCCTGGCCGCCGAACTGGAAAGTGCCCTGGCAGAGCAATTGGTAAAGATGGGAAACTGGGCCAAGGCTTTTTCCCACTCGTTCAGCGCAATTAGCTGCTGGGGCAGGGCAGGAGATTTGCACCGCGCTCTGTTATTGGGCGAAGAATTGTTGCGTGTTGAGAAGCTCTCCCAGTCTCAACGACAGCAGGTGACAGAATACCTCGACTCCCTGCGCAGCCGAATGATCCTGTGGATGCACCAATGGGACACAACACCCATGCAGTCCGCCGATTGACCGAGTCCACCAGACAAGAAAGAACCGATGAACGAACAGATTACCCTTTTCCCTGTGCCGGGTATGCCGCTGGTTCAGCCCGGCGACAACTTGGCCCAATTGATTGTAGAGAGAATGACGACCGCCGGACAGGAGTTGCAGTCCGGCGATATTCTTGTCATCGCCCAGAAAGTGGTGAGCAAAGCCGAAGGACGCCTCGTGCGATTGGCCGAGGTGACGCCGAGTCAACAGGCCCTGGAACTGGCGGAGATCACCGGCAAAGAGCCGCGCATTGTGCAGGTGATCCTGGACGACAGCCACGAGGTGGTGCGGGCACGGCGGGGTTTGCTGATTGTGGAGCAGAAGAGTGGTTGGGTCTGCGCGCACGGGGGGATGGACCGCTCGAATGTGCAGCCCGTGGATGGAGAGGAGATGGTGGCCCTGCTGCCGGAAAACAGCGACGCCAGTGCGGAGGGGCTGCGCCAGCGTTTGGCCGAATTGACCGGCGCGCAGGTGGCGGTTCTGATCAGCGACAGCCACGGGCGGCCCTGGAAGTTTGGAACCCTGGGCGTGTGCATCGGCTGCGCTGGCATCCCGCCCCTGTGGAATCAGCGGGGGCTGTACGATCTCTTCGGCTATGAATTGGTTGCCAGCGAAGAGTGCATTGTGGACGAACTGGCCGGGGCCGCTGCGCTGCTGATGGGGCAGAGTTCCGAGGGCAGACCGGTGGTGGTCATCCGCGGCTACACGCCGCCGGCTGCGCCCCCAGCACCGGCCACAACAATCCAGCGGCCCAAAGAATTCGATGTGTTTCGCTAACAGTTTCTCATGCGACGGGTTGCGTCACGGGGGATGAAAATGTAGGTCGGACTGTTAGTCCGACCCGCGACGTTG
>JAHDWH010000273.1:7631-7751 GCA_023384455.1 Caldilineaceae bacterium | reverse complement strand
GATCAATTCAAATCATGAAAATCTGCGTCCCTCTGATCGCTTGGCTTAGTAGTTAGGACTCGTCAAGAAATAAGTTCCATCTGGTGCGTCGCACTGTCCACGAAATGACTCTAGTCCGCA
>JAHDWH010000273.1:0-7531 GCA_023384455.1 Caldilineaceae bacterium | reverse complement strand
ACCTCATCTGGTGCGTCGCACTGTCCACGAAATGACTCTAGTCCGCAACCTCATCTGGTGCGTCGCACTGTCCACGAAATGACTCTAGTCCGCAACCTCATCCGGACAGTGCGACGCACCAGAACGGGAAGTTATTCTTTGACAAGCCCTTACGTTCCATCTTCTATTTCATCATCCATTGCAGAAGAGGCCATATGAATACCCCCCCAGAAGATTTTGTTCTTGTCTCCGAAGACCGTCTCCTCACCTTTGCCACCACCTGCTTTGAGCGGGTGGGTATGGAAACAGAACAGGCCGCAGCCCTGAGCCGCCTGCTGGTCAACTCCGATCTGCGCGGGGTGCGCAGCCACGGCACCCGCACGGTGAATGGCTATTGCCAGGCAATGGCCGAAGACAAACTAAACCCCCGCCCCCACATTCGCCAGGTACACGAGACACCCACGGCCGTAGTCTATGACGGCGACGGCGGTCTGGGCTATGTGCCAATGCTGCGCGCCACCGCAGGCGCAATCGCCAAAGCCAAAGAGGTGGGGCTGGGGATGGGGCTGGTGCGCTACTGCGGTCACTACGGCTCGGCCGGCCACTATGCCCGGCTCTGTATGGAGCAGGGCTGCATCGGCTTTTCGGTCCAGGGCTACCGGGATCAGGGGCGCTATGGCAACGACGGCGGCGGTCCCAACCCCGACGCCCATCTGGGCTATTTTGGCAACCCGCCCCTCTGCTTTGCCATACCCGGCGGCGACGGCCCGCCGGTGGTGCTGGACGCGGCCACCTGCATCCTGGCCGACGACCAGCGGGGAGCGGAGTACGAAGCCCTCTTTTCAAAAATTCCCGCGGCCTTTTTCAAGAGTATCGGCTACGGCGCGGTGGCCAGCCTGATGGGGGGTGGGTTGACCGGTTTCACCCTTTCGGACGAGATCCGCACCCGCTGGCCTGCTGCCCGGCTTGGCGGAATGGTCCTGGCCATCCATATCGATTCGGTCGTGCCAGAGGCCATCTTTCGGGCCGAGACAGACCGTATGACCCGGGATATCGGTGAGACCTATACGCCTATGCCGGGGACCAGCCGCGCCCTGCTGCCCGGCGCGATTGAGGAGGAACGCATGGCCCTGCACCGGCAGGAAGGGGTGCGCTACGGCCCAATGGAGCGGCAGGCCGCGCAGTCTGTCTGCGCACGGCTGGGGGTGGCTTTGCCCTGGGCATAGGGGACAAAAGCGGGACGCAGATGAGGCTGAAAAAGCGGATCGGCGCTGACAAATCTGCTCAGATCAGTTGTTTCTGCGTGAATCTGCGTCCCTCCTATTCAGTCTAGCAGTAACTGCTCAGGTGCGACGCACTCGCCAGGAGCGTATTCCTGTGCGAAAATTGTGTGGCGAGTGCGTCGCACCCAAAGCCTTAGTAGTTACGTCTGGCAGGCGTGTGCGGGGTATAATAGGGGTGTTTGTACTTTCATTCACCAACACAGACAGGTGCAATCCCCTATGCACGAGAACCCCGTCACTTTTTATCTGATCACTTCCTTTGTCATTTTTCTGATTGGCGTTTCCAAAGGTGGGCTGGGCGGTGCGGCTGGCGCAGCCGCTACCCCGCTGATGGCTCTGGTGATGCCCGTGGAACAGGTGTTGGGTCTGATGCTCCCCCTGCTGATGATGGCCGATGTCTTTGCGGTGGCTTCCCACTGGCGGCGCTGGGACAACCGGCTGCTGCTCCTGCTGGTGCCGGCCTCGCTGATTGGGATTACCCTGGGCACCGCGCTGCTGACGACTATCTCGTCCGATGCTCTGCGTAAGGGATTGGCGGTGATCGTCATTCTCTTTGTGCTCTACAAACTTTTTGAGGGCCCCATCCAGAAAGCTGTCACCTATCAGCCCAAAGGCTGGCACGGTTTGTTAACCGGTGCAGTGGCCGGTTTCACATCCACCCTGGCCCACACGGGCGGGCCGCCGGTCGCCATCTATCTGCTGATGCAGCAGGTGACGCCCCGGGTCTTTGTGGCAACCAGTGCGGTCTACTTTGCCATTATCAACTGGCTGAAAGTGCCCTATTACGTCTACGCCGGTGTGCTGGACCTGAACCAGCTGCGCCAGGTGGTCTGGCTGCTCCCGTTGATCCCTCTGAGTGTATTGGCCGGTCGTTGGCTCTCCACCCGCATCGACCGCCTCACCTTCGAGCGGGTGATTATCGTTTTGCTGGCCGCTTCCGCCCTGCTGCTGTTGCGCTAGAAATGGGGACTGGGGATCGGGGATCAGGGACTGGGGAACTGAATCCCCTGTCCCCTGTCCCCAGTCCCCGATCCCCAGTCCCTATCCCAAAAGGAGTTTCCGATGAATTTGACTGACTTTAAAGCTACCCTCGTCAACGATTCCCCGCCGGCTGGTCTGGCTGCTCCGCTGCTGGCCCTCTGGCTGGACGCAAAGGCGGATTGGAAGGGCGCACACGACGCACTCCAGAACCAGCCCGACGGCAACGGTTCGGCCTGGGTTCACGCCTATCTGCACCGGGTGGAAGGCGACCCGACCAACGCCCGCTATTGGTATCGTCGGGCCAACAAGCCCGAATCCCAGGCGGCTCTGGCCGAAGAGTGGGACGGGATCGCCGCCGCGCTCCTGGCCGGGCAGCTATGAGCGGCCCAGTCCTGGCCCCCAGCCTGGCCGGTGTGCAGCCCTCCCGCATCCGGGAACTGGCGAATGTGGCCTTTGGGATGGAGGGCGTGCTGCGTCTGCAATTCGGCGAATCCAATCTGCCCACCCCCGACTACATTGTGGCCGCGGTCAACCGGGCCATTGCCGACGGCTACACTTTCTACACGGAAAATGCCGGGCTGCCCAGCCTGCGCGCGGCCCTGGCCGCCAAATATGCCCAGCTTCATCAGGTCGCCCTGGACCCGGCCCGGGAGATTCTGGTCACCGCTTCCGGGGTGCAGGCGCTGAATGTCTCGATTCGCTGTGTGATCGATTACGGCGACGAGGCCCTGGTGCTCAGCCCCAACTGGCCCAACGGCTCGGCTATTGTGGAGATGTTCGGGGCCCGGGCCAGGGAGATTCCTCTGGTGCGCCAGGGCAGCCGTTTTACCATCGACTTCGACAGCCTGACCGCCGCCCTCTCCCCCCGCACCCGGCTGCTGATCTACACATCGCCCTCCAATCCCCTGGGCTGGGTGGCGACGGTGGCGGAACAGCAGGCGCTCCTTGACTTTTGCCGCGGCCACAATCTCTGGCTGCTGGCCGATGAGGTCTACGAACGGCTCTATTTCGGCGGCCCGGTGGCGCCCTCCATTCTGCGTCTGTGCAGCCGGGAGGATGCGGTGATCGTCGTCCAATCCTTTTCCAAAAGCTACCGGATGACCGGCTGGCGGCTGGGCTGGGTGGTCAGCCGGGCGGACCTGGTGGGGAAGGGGTCCCAACTCAACGAATTTATCGTCTCCCACGCGCCGTCGATGATTCAGAAAGCCGGTGAAACAGCCCTGGCCCAGGGTGACGATGAGATTGCCGGGATGGTGGAACTCTTCCACGAGCGGATGAGCTTTTGCTACGACGCTCTGTCCAGAGTGGAGCGCATATCACTGCCCAAGCCGGAGGGCGCGTTCTATCTCTTTCCCCAGATCGCCGGGGTGACGGATTCATTTCAGTTTGCGTTGAAGCTGCTGCAAGAGGAAAAGGTAGCCGTTGCGCCGGGCAATGCCTTTGGCAACGGCGGAGAAGGGGCGATTCGTATCTGCTATGCGCCGGGGTTGGAGGTGTTGCAGCCGGCAATGGAGCGCTTTGTCCGCTTTGTGGAGCGGATGTAATTCATTGCGAGTCCCGCAGATCGAGGCTACACAGAGGCGTGAGGCGTGAGGTGTGAGGTGTGAGGCGTGAGGCGTGAGGTGCTGTCGTATGGCTCTCACGTTTCACGCCTCACGGGTCACTTTTGGTACGCCCGGAGGGATTCGAACCCCCGACACCTGGTTCCGAAGACCAGTGCTCTATCCACTGAGCTACGGGCGCGTAGTGAGAAAATTGGTAGCTGTTCAGCCACCCCACCCTATCCCTCCCCATTCCAGGGAGGGAAGTGGATCGGCTCCTCCCCCACTGTGGGGGAGGTTGGGTGGGGGTGAACAGTTACGAAAATTGTAGCACAGCCCCAGGGTTTTGCTAAAAAACCTGCCCAGGAGAAAGAGGCTTCTTATGCCACTCACGCTCATCACCCGCCAGGTCGGCCCCTGGGGGATGAACACCTACGCACTCATTTGCCCGGAGACCGGCGAGAGCGTCCTCATCGACCCCGGCGCGGACCCGGACACATTGGCCGAAATGCTGGGGAACAGCACGCCCACAGCCATTCTCCTCACCCACACCCACGGGGATCACATCGGCGCGCTGGACGAGATGCGCCAGCGGCTGGGCGTGCCGGTGCTGGCCCATCCCGGCCCCCACGTCAACGACTTCGCTCCCCAGGCCGCCCGCCATCTGGTCACGGGCGATAGGGTGCAGGTGGGCAATTACTCCCTGGGTGTGCAGGAAGCCCCGGGCCACTGTGCGGACCAGATTTGCTTTGTGCTGGAAGACGACTACCGGGTGATTGTGGGCGACACAATTTTTGCGGGCGGGCCAGGGCGCACGTGGAGCAGCGAAGGCTTCCGCACGACCCTGCACACATTACAAAACGTCGTCCTGCCCTGGCAGGATGGGATGGTCTGCTATCCCGGTCACGGCCCCTCTTTCCGTCTGGGCGACAAGCGGGCAGCAATCGAAGGGTTTGTGGCGAAAGATCACGGCGACTTTCACGGCGACGCTACTTGGGAGATGTAGAAATGGCGGCCTATGCCGGGAGAACCCGCGCCTGTAGAGAGGGTGAATCAGCCACAGGGGTCAAAGTTGGATAGCGTAAATACTCCAGTACCTCCGACTGCATTCGTTCGATTTCGAGTCGATAGCCGCTAGACATCGCCGCAAATTCTTCCGGGGGAGTTGTCAAACGCATCTCTCGTAGCCACGTATGAAAACGGCGAATGCGCGTTTGGGTTGTTTCCAACTCTGTATCATTTCGTATCACAGGTTATTCCTCCTGAATCAGATCAACAATTCCACGCCGGGTATTGTCTCGCTTAATCTGCCAATGGGCAATAAATTCGTCCAAAGATTCACTGATGAGAGAACTGGAGAGAACTGGGCCGTGTCCAAAAAATGCTTGCCCCATAACGTGCCTGGGCCACCGCGTGGTCGAATAGTCCGGTAGACTCGCTGGGACAATCTTTTAGCCTGAATTCGTCGTCCATGACGAGAATCACATCGACGTCATTGGGCAGCGCTTTGGTTGTAACATAACTGCCAAAAACGACCAGTCGTTGTAAATGCCCCGTTCGTTGTGCCAGGTTCATAAATGTGAAGTAAGCGACTTGTGACCAGCGCGCGTGGCCCCGATTCGTCTCCAAACCGTTCGATGATTTCTGAAATAGTGGCTTTATGCACACCGGGGAACAAATCCCCGAAGGAATTGAAAGCGGGTAAAGGCATACGCACCTGGTGGATAGATGAGACGGGTCGCTGTTTATCTTCTCACCTATTGTACATCAACTTTTCTTTTTACAAAATGGACAATTGACAGTGCCACAATCAGAAATTATCTACGACGAAACCCTTGTCCCTGCCTATACCCTGCCCGATCCGCTGGTTGGGCTGGACGGAACAGACGTGACAAACGCGCTGGATTGGCGGGAACGACGACGACCGGAAGTGCTCCGTCTCTTTGCCGAGCAGGTCTACGGGCGCACACCGGCGCGGGCTGTGGCCGTGCGCTGTGAAGTGACGGACGACACGCCCGGCGCATTGAACGGGGCAGCCATTCGCCGACAGGTGACGCTCCATTTCGGCGATGCCACCGATGGCCCAGCGCTCCATCTGTTGCTCTATTTGCCCAACAACGCAACCGCGCCAGCACCCCTCTTTTTGGGGCTGAATTTTTCCGGTAACCACACGATTCACCCGGACCCGGCCATCCATCTCTCTACGGCCTGGATGCGACCGAATCCGGATAACGGCGTAGTCGAGAACCGGGCGACAGAGGCGGCCCGGGGTGCAAGTGCCAGCCGTTGGCCTGTGGAGCGCATTTTGGAACGGGGCTACGGCCTGGCGACGGTCTACTGCGGTGATTTGGACCCGGACTTCGACGACTTCCAGAACGGCGTGCATCCGCTTTTCTATGCGCCTGGGCAGAGCCGACCCGCAGCGGATGAATGGGGCGCGCTGGGCGCGTGGGCCTGGGGACTGAGCCGGACACTGGACTATTTGCAGACTGACAGCGGCGTGGATGGCAGCCGGGTGGCGGTGTTGGGCCATTCCCGCCTGGGCAAGACCGCGCTCTGGGCCGGCGCCCAGGACGAACGTTTTGCTCTGGTCATCTCCAACAATTCTGGCTGCGGCGGCGCGGCTCTCTCGAGGCGACGCTACGGCGAGACGGTCGAGCGCATCAACACGAACTTTCCCCACTGGTTTTGCCAGAACTTCCACCGCTACAACGGCGACGAGGACGCCCTGCCTGTGGACCAGCATCTGCTGCTGGCGCTGGTCGCGCCCCGCCCCCTCTACGTAGCCAGCGCGCTGGAAGACCGCTGGGCGGACCCGCGCGGCGAGTTTCTGGGCGCGCGGGGGGCCAGCCCGGTCTACTGGCTGCTGGGGATGGACGGGCTGGCCGCGCAGGAGATGCCCGATATCCACCAGCCCGTCACCAGTCGCATTGGCTATCACATCCGGGCCGGCGGCCACGACATAACGGCCTACGACTGGGAGCGGTTTATGGATTTTGCCGACAGACAGATGTAGCACTTGTGAGTCAGGCGCGCCGCCTGGAGCGAAAAACGGCTTATCCCGCGGGTAACTGCGCACCCCCACCCAACCTCCCCCACTGTGGGGGAGGAGTCGATCCACTTCCCTCCCTGGAATGGGGAGGGGTAGGGTGGGGTGGCTCAACAGGTGCTCCCGCGGTCAGACGCTGTGGTATAATCAGCTAACCGCAATCCACCCAGACTTGACCCAAGACTTTGGACTGGTGACTGTGGACTACTGAATATAGGATCGGAGGAATGACGTAATTCCTGATATGGTATGGATTAGCGACGAACGGCTGGCGGCGTTAATGGATGAAGCGGGTCACTTGACTGGCGCCCCGGAACTCGCAATCGAAGTGCTCTCCTTCGGTATACACAATGAAGAGCGGGATCGGACGGCCAAACGCAAACTCTACGAAACCCAGGGAGTGCGGGAGTATTGGATTCTGGACTGGCGTCTGAAGCAGGTCGAAGTCTACCGCCGCGCGCACGGGAAACTGCGCCGGGTCGCCCACTGTCGCCGGAAGATATATTGACCTCGCCCCTCCTGCCCGGCTTCTCCTGCCCGGTGATGGATCTGTTCAACTGACCGCAATCATCCACAGATGGCACAGATTTTCACAGATTCTGTACTGTTCAAGAAGACCGTGGAATCTGTAGGTGCGGTTTGTAACCGCACTTTCGCCCGGAGAAGTGCGGTTGCAAACCGCACCTACGTTTTATCAT
>JAHDWH010000272.1:7023-7773 GCA_023384455.1 Caldilineaceae bacterium | reverse complement strand
AATGACTCTAGTCCGCAACCTCATCTGGACAGTGCGACGCACCAAAACGGGAACTGTTCAAGAGATGGGGAGAGCAAATGCAGGGAACTTCCTGCCACGGATCTGTCGGGATAGGGCAGGACCGCCGCCACACTTTCTCAACTCCCCGGCGCTTTACTACGATTGGTATCCTCCAAAGCCTATGACTCCTTTTGAATGGCTTCTGGTCGGTCATCTGATCGGCGATTGGGTCTTCCAGAACGATTGGATGGCCCGGCATAAGCAGAACGGTTTGCTCAACCGGGCCATTTTCATCCACTGCGGGGTCTATACGGCAGTTCTTTTGCTGATCTATCTTCTGCTGATCTCCGGGACACCCCGGCTTTCCGCGGCTCTCCTCTTCGGCTTTCTTGTCTATCTCTCCCACTGGCTGATCGACGCCACCGGGCTGGCCTCCCGCTGGATGCGTCTCTTTCACCAGACCGATGCCCTCTTTATACGTATCGCCGTAGACCAGATTCTGCATGTGGTGGCGCTGGCGCTGTTGGTGGAATTTGTGTTGTGAGGGGGCTGGGGATTGGGGACTGGGGACTGGGGACTGGGGACTAATTGTCGTGTCAGCCGTCTTAAGAGAAAAGCGAAGTAGGGGCGCTGCTGGCAGCGCCCCTGCCTGTCTTTGCACGCCACAGGAGTTTGTTCTGTCCAGATGGGGATGGTGCTTGGGCGGGAGGATGAATGTCCTTCCACTCACCCCACCCAGCCTCCCCCACT
>JAHDWH010000272.1:0-6923 GCA_023384455.1 Caldilineaceae bacterium | reverse complement strand
TTGGGGGAGGAGTCGATCCACTTCCCTCCCTGGAATGGGGATGGGTAGGATGGGGGGCTGAACAGCTACCTGCCACCTGCCGCCGTAACTGCTCACCCCCACCCAGCCTCCCCCACTTTGGGGGAGGAGTCGATCCACTTCCCTCCCTGGAATGGGGATGGGTAGGATGGGGTGGCTGAACAGCTACCTGCCACCTGCCGCCTCTCCCCTACTTCTCCACCAGCATCCGGTCCACGGCCGCGGTCAGTTCGGCCAGGGTGGAGACCTGCAAAATCGTGTCGCAGATGGGGGCATATTCCAGCATATCGCTATCGCCGCTCCCCCACATCATCGGCATCTCCGGGTTGAGCCAGAGGGTGCGCCGACTGCGCCGGGCCAGCATTGTAAAGATGTCCAGCCGGGGATCGTTGTAGTTGTTGCGCCCGTCCCCCACCACAATCAGCGTCGTTCTACTGTCGATGGTGTCCAGATAGTCGTCGGCGAAGACCTGCAAGCCGTTGCCCATATCCGTACTGTAATAGCCCGGCGGCATGCGCACCAGTACCTGGCTGATGGCCGCGTTGGCGTCCCGCCCCTGCAAATCCGGGGTGATATATTCCAGCCGGTCGATGAAGGCGAAGGCGTGGGTTTTGGTGACCAAATCCTGCAATTCGTAGACCAGACTGAGCATCAGTTCCGAGCAGTAGCGCATAGAAGTGCTGATGTCGCAGATGACCACCAGTTTGGGTTTGACCTTGCGGTCCCGGTGTTTGATGTCGAAGGGGACGCTGCCGTGGCGCAGGTTGGCGCGGATGGTGGCTTTGGCGTCCAGTTGACCGGTCTTGGCCCGCTTCTGGCGCAGGGCCACCCGGCTGCGCAGGAGGGAAGCCAGCTTGCGCACTTCCTTGCGCAGCTTGTGCATATCGTCGTCGGAGAGGGCGTTGAAGGGGCGATCCATCAGCCCGTCCAGGGCATCCTCCGGGCGCTGCTCGCTCATATTCTGGGCGATCTTCTGCCCGGCAAACTGGCGTAGCTGCGCCTCCAGCCCCTGCATATTGGCCTGGATCAACTGGCGCATCTGCTCCATCCGCTGTTTGTTCATCCCCATCTGGGCCATCAGTTTGGCAATCTCATCCATCGCCTTGCGCACTTCGTCAAACTGAAGCGCACGCTGCATCCGCCGGGCCATCCACTCCCGGTAGCGCAGATCGTCGGCCTGGTTCAGCCCCACCATCTGGCCGAGCTGCTCCAACTCCTCTTTGCTCAACTGCTCGCCCCGCAACAGCCGTTCCAGCATCTCGCGCAGATGTTCGCCAAACTGACGCAGAGCTGCGGCCAGCATCCCGGCCTCCTCTTCGGTCAAATCTTCGGTCAGGTTCATCAGCGGGGGCGCTTCTGTGCCGTCGAAGAAGAGGGGGAATAGCTCCTCGAAAGTCCCCAAATCTGCGGCCTCCTTAACGAGCGTGGCGCGCAGGCTGAGCCGGAAGGCGTCCCGTTGCTGGATGCCCAGATGATCCACAGCCCGAAAAGCGTCGGCGCTCTCGGCCAGGCTGACCCGCACCCCGCCTGAGCGGAGGGCTGCGATAAATTTGACGATGCGTTCTTCCATTTTAACCTCCAGAAACGTGAAACGTGAAGCGTGAGATCGATGTCCGATCTCACGTTTCACGTTTCACTCGTCAGATCAATTATTCCGCCGCCCACCCCGCCGCCGGTACTCTTCCTCTCCACCACCGCCGCCTTCCTCGCCACCCCGGGCCCGGCCAAGCTGTCGCTGTACTTTGCGCAGGTCGCTCTCGTGCTTGAGGAGGACGCTCATTGTGGTTTCCAGGGTCTTCGAGTCCAGGCTGCTCACATTGAGGGCCACCAGTGCCCGGGCCCAGTCCAGGGTTTCGCTGATGCTGGGCGACTTGCGCAGGTCCATCCCCCGCAGACGCTGGACCAGATCGACGGCCTGCTGGGCCAGTTTTGGGGCCAGATTGGGCACTTTCAAACGGACAACGCCCAACTCCTGTTCCAAGTCGGGGTAGCCGATAAAAAGATAGAGACAGCGCCGTTTCAGGGCTTCGCTCAGTTCCCGGGTGTTGTTGCTGGTGAGCAGCACAATCGGCATATGCACCGCCGATAGTGTGCCCAACTCCGGAACGCTGACCTGAAAATCGCTCAACACTTCCAGCAGAAAAGCCTCAAACTCGGCGTCGGCCCGGTCGATTTCGTCGATGAGCAGCACCACCGGCTCCTCGCTCAGAATGGCTTTGAGCAGAGGACGCTGGAGCAGAAAGCGCATAGAGAAGAAGACATCCTCCTCTGCGGCCAGGCGGTCGGCGGCTTCGGTCAGGCTGGCCGCGCCGGCAAGGGTCTGGGCCAACTGATCCCGCAGCAGTTGGGTGTAGAGCAACTGCTTGGCGTACTCCCACTCGTAGAGCGCCTTTGTCTCGTCCAGCCCTTCGTAGCATTGCAGACGGATGAGCTTGCGCCCGGTGGCGCTGGCAATCGCCTTCGCCAGTTCGGTCTTGCCCACCCCCGCCGGTCCTTCGGTAAGCAGTGGCTTCTGCAACTCTTGAGCCAGAAAAGTAGTGGTGGCAATCTCGTCGTTGGAGATGTATTGCTGCTGGGAAAGTGCGTTCTTTGTGTCGTCAATCGACTTGAAGGTGCGTAGCTTCGGCATTGCGTCACGACTCCTTACGGGGGCTATAGAATGTGCGTATGGAGGGATGGCTGCCTTTCGGCATTACTTCCTCCCTGGGGTTACGCCTGTGCGGATACCTGCATTATAGCACGAACTTTCACAGTAGCCATCTGCTCAAATTGCGCTCTCCCCCCTGCCGGGTTACAATCCCAGGTAACTGCTCACCCCCACCCAACCTCCCCCACAGTGGGGGAGGAGTCGATCCAGTTCCCTCCCTAGAATGGGGAGGGCTAGGGTGGGGTGGCTGAACAGGTACAATCCCAGCAACAATCCAGTATTGGCTGTATGCGAGTATCGCCTTGTCCACCCATTCCGCTACCGGCACGCTGATTCTGCCTGACTTTCTCATCGACATTCCTGGCGCGCCGCCCAAAGAGGGCTGGGGCGTGCGGGTGCTGGGCGAGACAATCGATGACAGCGGCCCCCAGCCCGAACTGCTCCGGGCCTACCCGGAGGACGACCACTGGCACGCGCCCGGCCAGGTCCTCTCCCCAGGCTTTGTGGACGCCCACACCCACCTGACCGCGCTGATCGGCCACGGGGCAACCGACCTGAGCTGGCCCACTATCCTGCTGCGCCTGGACAGCGAAATGGTTGAGCGGACAGTGGAAAGCGCGCTCTTTCACAACCTGGCTGCGGGTGTCACAGCCATCGGCGAAGCGCTGCAAGCGCCCACACTGCTGCCCGGCATTCTGCCCACAGTGGCCCGGCTGATAGAAAGCTGGGGTATGCGCGCCTCGCTCAGCTATCTGGCCTGTGAACGCGAGAGCTACGAGCAGGGGCAGGCCGGGCTGGCCGAAAATGCAGAGATGCTGGAATTGTGCGGACAGGGAGAGTTCCCGCACATCTCGGCCTATGTCGCGGCGGACGGCAGCAAAGAGAGCAGCGGCGAATTGCGGGAAGATGCCGAGAGCCTGGCCTGGGACGGGGAAGCCCGCTGCCTCCTTCACACGGAGCGCTCCGAGCAGACAATTTTTTGGATCGGCGGACAGGGACGGGTCTACACGCCCCTGCTCGATTGGCGCTTTCTGGCTGAACCGGTCTCCTGGCTGATTTTGCGGGGTGATGATGAGGTGGTTGGGCTGGGCAGCGACGGCTCACTCTTTGACTTCTTCCGGGTGATGCGCAGCGCGCGCCGTCAAAGCCGCTACGAATCCGGCACGGAACTCCTGCCCGCCTCCCACATCTGGCGGCTGGCTACCAGCGGCGGCGCAGAGCTTCTCGGTATGCAAAAGGTGGGCAAATTGCTCCCTGGCTGGCAGGCCGATCTGCAAACCATCGACCTGACCTTTCCCGCACCGGTAACAGCCGCAAATCTCTACGCCCAACTGCTGCGCTACGGCAGCAGCCAGCGCGTCCAGTCGGTGATCGTTGCGGGCAAAGTGCTGGTAATGAGTGGGGTTGTCCTGGGCGTGGATGCGGCCAATGTGCGTGCCCGGGGGATTGCAGCGGCGAGGAAGTTGACTGGTTCACTGGTTGATTGAGTAGCACGGTATCTGCTCACCCCCACCCAACCTCCCCCACTGTAGGGGAGGAGTCGATCCACCTCCCTCCCTGGAATGGGGAGGGGTAGGCTGGGATGGCTCAACAGGTACGCAGCACAAGTCCCGCCACACAACGAATTACCCAATCAACTATTCAACCAATCAACCAATCAACCAATCAACCAATCAACTATTCAACCAATCAACCACTTCCTGCCGGGCCATTTCCACCAACTCTTCCAATCTTCCCCCATCCACCCCGCCGCCCTGGGCAAATTCGGGACGACCGCCACCGCCGCCGCCGTAGCGGGGCAGAATGGAACGCAATAGCTGGCCGGCGTGCATCTCTACATCCGCGGAACGGGCAAAGATGGCTGTGCCTTTCTCCTCCCCACAGGCCAGGAGAGCGACAACCCCGGCATGTGCCACCAGCCCCGCGGCCAGGCTTTTCAGGGCTGCCGCATCCAAATCCGCCAGCACCTGGGCGACCAATCGCACCCCGCGGATCTCTTCGGCCCCAGCCAGCAATCCCTGGGTTCTGTAGCCCAGCAGCTCCTCCTGCAACATACGCAGCAGCCGGTCCTGTTCCTTCAGCCGTTCCTGACGGGCGGCCAGCAGGGCAGGCACCTCTTCCACCGCAGTATCCAGCAGCCCGGCGGCCTCTCCCAGCAGATGACGCCGCTGCCGGGCGTCGTCCACAGCCCGTTGACCGCAGACAAAATGAACCCGGCTGTTGCCCCGGCTGCGTTCCAGCCGCAGGAGGGCAATGGGGCCGATGCTGCCTGTGTGGGCTACGTGGGTTCCGCCACAGGCCGACCAGTCGTAGTCGTCAATTTCCACGATGCGAATTTTGCCCGTCACCTTTGGCGCCCGACGCAAAGGCAGGTTTGCCAGTTCAGCGTCGTTCACTTCGTAGGCCCGAATGGCCCGATTTTCCCAGACAATCCGGTTGGCAAGCTTTTCGACTTCAATCAGTTCTGCGACGCCCAGATTCTCTCCGGACAGGTCCAGGGTGCAGAGTGCATCGCCAAAGTGGACCGAAACCGTCTCCTGCCCCAGCAGCCGGAAGAAAGCCTGGGAGAGCAGGTGTTGGCCGGAATGCTGTTGCATATGGTCAAAGCGCCGGGGCCAATCGACGATGCCGGTTACTTCCTGCCCATCTGCTGGCAGGGGCGCGGCCAGCAGATGGCGCACACCCCCCTCTTCTGTCACCTCTACATCCACCACCCCCACGCCATTCAGAGTTCCCGTGTCGTGCTGCTGCCCACCGGAAGTCGGGTAGAAGGCCGAGCGGTCCAACTCCACCCCGTACTTACCGGCCACCTCTTTGGCCGCAATTACCCGCGCGGCAAAGGTGGTCAGATAGGCGTCTGTATAGTAAAGGCGAGTCGTCACGGGGGTCTCCAAAGAACTGGACAAAAAAGGGGTACCTGTTCAGCCACCCCATCCTACTGGATCGACTTCTCCCCCACCGTGGGGGAGGTTGGGAGGGGGTGAGCAATTACGAGCCATTTTAGCCCGCAAGAATGGCCCGGTAGAACGCTTCCAACTCTCCAGTCAAGCGGGGCCAGGCAAAGACAGTCTCGGCGATGTGCCGGGCCTGGCTGCCCATTTCAGCCTGCAATGCCCCGTCGGAGAGCAGCCGCTCCAGGGCACCGCGGAAATCCCCTGCCTCGGCCAGCAATCCCACCCGATGTTCCCGGCAGTAGCCCGCAATATCCCCAATTGGGCTGGCAACGGTGGGCCGGCCCGCGCAGAGATAGTCCAGCAATTTGTTGGGCAGACGCCCCCAGTTGGCGGCCCGGTCGGTCAGGGGCAGGCACATCACATTGGCGCAGGCCAGATAGTCGCTCACCTGTTCGTCGGGCACAAAGCCCGTCTGCCAGAGCCGATCCCCAATACCAAACCCCTGGGCCATCTCTGCCACGCCGGGGTTTTTGCCCCCAATGACCATCAGCCAGACACCGGCAAGCTGCTGAATGGCGGCCATCACAATCTCCAAATCCCCCTGACCCATTCCGATAAAGCCGATGATCTGCCTGTCCACAGGCACACCCAACCGTTGGCGGGCCTGGGCCAGGGGGCGCGGCTGAATGCGATCGATGGCCGCACCCGTGGGCAGAAAGATCACCCGATCCTCGGGGCAGCCCAAGGCCAGCGCTCTGTCACGCAGAACGGTACTGATGGTCACCACCCCGTCGGACCAGAGCTTCGAGCGTTCTTCCCACCACTCTTCAAAGCGGCCCACAACGGGGAAGCGGCGGCTGGGCACGTCGTTGATACCACCCGGCCCACCCCACCAGTCGATCCAGTCGGAGACCAGCTTTGCGCCGCGCAACCGTCCGGGAAAACCGGCAAAGGTGGCGTTGGGTTTGTGATCGCAGAGGTGGATGATGTCGTAGCGCTCCAGCCCGGCGTGGGCGATGCGCAGGAAGTTGTCCAGGGGGCCATAGCCTTCACCGCTGTACTCCTGCCCCCAATTGGGCATCTCCCCCAGGCGCACGCCGTTGACCCGTGACCACTCGGCCCGCCAGCGCTGCTTGGGCGAAACAGTGAGCAGTGTCACGTCGTGGCCGACCGCGGCCAACTGTTCAGCCATCGGCATCGCCCGGTAGTATGTGCCGCCAAAGCGGGTGTTGTGGTTGAGAAAAAGTATACGCATAAGCGACTACTCTTATGGGCGCTCTCGCCGGGTCCGTGACCCGGCCGGATGTGAAAATAGCCATTCGTACGTCGGACTGTCAGTCCGACCTGTGACGGAACAGGCCAGT
>JAHDWH010000271.1 GCA_023384455.1 Caldilineaceae bacterium | reverse complement strand
AAGCGCAGCACCTGCAGTCCCAGCGCCCGGCTGATCGCCTTCTCGACGGCGGGTTCGATCTCGTCTGTATCCTTGCGGCGGAGGCGTATCTGCAAACGATTGCGCCGGGTCAGCAACGCTGCCTGCTGGTTGTCGGGCAGCATCTCCTGCACCCGTTGCAGCAGGGCCTGCACCTGATCCCCATTGGGCGCGTCCGGCCCGAAAGTTTCGCTCAGAAAGGCCAGGGCGTCCAGATTCTCGTCGTTCAATCCCAACGGGCGGAAGTCGCCAAAGCCCTGGAACTCGTATTCACCCCTGGCCCGCTGGTAGAGGGGGCGGTTCGCTTGTAATCCCTTCTGCACAAAACTCAGGTCTTCCTCAAAACGGCGGCGTCCCGGGTCTGGTGTCTCTCCGTCATAGGGGCGATTCCCTACATCTACCGAAACCAGATCCATCAGCGTCTCCCGGCCATTGGGGGCGCGCTGCAAGTGGCGCAGAATGCTCAAAGCCCGTGCGATACGTTCATCAGCGGTTGCCATAAGGACTCTTTTCTGTGTTACGAATAAATTAACTGAAAGCATACGCTAATTTTTGACGGAGAGCAAGCCTGCCGCAAGCAATAGCGCTGAAGAACTACAACGCCTCGGCGCTTGCTCGCCCCCCTCTCTGGGACGCGCTGTCTGCCCTCTCTGCCTCTCCCCACTTGACAACGCCCCCCAACGGCGCGACAATGTGACTGTCCGGTCATATGACCGGACAGTCACACGGATATTTCTATGCCCACTTCGACCTTTTTCAACCTGGCCCCGGAGAAACGGGAGCAGATTACCCAAATCGCCACTGCCGAATTTGCCGAGCACGCCTATCGCAGCGTCTCTATCTCGCGCATTGTGGCCCAGGCGGGTATTGCCAAGGGCAGTTTCTATCAATACTTCGAGGGCAAAGAGGACCTCTACGGCTACCTGCTCGATCTGCTGGTGGAGAAGAAGAGCCAATTCCTCTCTCTGGACCGGCCCGACCCCCAGAATGTGGGCATCTTTGCCTATCTGCGCTGGATCGCTGAAATCGGCGCGCAGTTCGAGCAGGTCTATCCAGAACTGAGCCGGGTAGGCTACCGGGCCTTTTATTTGGGTGAATATCCCGCGGCCTTTACCGACCGGACCAGCCAGATGGCCGGTACGTTCTATACCCAACTGGTCGAGCTGGGCAAGCGCCAGGGGGATATTGCTCCGTCGTTGGACACGGAACTGGCGGCCTTTCTCTTCAATACGATTTTGAGCAATCTGCCCGCCTATCTGTTGCAGCATTTGCCTCCAGATAGCCAACCAACCGAGGGCGAATCGGGGGCAACAATATCGCTGCTGACGGATGTCTTTGGCCAGATCCTCGGGATTTTGGAACACGGCATGAGCGTTCGCACTGGGGAAGAGTCCCAATAGTCTCCCGCGGCGCAGAGCAAAGCAATGCCCCAACCCAATCTGTATGGCGTGGGCCAATCGTCACTACTTCTTTACTCCGTACCAGTCAGGAACTAACGCAGATGCGTTAGTCGGTCGGCCAACCAACTGAAACGTGAAACGTGAGGTGTCGTCACGTACTCTCACGTTTCACGTCTTCACGTTTCTGCACGCAAATCGTGGCTGCGCCACCTTATTCCGTACCAGTCAGGAACTAACGCAGATGCGTTAGTCGGTCGGCCAACCAACTGAAACGTGAAACGTGAGGTGTCGTCACGTACTCTCACGTTTCACGTCTTCACGTTTCTGCACGCAAATCGTGGCTGCGCCACCTTATTCCGTACCAGTCAGGAACTAACGCAGATGCGTTAGTCGGTCGGCCAACCAACTGAAACGTGAAACGTGAGGTGTCGTCACGTACTCTCACGTTTCACGTCTTCACGTTTCTGCACGCAAATCGTGGCTGCGCCACTTTATGCACTACGCACCACGCACTACGGCACTACGAAACAAGGGAGGAAGCAAATGGGTAAAACAATGACAATGGCCTGGCGCAATCTGTGGCGCAACTGGCGGCGCACGGCTATCGCGCTGGTGGCGGTGGTCCTGGGGCTGACCCTGCTCCTGCTCTTCGACGGCTTCATCCACGGCTCCGACCAGGCGATCTTTGGCAACGCGGTCAAACTCTACGGCGGCAACATCCAGGTCCACGCCCCCGGTTTCCGGGAGAAGGCCCGGCGTATGCCCCTCTTGCCCCTGGCCGATCCCGACGCGGTGGTGGCTGCGGCCACCAACCGCCCAGCCGTGGCCGTGGCCGGCGTGGGCACCAGCCGGCTACAGCCGGATGTGCTGGCCGCGGCCCGGCGTATTCACACCGGCGGGCTGGTCACCAACCGGGAGGGCGCCTTTCCCGTGGCTATCACCGGCGTCGAGCCGGAGATCGAGAAGTCACTGAGCATCCAGGCCGAGAATGTGAGCGCGGGGCGCTACCTGCTGCCGGAGGACGGCGACGCGGTCTTTATCGGCCAGGGGCTGGCAACCGTTCTGAATGCAGGGGTGGGCGACCGGGTGACCCTTCTCGGGCGCAGCACAGACCAGACGATGCGCCAGCGCAGTATGACAATCGTGGGTATCTACGATCTGGGGATGCGAGAGGCGGAACGGGGCGCGGTCTTTATCACCCTGAGCGAAGCCCAAACCCTCTACAATCTGCGCGGCCAGGTGACGGAGGTGGCGATTACCCTGGCCAATGTGGGTCAGGAGGATCGGATCATCGCCGACTTGCAGAAGGCCTTCCCCGGCTACGAGATCGATTCCTGGGCCACCCTGCGCCCGGAGATCACCGCTACCCTTAGCTCCAAACTGACCTACACAACCATCTTTGGGTTTATCATCATTTTCATCGCCAGCATCGGCATCCTGAATATCCAACTGATGGCCGTCTTTGAACGGACCCGGGAGATGGGTGTGTTGGCCGCGCTGGGGATGAAAGGCCGGCAGATCACCAATCTTTTCCTGCTGGAGGGCACACTTATCGGCGTCATCGGCGCGCTGATTGGCTGCTTGGCCGGCGCGGGGCTGGTGGGGTGGATAGGCAGTGTGGGGTTGGACTTGAGCTTTATCTCGGGTATGGGCGAGATCACCGCGCTGATGGGCAGCCGACTGCGCCCCAGCATCGATCTAGCCGACACCATCAACCGGGGGCTGACCGTCGTTGTCATCGTCGCCCTGGCCTCTCTCTACCCGGCCTGGCAGGCCTCCCGCAAAGAGCCAGCCGAGGCGCTGCATCATATATAAGGGATTGGGGGCTGGGGACAGGGGAGTGGGGACTGGAGACTGGGCAGTGCAAATTCCCGATCCCCGATCCCCGTTCCCCAGTCCCCAATCCCTACTCTCCGAAGGAGTACGCTATGGCATTCGGCAAATTGTGGGTTCTGGCCCTGCGGGATTTGGGGCGCAACCGGCGGCGGTCGATTCTCTCCCTAGTGGCTGTCTCGCTGGGGCTGGCCCTGCTTATATTCATCAACGGTTTTATCGCCGGTGTGGTGGATGATTCCCTGCAGAACAACATTCGTCTCAATACGGGTCATCTCCAGATTCGGGCGGAGTCCTATCGGGACGAAGTGGTGAGCCTGCAGTGGAAGGACCTGCTCGGCGATCTGGACGCGCTGATGGGCCAGGTCAACAGCATCGAGCAGGTGGCCGCGGCCGCGCCTCTCCTGCGCGCCGGGGGCATCCTGGGCACAAAGGACGATTCGGTAGGGCTGCAAATTTTGGGCATCGATGTCACTTCGGATGTCTATGCCCCCATTCGCCAATCGGTGAATGCCGGCGCTTTTCTCAGCGCCGATGACCGGGACGGTATCGTTCTGGGCCAACGTCTGGCCGAGAGTATGGGGATCGGGGTGGATTCGACCGTCTCCATCACCCTTGTGGATGCGGACGGTCTGCCCCAGGAGGCGATCTTCACCGTGCGCGGTCTCTTTTCCACGGGCATTGTCACCTACGACGAAAGCTCTGTGCTCATGCCCCTGGCCAAAGCCCAATCCTTTACCCATACCGAGGGCCGGGCTACCGCCGTGACAATCCTGCTCCACAAACAGGAGGATGCGGATGGGGTGGCCGCCGCCCTGCGCGGGGCTGGTCTCGCCGCCCAGACCTGGGAGGAGCTAAACAGCAGTTTCATCTCCACCCTGCAGACGGCTATGGGTTTTTACGTGATTCTGGATATGATTGTGATGCTGATTGTGGCGGTCATCATCGCCAACACACTGCTGATGTCCGTCTTCGAGCGCTTCCGGGAGATCGGCATTCTGGCCAGCCTGGGCATGAAGGCGCGCCAGGTAATGCAGATGTTCCTCTACGAAGCGACGATTCTTGGCTTTGCGGGGATTGTGGTGGGGGTTCTCCTGGGCGGGCTGATCATCTGGTATCTCTCCACCGTAGGGATGTATCTGGGGGATGACGTTGCCAGCGCGGCCGGCAGCGCCTATGCCATGAGTTCCACGATCTACGCCCGCTTTGTGCCCAGCCATTTCGTCAATCTCTCCCTGGGCACCCTGGCGATCACCCTTTTGGCCTCCCTCTACCCGGCCTGGTTTGCCGCCCGCAAAGAGCCGGTGGACGCGCTGCGGGCGTTATGATAGCGGGGGCTGGGGATTGGAAAGAGTCTCCAGTCCCCAGTCCCCGATTCCCGATCCCCAGTCACTAGGAGATACTTCTTATGCAGGCGATTCATCTGGACAAAGTGACAAAAATCTACAAAATCGGCGAGATCGAGACCCGGGCACTGGACGGGGTGACCATCGACTTCGCCCCGGGGGAGTTCACCGCGCTGGTCGGTCCGTCCGGCTCTGGCAAAACTACCCTGCTGCAACTGCTCGGCTGTCTGGATCGGGCCAACAGCGGCACAATCCTGATTAACGGCACAGATGTGGGCGCGCTCAGCGCCAACAAGCGGGCCGAACTGCGCAGCGCGGAGATCGGCTTCATCTTCCAGTTCTTCGCGCTGATTCCCGTGCTGAACGCCTATGAAAATGTGGAGATGCCCCTCCTGCTCTCCGGCGTTGCGGCCAAAGAGCGCAAGGAGCGGGTGACCGGGCTGTTGGAAGCCGTGGGTCTGGGCGACCGGATGAAACACCGCCCGGACCAGATGAGCGGCGGTCAGCAGCAGCGGGTAGCCATTGCCCGTGCCCTGGCCCCCCATCCGCTGATGGTGCTGGCCGACGAGCCGACCGCCAATCTGGACACGGCCAACGGCGAGCAGGCTATGGAAATTATGCAGAAGCTAAACCGGGAGATGGGCACGGCCTTTATCTTCGCCACCCACGACCCCCGGGTGGTGGCCTATGCCCGCCGGGTGGTGAAGATGCAGGACGGGCGGATCATCGAAGACCGGCTCGTCAGCAACGGCGCGGGAGTCTGAGGAATGAACAGAAAATACTCGCTGCCCCTTCGCCTAACCCCTGGGGTGGCTCTGATCTTCTCTCTCTTTCTCCTGGCGGGCTGTGGTTTTCTCTCTCCGCCCACCCCGACGCCAGTTCCCACCCTGGCCCCGGCTATCTCCCAGCCGGTGAGCCGTGTGGCCCGGGCCGCCGGTACAATTGTGCCTGTCCGCAAAGCCCTGCTGGGGCTGACCAGCCCAGGCCGGGTGGCGTCGATGGCCGTGGACGTGGGGGATCAGGTGCAGGCGGGCGATCTGCTGGTGCAGTTGGAGGAGAGTGGGGCCCAGGCTCAATTGGCCCAGGCCCAGGCCGCGCTTCTGCGCGCCCAGGCCAATCTGGCCGGGCTGCAAGCGGACCCCCAGCCCGCTCAGGTGGCGGCCGCCCAGGCCCGGCTGGACGGCGCCCAGGCCCATCTGGACCAGCTCACTCTGGACCGGCTGCTGACACCGGCCACCCCCAGCCAACTGGCCGAAGCCCGGGCCCTGGTCGCCAGCGCCCAGGCCGGGCTGGACCTGCTGAACGAGGCGGCCCTGCCCAGCGCACTGGCCGCCGGCGAAGCGCTCATCGCCGAGGCAATGGCCGGTGTGCAGAGCGCACAGGCGGCCCTGGCCAATACGGCCCTGCGCGCCCCCTTCGCCGGGACAGTCACCGCGCTGCAAATTGCCCTGGGCGAGATGGCCCTGCCCGGCCAGCCGGTGGTCACCCTGGCCGATCTGAGCCGCCTGCAGGTGGAGACAACGGACCTGAGCGAACGGGATCTGGCCCGGGTGAGTGTGGGCACGCCTGTCACAATTTTTGTGGATGCCCTGGGCCAGGAGATCACCGGCCGGGTGACCCGTGTGGCTTTGCAGGCCAGCATCGCCGGCGGGGATGTGGTCTATCCGCTGATCATCGAATTGGACGAGCAGCCGGCCGCGCTGCGTTGGGGGATGAGTGTGGATGTGGAGGTGCGCAGCCCCTGACCGGCCACCCCTCTTCGCCCCAATCTGGGACACGCCCTGGCTGAGGGCCTCTTTCTGTTTGACGCGGGGCTGTGGTAGGCTTAACAGTATGACACCCTATCAGATTTCTGAGCCAATCGATATTCCTTGTTTGCAGCAGGTGTTGAACGCGCTTGAGGCTGATATTGACGAGCGCAAACGCGCCGCCAGCGCATTGGCGCTTCAAAACGCCGAACTGCACAGCGAACTGCAACGGCGTCTGGCCGAGAGCGAGAGCTTTGGCCGTGTGCTCGTGAGCCTGCTCCAGAAGACCGTTCTGGAACAGGTGCTGGATATTGTCTGCGCCGAGGCCCAGGGGCTGATCGGGGCAACGGGCAGCGCTGTGCTCCTGTTGACCGATCAGGCCTGGCTGGAGGTCAAGCACCGTTTGGGTCAGCCATTGGCCGTGGTTGAACGGTTGCCGGTAGACGGTTCCTTCGCCGGTCAGGTGGTGCGCAAAGGGCAACCGGTGCGGTTGAACGATCCGACCCAATTCGCACAGGCCCAGGTCTACCAGTGGCCCACGGACCTGACCGCGCTGCTGGCCCTGCCCCTGCATGTAAACGGTGGGATTATCGGCGTGTTGGATGTGGTCAACAAAACCGGCGGCTTCACCGACGAAGATGTGCGGGTGATGTCGGTTTTCGCCAACCAGGCCGCTATGGCTATCGAACACACCCGTCTGCAAGAACAGGCCGAGCGGGTGGCGGTGTTGGAGGAGCGGCAGCGCCTGGCCCGGGAGTTGCACGATTCGGTGACCCAATCTCTCTACAGCGTGACCCTCTATGCCAACGCGGCCGGGCTGGCTCTGGCCGCGGGCAAGGGGGATGTGGTGGCCGATTATTTGGCGGAACTGCAAGAGACCGCCCAGGAAGGGATGCGGGATATGCGGCTGCTGATCTTTCAGTTGCATCCACCCGTGCTGGAAGCGGAAGGGCTGGCGGCCGCGTTGCAGGCGCGTCTGGCCGCGGTGGAAGACCGCGCCGGTTTGCAGACCCATTTCCGCGTGGAAAACGAGCGACAACTGCCCATCGCAATTGAGGAAGACCTCTACTGGATTGCCCAGGAGGCTCTGAACAATGTGCGCAAACACGCAGAGGCCCAGCACGTGACTGTTCATCTCCGCTTCACCGCGGAGAGCGTTCGGCTGGATGTGGTGGACGACGGGGTGGGTTTTGATCTGCCAAGCGTGCGCAGCGAAGGGCGGGGTGGCGGCGGACTGCGCAGCATCGCCGAACGCACGGCGCGCCTGGGCGGGCAGCTCACCTATCAGAGCACGGCAGGCGAGGGAACGCGTCTCACAATAGAGGTTACCCTATGATCCGAGTGTTGATTGTGGATGACCACGCCATTGTACGCAAAGGCATTCGCGCCCTGCTTTCTGAATCTGGCGGCTTTGAGATTGTAGGGGAAGCGGCGAACGGCCAGGAAGCAGTGGCAGCCGCGGCGGAGAGCC
>JAHDWH010000270.1:3851-7889 GCA_023384455.1 Caldilineaceae bacterium | reverse complement strand
TTCACGTCTTCACGTTTCACGTCTTCACGTTTCACGTCTTCACGTCTTCACGTCTCTGCACGCAAATCGTGGCTGCGCCACCTTATACACTAGAGTATCTTCAGCGTGACATCGCGTCCGTCATTGGCCGCCGCAACCCGCATGACTGTGCGGATGGCGTTGGCAACACGCCCGCCCTTGCCGATCACCCGGCCTGTGTCTTCCTGGTCTACCACCAGCCGCACCACAACCCTGTCCCGGTAGGCGCGCTGGCTGACCTCTACCCCGTCGGGGTTTTCAACCAGAGACTTTGCCAGAAACTCAACGAGCTTTTCCATCCTTCCACCTTTCTGGGATGCGAGTTATGAGTTGCGAGCGGCGCTGCCAGAATTGAGCGTCGCAACTCCAACCACTGCTCCCTTTATGCCACTTCCGCGGCTACCGGGGCTGCCGGGGCAACGACAGAGCCGTCTTCGCCCATCACGCCGATCTTTTTGAGCAGCCGGGCCACAGCATCGCTGGGTTGTGCGCCCTGGACCAACCAGTGGGAAGCCCGCTCGCTCTGGATGGTAATGGTGGGCGGGTCGCTCAGGGGATCGTAGGTCCCGATGTTTTCAATAAAGCGGCCATCCCGGGGGCTGCGCTGGTTAGCAACAACCACACGATAGAAAGGTTTCTTTTTTGCGCCCATACGGCGCAGGCGAATACGAACCACTGGTTCTTTACTCCTTGTGAATCAACTGCGAAAATATCGTTAGCGTCTATTGAACATATCCATCAGATTTCCGCCAAGGAGACCGCCCCCTTCGCGTCGACCACCCTTGCGCCCCCGCTTCTTTGCGCGGTTGCCCCCCATCACACCCATCTGCTTCATCATCTTTTGCATGTCTTTGAACTGCTTGACAAGCTGGTTGACGTCGTTGACAGTTGTGCCGCTGCCCGTAGCAATACGCCGCCGTCGGCTGCCGTTGAGTACGTGGGGATTCTGGCGTTCGTGAATGGTCATACTGCTGATGATCGCTTCCACCATCTTCAGATTTTTGGTGGCTTCCTGGGGGTTCACATCTTTGGCAATCTGATTCATCCCAGGGATCATCTTCAAGAGATCGGTGACCGATCCGAGCCGCTTGAGCTGGCGTAGCTGGTCCAGGAAATCTTCGAAGTCAAACTGGCCGCTGGCAAGACGTTCTCCCATTGCGGTCGCGTCTTCTTCGCTGATGTTATCCTGTGCCCGTTCGATGAGGGTGAGGATGTCCCCCATGCCCAAAATGCGGCTGGCCATCCGGTCTGGTTGGAAGGGCTCCAGTCCGTCCAGCTTTTCACTGGTGCCCAGGAATTTGATGGGCACGCCGGTCACTTCACGGATGCTCAGGGCGGCACCGCCCCGGGCGTCTCCGTCAATCTTTGTCATAATCAGGCCAGTGGTGGGCACCCGGGCATGAAAGCCCTCGGCCACGTGTACGGCCTCTTGCCCGGTCATGGCGTCTACCACCAGCAGCACATCTGCCGGGCGGGCGACCAGGCGCACCTGCTCCAGTTCCTGCATCATTGCGTCGTCAATTTGCAGACGGCCCGCCGTGTCCAGAATGACGACCGTATGGGCCTTTTCTTTTGCCACACGAATGGCGTTTCGGGCAATCGTGGCCGGGGGCACATCCAGCCCCTCGCTGTAGACCGGAATGTCGATCTGTTTGCCCAAAATCTCCAACTGCTGGATAGCGGCTGGTCGATAGATATCGGCTGCCACGAGCAGAGGGCGTTGGCCCTGTTTGCGCAGACGCAGGGCCAGTTTGCCCGCCATTGTCGTCTTGCCCGCGCCCTGCAAACCCACCAGCATAATCACAGTGGGCGGTGGGCCGGATAGGTTGAGGGGGGCTGGTTTGCCCAGCAGGTTGATCAATTCGTCATTGACGATTTTGACCACCTGTTGAGCCGGGGTCAGGCTGTCCATCACTTCGACACCGATGGCCCGCTCTTTAATGCGCCCGATAAAATCTTTGACAACTTTGAAGTTGACGTCCGCTTCCAACAGCGCCAGACGCACCTCGCGCAGAGCCGCGTTGACATCCGCCTCGCTGAGCTTGCCCCGGGTGGCTAACTGGGAAAAGACGGCTTGTAATTTGTCGGACAGACTTTCAAACACAGATTGATACCCTGCAAATTTGGTTCTATATCAGAAAACAGGCGCGCAACATTCTTGCCCGCACCGAACAACTATTCTACTCGACAACGCGCCGCTGGTCAAATGCGCAGGCCATTTGGGAATTGACGAACGGCCCGCGGGTTGTTATTCTGTGGCTGTGGGGTGCTGGTTTACTGGTTTGCCAACCGGCTGTTTACCCGTCACCCGGCCTGTCTGTACGTATACTTCGTAAATGCGCTGGAAAGCTGTGACATTCGTAAAGATAGCCAGAATCCAGAGCGCAGGCAGCACCAGGCTGAGAATCAGCCCGGCAATCAGAATTGTCAACCGTTCGGGGCGCTGCAAAAAGCCGCCTTTGCATTCGATACCTAACCCTTCGGCCCTGGCCCGGGTATAGCTGACCATCCACGAGCCGATCAGAGTCAGAAAAATCAGGATGAGTTCGGTCTGGCTGTCTGGTTTATAGGAGAAGTAGAATGCCAGCCCCAGGAAGGTGATGCTTTCCGCGTAACGGTCCAGGGTGCTGTCCAGAAAGGCGCCAAATTTGCTCACCTGGTCTGCGTAGCGGGCCAGGGTACCGTCCAGCATATCGAACATAGCCGCACCCCACAGCACAAATGCGCCCCAGAAAAGATTGCCCGTAGCCAGCATCACCGTCGAAAGCAGAGTCAGGACAAAGCCGGCGATGGTAACTGTATTGGGGGTGATGCCCATACGATGCAGCCGCTGGGCCAGTCGGGACATGGGATCGAGAAAATAAGGGCGAATGTATTTGGACATCATCGGGTGGGGTCCCTTTCCCAGAGTGCTGGACGGGTGGTGGATTGTACAGCGCGATGGCAAGGCAAGTATACCATTCCCTCTCTGCTCACATCAAAGAATAGGTAGTCGATGACGCGTAATCTACGTTTTCCATTTTTTCGACCAGAAAGGAGAAGCCCAATGCCCACACCATCCCTCTATGCAGAGGCGCGGGACCTGCTGCTTGCCTCGGCCAAAACCCTGCTGCTGACCGGCGCCGGTGTCAGCACCGGCTCTGGAATTCCCGATTTTCGGTCGCCGGGCAAAGGGCTGTGGGAATTTGTCGATCCCTTTGCGGTGGCTTCCATCTGGGGCTTTCGCACCCAGCCAGACCTATTCTATCGCTGGCTGCGCCCCCTGGCCGAAAAGATGCTGCAAGCCCGGCCCAACCCGGCCCACCTGGGCTTTGCCGCATTACAGGAGCTGGGCCTCCTGCAAACCCTTGTCACCCAAAATATCGACGACCTGCACGAGCAGGCAGGCAGCCGGGATGTGGTACACGTCCACGGCTCGGCCCAGGGCGCACGCTGTCTGGCCTGTGGAAACTGGGTGGAGGGCAAACACTTCTGGCACACTTTCCTGGCAGACAGCACCCTGCCTACCTGTGCCCAGTGTGGATCTGTACTGAAGCCGGATGTGGTGCTCTTTGGCGAAGAATTGCCTGCGGACCGGCTGGCCCAGGCCCAGGAAGCCGCGCTGACCTGTGATCTGGTGGTGGTGGCTGGGGCCAGCCTGGAAGTGATGCCCACGGCCGATCTGCCGCTGCTGGCCCGACGGCGGGGTGCCCGGCTGCTTCTGCTCAATCTGGGCAGCACAATGCTCGACCAGCAGGCCGATTTGGTTATCCGGGAGGATGTCACCCTTTCCGTGCCCCGGTTGGTGGAGTTGTGCAGGCAAAATATACTTGACAAGATGACCGGGTGATAAGGTGACCGGGTGACAAAATGTCAGTTTATGCCTGTGTCGAGTATAGACCGTAGGCGCTTCTGCGATTCATCGAATACCAGCAAAGAGTCGCCGGGGTTCGGGACACAAGAAGCCCGCGCCCGTGTTTGTTTTGTTCATTGGGGGGGGGGGGGGGGGGGGGAGCGGGTGCAGGCCCCGCACCCCAAACC
>JAHDWH010000270.1:0-3841 GCA_023384455.1 Caldilineaceae bacterium | reverse complement strand
GTTATTTTTATGCCTGTTTCGTGTATAGACCTTTGGCGCTTCTGCGATTCATCTAAAACCCCCAACGAGGCGCCGGTAAACTGTCAACTTTAGCCCGGCGACTCTTTTGGTTATCTACTTGGGGCGGTGGTGGTGGGATCTCTGCGATTCCTGCCCCTTCACCCTATCCCCTTCCGCCTACCGCTGAATCACGGGCAAAAAGAGCGGCGTGTCGGTCCGAATCACTACAAACTCGCTGATCTTCAGATTGTTGGGGTAAGCCCCCGCCCGGTCATCCGCCAGGACGAGCAGCAGACCTTTGCCCACATCGGCTGTCATCAGCGTCGGCGAAATGGCCACGCTGATGGTTGCGATGACAGTCGAGCCAGGCGATGACGCCGAGGCCCAGGCCAATCCCGAAGGCCAGTTGTTGGCAGAGAGGGAACGGGTGACGCCCCCTGCCCCGGCGGCCGGCAGGCTATACTCGGAGAATCCATCGCCCAGGACGAGCGCGCCGGACGAAGACCAGCGCCCCTGGGTGGGTGTGGACCCCAGCGCGGCCGTAGCTGCACTGAATTCCGGCTGGCTCAGGATGGCCGCGGTGAAGGTAAGCCCTGGCAGTCCATTCACCAACACGCCCTGAGTCTGGGTGATCGGGTCGGTCTTGGGCGAAGTGAGGGTAAACAGCGACGGCGAGAGATTGAAACTGGCCTGGGTGACGATCATCTCAATCGGAATATACAGCGGCTGGTTGATTACATTGGGCGCGCTGGATGTAATCTTCAGTTTGTCCTTATAAGTGCCTGGGGTCAACCTGGAGGCATCGAACTGGGTAATGAAAATGCTGGCCGGTGTGGTGTTGGATCCCACCGAGAAGCTGTACCAGTCCTGGTTGCTCTCTTTGGATACGCTAATCGGCAGGTCGCCGCCGCTGCCTACATTTCCGATCTGAATGCTCAGATTCTGGGTCTTGACAGTCCCTGCCTCCAGGGTCTGCGAGAGGCTGGTGGGCGAGGCATTCAACTGCGCCCCGGCCGTGAAGCCATTCTTGTCCAGATTCGCCAGCTTCAGGCTGCGGCTGTTGGTGCTCACATTGTGGTCGTCAAATAACGAGTTATTGCCATCTTCCACAGAAGTGTAGATGCGAATTCGGTTGCTACGCATCAGAGCGATCTCGTCCCGGCCATCCCCTTCCACATCGCCTGTAGCCAGGACACGGTAGCCATTGTCCGAATCGAGGGGTTTTTCAAAATCGGGCTGGTTGTCGCTGCCCCGGTTGATCACAACCAGACGCACAGTGGCCGAATCGCCAGCCGGCGCATCGCGCAGCCAGACGATCTCGTCGTCCCCGCTGCCGTTAAAATCACCTGTTGCTACCTTAAAGGGATGGGGGAAGTTGCGCGCGGTCTCAATCTCGTTATTAGGATCTTCGATGGGAGGCCAATTGCCATTGTTCGATTTGTAGAGAAGCAAATTGGCAACTTCGGTTGTGCCCGGATAGGTGCGCAGCAGCACCACTTCACCGGTCCCGCCCGCATAAATCTGTCCAATCGCGCCATCCAGATGGGTGAAGAAGGTCGCATCCGGTCTGGTGAAGATCGTAGCGAAATTGTTATCAACTTCGTGGGCTTCCACCAGTGAATCATTGGCCGTCTTGCGGGCCATCAACAGATCATCAGAACCGCTGTTATTAATGTTCCCGACCTTAATATAGGTCCACTCGGCCCCATAGGCCTGGCTGGTGTGGACAGTCCAGTTGCGTCCACCATCGGTTGTCTTCAGTACATCCACCCGGTATTTGACGCCGTTAGGTTCGTTGACGTGATAACCGATCAGAATCTCATCTCCAGGAGCGTTCTGGTCCAGATTGCCCGCGGCCACCAGATGGGGGCTGTTGAAGGCGCGTTCGTGCAGACGCACCCAGGGCACCAGATTGATGCTGCCATCCGGCGTAATACCTGTGTTTTGCACCACCGGGTCAAAGACCGTCAGTTTACCCCTGTTGAGCGTCGTAAACGCCACAATCTCCATATCCCCGTCATTGTTGAAATCCCCCGTGGCGAAATCTTGCCAGCCGCTGTCCGGGCTGACCCACTCGATTTTCTGGGCTCCGGTCTCCACTTGGGTATCGATAACCCGAATGAAGCCACTCCCGTCTATGTAGATTATTTCGTCGTTTGGCCCCGCGGCTGGCTCCGCCAAAACAACCGGAGCCGTTTGGCCGGGCAGGAGTAGCAGGGATATTAATGTCAGAATGCCAATAATTCGGGAAAAAAAGGGTCGCTGCATTGATTTTCTCCTTCGGCCATCGCGCGGTCGAATGATTGAGGATAATTAGGACTCGAAATCTTTTGGGAAACTACCGTTTGTTTGGCCGGGGACGCCAGGACGCACACGCGCAAATTGTAGCACAGCCCCCCGGCGATGCCGAATCAGACGCCCTCTGCCAACCTCAAAACGTTGACCTTTCAAGCGAATCGCTGTATCCTGAAATGAACGGAACATATCTCTCCTTTGTTCCACTCTGTTTGAACCAATCGAAATGATTGGTCGGCTAACGCGTCCAATTCAGCGCCGAGCAATCCAATCGGCCCGTGTTTTTGCCGACCTCTCTTCTGCCAATTCTACACTCTTCAGGGAGAACGAACAATGACTTCCCCAATCCGTGTCGCAGTGACCGGCGCGGCCGGCAATATCGGCTACGCCCTGCTCTACCGCATCGCCAACGGCGATCTCTTTGGCCCCAACCAGCCTGTCAGCCTGCATTTGCTGGAGATCACCCCAGCCCTGGGCGCGCTGGAAGGGGTTGTGATGGAACTGGACGACTGCGCCTTTCCCCTGCTCCACAATGTCGTCGCCACCGATGACCCCAACAGAGCTTTTGACGGCGTGAGTTGGGCCCTGCTGGTGGGCGCACGCCCCCGGGGGCCGGGGATGGAACGCAAGGACCTGCTCAGCGCCAACGGCAAAATTTTTGTCGGTCAGGGCAAGGCTATCAACGCCAACGCCGCGGCCGACGTGCGGGTGGTGGTGGTGGGCAACCCGGCTAACACCAATTGTCTGATTGCCATGAGCAATGCGCCCGACGTGCCGAATGAGCGCTTTACCGCTATGACCCGGCTGGACCACAACCGGGCCGTCAGCCAACTGGCCCAAAAGAGTGGCCGCCCGGTCGCCGCAGTGACAAACGTGACCATTTGGGGTAACCACAGCGCCACCCAATACCCGGATGCCTATCACGCCCGCATCGACGGTCAGCCCGCGGCATCTGTCATCAACGACGACGCCTGGATTAAGAACGAATTTATCCCCACTGTACAGAAGCGGGGCGCGGCTGTCATCGCGGCCCGGGGATCCAGCAGCGCGGCCAGCGCAGCCAATGCGGCCATCAACCACGTCCAGACCTGGCACAACGGCACGCCCACCGGCAATTGGATCAGTATGGGCATTCCCAGCACAGGCGAATACGGCTCCCCGGCAGGGACGATTTTCAGCTATCCGGTTACCATCGAGAATGGGGTCTATCGGATGGTGCAGGGGCTGGAATTGAGCGATTTTGACCGCTCGAAAATCCAGGCTACGGGCGACGAACTGCTGGAAGAACGCGCCGCAGTGGAGGATGTACTTTAAGCCTGTTGCTCAGGTGCGACGCAACTGCTCACCCCCACCCACCCTCCCACTGTGGGGGAGGTTGGGTGGGGGTGGGGTGGCTCAACAGATACGGCGGAACGCACTCGCCACGCAATTTTTAGTCTGCGAAAACTGTACTGATCAACGAGATGACAAAACGTAGGTGCGGTTTGTAAACGCACTTTCACCCGGAGAAGTGCGGGTACAAACCGCACCAACAGATTTCAAGATA
>JAHDWH010000269.1 GCA_023384455.1 Caldilineaceae bacterium | reverse complement strand
GATTGTCCCCACATTGATATGCGGTTTCGTCCGCTGAAATACTGCCTTTGCCATTGGCTGAATGCCTCCTGATAGTGCTGGAACGGTTGCTTGTCAGATCAACGGTGACCTGATCATCAGTAGCCGCCCACCAAACCTGGCCGACGGCCTTGAACGCAACAAACCACTCTTTCTTCGACCGATAGTACAACACTGCCTATTTCCAACTGAGAGGAGCCCACAATCGGACTTGAACCGATGACCTCATTCTTACCAAGAATGTGCTCTACCGACTGAGCTATGTGGGCTTGAGTGGGCGGGGGCGGATTCGAACCACCGTAGGCGTAGCCGTCTGATTTCATCCTAGCTACAGCTTTCGCTGCCGACCGAAGTCGTTTGTAGGCTGGACTTTGTCTTCATCCGTTCTGGATGCTCCCCGTCAAGTCTCTACACCTTCCTTCGTACAGAATTACCATCGAAGGCTTGGCTCGGCGTTGCCACCTCTCTAGGTTTCACCGATTTTGAGGAGAATTACCCTGCAGATTCCTCTGCAGGCCTGCAATCATCACCAACGCCATAGAGGCGATACTTTTTCCACTTCGACCACTTGCTCATTCGACCCACGCTGATCGTTATTTGACCAGCAATTTCCTCGAAAGGAATCAAATACTCATTGCCATTAGCGCATAATACGTACAACAGACTAAAATCCGAAGATTCGTATCTGATTCGACGGTTTCCTGCACTGCGATTTCCACCGGAAACATACAGAGGCACCGAGAAAATCCCCGGATTGCTCTCATATCCCGTGTACTTGCATTGAACCGCCTGGAACGTACCGTTATGCTCCACAACCAAATCGTATTTAGCCGTATCAGCAAGTGGAATACTAACCGTGTACTTCTCGGAAACGAAGTAGAGAATTGCATTGGCGACGGCCAAATTTCCTTTGTCCCTATTATTCATTGAGGACTCCGCAAAACTTGGCCACTGTACAGTCAGATCCCATTGTCCACTCGGGCACCCGCCCATCATTCAGTTGGAATGTGCTTGGCCGTAAAGCCTTTGCGCCGACATCTTTCAATCTGCCAGCCAGAGCCGACGATCGGACTCGAACCGATAACCTGCTGTTTACAAGACAGCTGCTCTGCCGATTGAGCTACGTCGGCGCAGGGTTGCTTGACGCCCAACCGATTATAGCACATTCTATTGACAGGTCAAATTGGGGACACGTAACTTTGCGCGCGACTTCTGAACACCTGGCGTCACTTGGCGCACCCGCCAGCTTCCGTTGCAATACTTCGTAACTGCTCACCCTCTCCCAATCTCCCTCACTGTGGGGAGGAGTCGATCCAGTTCCCTCCCTGGAATGGGATGGGGTGGCTGAACAGGTATCTGGGCGGAGCGAATAGCCCAGACGACTATTTCGACCCAATATCAAAGCGTCCCCGGCTAGCTGTGCCGGGGACGCTTTTTGATTTCTATCTATCCTGCCCGCAGCCAGGGGTCTTACTTGGCGTGGGCGACTGAGCGGGTCTCCCGAATGACGGTTACCCGAATCTGGCCGGGATATTCCAGATTGTCCTCGATCTTTTTGGCGATGTCTTTGCTCAATTCGATCACTTGCAGATCGTCCAGATCGTCCGGGCGCACAATCACCCGCACCTCCCGGCCAGCCTGAATCGCAAAGGTCTGGCTGACACCGGGGAAGCTGTTGCCAATCTCCTCCAGGGCGGTCACCCGTTTGATGTAAGCTTCCAGACTCTCCCGCCGTGCGCCGGGCCGTGCGCCGCTGATGGCGTCGGCCGCGGCCACGATCACCGCCTCGATACTCTCTGGCTCCACCTCGCCGTGATGGCTGGCGATGCAGTTGATCACCTTTGGGTTGACCCCGTAGCGTTTGGCAATCTCTGCGCCCACAATGGCGTGGGGGCCGTCGATCTCGTGGGTGACAGCCTTGCCGATGTCATGCAGCAGGCCACCCATGCGCGCAATTTTCACATCCGCGTGGAGTTCGCTGGCAATGACCGCGGCCAGATGCGCGGTCTCGATGGCGTGGTAGTATTGATTCTGGCCGTAGCTGGTGCGGTATTTCAACCGGCCCAGAATGCGCTGAATCTCCCGGTGCAACCCCTGATTGTTGGTCTCGATCAGCGCCTGCTCCCCAGCCTCCAGGATGATCTGTTCGATCTCCTGCTGGGCCTTCTCCACCTCTTTTTCGATGCGGGCCGGGTGGATGCGCCCATCGGCTACCAGTTTGCTCAGGGCAATGCGGGCCACTTCCCGACGCACCGGATCAAAGCTGCTGATCAGAATGGCTTCGGGGGTGTCGTCCACCACCAGGTCCACACCGGTCACCTGTTCGATGGCCCGGATATTGCGCCCCTGGCGACCGATGATACGTCCTTTCATCTCGTCCGAGGGCAGGCTGACGGTGCTGACCGCATATTCAGTTACGTGATCGCTGGCCACCCGCTCCACGGCCACAGTGACGATCTCCCTGGCCCGTCGCTCTGCGGTCTCGACCACCTGGGCCTCCACCTCGCGGATGGTGCGGGCCATCTCCTGTCGGCTCTTCTTTTCCACCTCTTGCAAAAGAAGGGCACGGGCCTCTTCTTCGCTCATACGGGCCACCCGCTGCAACTCGTCATTGCGTTCCTGCTCGGCCTTTTCCAGCTCGGCTGTCTGCTGGGCCAGGCGGCTCTCCCGCTGGCTGACCTTTTTCTCCCGCGCTTCGATCTGGTCGATGCGCTTGTCCATCTGTTCTTGCCGGTTTTGTAGTCGCTGTTCAGTGCTTTCCTGGGATTTGCGTCGCCGGTTCATCTCGGCGTCCATATCGTTGCGCAGCCGCACCTCTTCGTCGCGCAGTTGCAATTCCTTGCGTCTGGCTTCGGCTTCGGCTTCGGCCAACATTTTGGCCGCCTGCTGCTCAATGTTCTGCCCGGCCAGGTGTTGGCGCTCGCGCTCCGCCTGACCGCCGCTTTCGTTCCCTCGCTTGAACCCTACAAAACCGGCAATGGCCCCGCCGATCAGAGCGGCGGCGATAATCGAAATTATCGTCAATACATCCATTTCCGGGTTCCTCGATTCATCGTTCTCAATTCACATAAAAAAGGCACGTAGAAAAACCTGGAGAGAAGCCTGCTTCTCACCTCTCCTCCGGGTGTTCGATCTCCCGCCACACCTGCTCCAGCACATCCCGCACAATCGGCCAGGAAAAGCCTCTGCGCTGGAGAAATGGGGCAAGCTTCTTGCGAAAAGCTTCTTTGTCCAATGTACGCCAACGGTGAAGTTGACTGCGGGCGGCCTGTAATGCCCCGTCTGCCGGCTCCACCGCTTCTTCCAACACCGCCTCGATGAGACGATCCTCAATCCCTTTATTGCGCAACTCATAGCGCAGGGCAGCAGGCGCCAGGGGCTTGAAGCGGTTGCGTTGTTCGATCCAATAACGGGCAAACTCCTCGTCGTTCAGATAGCCCTGTTCAAGCAGCCTATCCGTCACCCATTCGATATGGCCGGCAGGTACGCTCTCGCCCTGCCGGCTGCGATAGCGCCGCAACTTCTGGCGCACTTCCCAAACGCTGCGTGGACGCACGGCCAAAAAGCGCACGGACTGGTCATAGGCTTTGGCCCGCAGGTCGAGGGTCTTCAATGCCTCGATTTCTTCGTCGTTCAAATGCTGCCCACGCTGTAATTGGACAGCTTCCAACGCGGGCAAAGCAAACGCATACACCCCGTCCAGATAGATACTGACCCGGTCGGGATTGCGTTTCTGTCGTCGAAGGGAACTGATCTCTCCGGCCATTAACCAGAATCTCTCTGCCGGAATGGGCGAAAAAAACAAAAAACGCTGCGGCCTCTGCCACAGCGTACCCATTCCCTCTAGCGGCTCCAAACAGATCACTCATCGCGAATAGCCGGCTGGCCGCCCAAAAATTGCGACCCAAAAGCAGCGGCAAGTGAAGGTTCGATCTGTTCTATGAAACGGGACCGGCGAGCGGATCGTTTCGCTTCCGATGTTCTCTTCTTCAAACCTATTCAGATCAGACCGATCCAGCAAATAAACCCCACCGCTGCGCGAGGGTGCGGCTGTATAGCTTCGGTGGATATCAATCGGGAAACCCGCTTTGACTGGATATTTCTACAGACAGGGAAGGCGGACAAGGCTCCGATGAAAACACAGGATGAATCGGTATGGACTCGTATTCGTCAGGTTGTTCTATGGAACAATCGGTGAGAGTTAGGAATGCTGTGTCAGTATGACTGAGTTGTTTTCCGCAATTGCCGCTCAGACAGCAAATGGAGGCTCACTTTCTGCATTTAATGCAGTTTTGATTGGGATATGTGATGCAATTATCCGGCTGCGGCCTTTTCAGGTATGCCAGGCAGACCGACCCGCTCGCGAATGATCCGATCGATGGTAACAACCATCTCTTCGTTCTCGCGCAGGAATTCTTTGGCATTCTCCCGGCCCTGGCCCAGACGGGTGTCGCTGAAACTGTAAAACGCGCCCCGCTTGTCCACCACATCGTGTTCCACGCCCAGGTCCAACAGATCGCCGGTCTTGCTGATGCCTTCGTTATACATAATGTCAAATTCGGCCACTTTGAAGGGAGGGGCCACTTTGTTCTTGCGCACAGTCACCCGGGTACGGTTGCCGATCACATCGCTGCCCTGTTTGATGGACTGGATGCGCCGGATGTCCAGCCGCACGCTGGCGTAGAATTTCAGGGCCAGACCGCCGGAAGTGGTCTCCGGGTTGCCAAACATCACACCGATCTTCTGGCGTAGCTGGTTGGTAAAGATCATACTGGTACCGCTGGTCTTGACCGCGCCCACCAGTTTACGCAACGCCTGGCTCATCAGCCGGGCCTGAAGCCCCATATGGCTGTCGCCCATTTCGCCCTCGATCTCGGCCCGGGGCACCAGCGCGGCCACGCTGTCCACCACCACCACATCCATCGCGCCGGAGCGGACCAGCGCTTCGGTAATTTCCAGGGCCTGCTCGGCTGTGTCGGGCTGGGAGACGTAAAGATTGTCCACATCCACGCCGATCCTGCGGGCGTAGGCCGGGTCCAGCGCGTGTTCCACATCCACAAAACCACAATAGCCGCCGGAGCGCTGGGCCTCGGCGATGATGTGAAGACAGACTGTCGTCTTGCCGGAGCTTTCCGGGCCATAGATTTCCACAATGCGCCCGCGGGGAATGCCACCCACGCCCAGGGCAATATCCAGACTCAGGCTGCCTGTCGGGATCGACTGAATATCCAGACGGTGGGCCTCGCCCAACTTCATAATAATACCATCACCAAACCGCTTGTTCAGGGTGGCAAGGGTAGTTTCCAGGGCTTTTTGGCGGCCATCCTTGGCCATTGTCTGCTCCAACAGGTGGGAAGTGGGTGCTTTTCTGCGAGCCTTCGCTGTAGTTTACTGTAGATGATGGGATTATGCAAGCTGAATTCAACGACTGGCTTCTGTCCGCCTGGGTTTGCCGGGGCACAATAGAATAGTCGAGACCCGGGATCCCGGGTCTCGACCAGAGAGAACGAGCTGTCAGCCACGGTTCTCAGAACGCGCCGGGCGGGGCATACACCTTTTCCCGCAAAGTCACCACATGCCGGCGGGTTGTTTCATCTGTCTCCAAATCATTCGTCACCTTCTCCACCCCATAGCGAATCGTGCTGTGATCCCGTCCACCGAGCTGGTCGCCAATCGTAGGCAAAGAGAGTTCGTTCTCTTCCCGCAGCAAAAACATAGCAATCTGGCGGGCGTAGGCAACCTCTTTGGTACGCCCTCGGCCCAGCAGTTCGGCCACAGTCAGGCTGAAGTGGGCCGCCACCAACTCGATAACACCGGACGCCTCCCGGGGGCGTCGTTGGGGCATCAGATCATTCAGAATCCCTTCGGCCATCTGGCGATCCAGCGTATTGTGGTGCAGCGGCGACTGGATGATCAGCCGATTGAGCGCGCCCTCCAGCTCCCGGATGTTGCTGTCCACCCGCTCCGCTACCAGCATCAGCACGTCTGGATCGATGCGCGCACCCATAGCCAGGGCCTTTGACTGGAGAATCGCCACCCGGGTTTCCAGATCGGGCGTAGAAATGTCTGCCTGCAAACCGCCTTCAAAACGGCTGCGCAGACGAGCTTCCAGCGTGGCGATCTCTTTCGGGGGTCTGTCACTGCTGATAACCACCTGGCGGCTGGCCGCGTGGAGATGGTTGAAGGTGTGGAAGAACTCTTCCTGGGTGCTCTCTTTGCCCCCGATGAATTGAATGTCATCGATCAGCAGCAGGTCCACCTGCCGGTATTTGTTGCGGAATTCCTCTGTACTCTGGCTACGGATACCGCTGATCAGTTCATTGGTAAACTGTTCCGAGGAGCAATAGAGTACCCGCAAGCCCCGTTCCAGCATCTGATGACCGATGGCGTGGAGCAGATGGGTCTTGCCCAATCCCACGCCGCCATAGACAAAAAGCGGGTTAAAGCGATACCCCGGATGATCGGCTACAGAAAGGGCCGCGGCGTGGGCCAGCCGGTTGTTGCTGCCCACAATAAAGGAGGCAAAGGTGTAATGGGGATTGAGCGGTGTGCCATCCATCTCCGTCCGGGACGAATAGGCGGACAGCCGCTGACGTTCGCCATTCCAGGCGGGTGTTGGCGGGAAAGGGCGGTTGTCCTTCGCCTCTGGGGTTTGGCGTACAGATGGCTCCGGGGGTAGCTGCTCCCCCCCTCCCAATCGCCCCCACTGGGGGGGAGGAGTCGATCCAGCTCCCTCCCTGGAATGGGGAGGGGTAGGGTGGGGTGGCTCCACAGGTGGCTCCGGGGAAACAAATTCTGCCACTTCAACCGGTCCTCGCCGACGGCTCTCTGCCCCAGACCGGGCGCGGACCGGCGACTCAGCCTTAACGTCCCCGTTGGATAGGGGCTGATAGAGTGGCGGGGCGTCACGCTGCTCCGGATCGATCACGGGCCGCGGGCGAACCCGAAAGGTTACCTCCACCGAGCGTTGCAGCAACCGGCTCAGGATGCGCTTAATTTGGGGACGCAAGCGATTTTGCAGCCAATCCCTGGCATAGGCGTGGGGCACGCCGATCACAAACTCGCCATCCTCGTAGCCCATCACGGATGTATCCCGCACCCAGGTTTCATAGGTGGGGCCAGGCATGGACAGGGCCAGATCGGTCAACGCCATCTGCCAGACTTCTCCGGCCCGGGACGACGGGAGGCTGTTCTCATCCCGGCGCAAGGAAGGTTGACTGTTTGGCGAGGAGGAGGAAAGCGCTTCGGACGACGCCCATTCCACCACATTATCGTCGGCCACGCTGGGATATTCCCCCTCATCAGCCCCATCCTCCGTATAGGTGTCAGGCATCTGACGCGGTTGAACCCGATTCTGGTATATTGAAAATGGGGGCTGTTTCAAAGTTCTTCTCCCATGTCTGGGCAGACAACAAATAGACCCACGAAGATTTCGTGGATTGCTGGTCGGTTTCATTGCGGCAGGTAGCCAATGGCACCCGAGGTGAACCGCTGCGATGAAGTAAACGTTGCAGATCGATCAGTGGCGGGGAGGAAGACTACACAACCACCGATGTCTCGTTGAGGCCGTGACTCGAACGATCTGGCAGCCCCGACGGGCGATTCAGTGCCAATCAGTATATCAACTGTATGGGAAAATGCCAAGACCGAATCCGGGGCAATCGGCACAATTTATGGAGGCTTTGTTGGGCAAAAACGAATGTTCTACGCGATATGTAGCTGGAAGTGCTCACTTATCCCCAAAATGGCGGGTTTATCCCCGCTTGGCTGGGGATAAACCGTGCAGAAAATTTAAGAGAGCATCTTTTTGGGTAGGGCGTACCGGTTTTTCGCAACGAAAGTTGTCATCACAACCCGCCTGTTTTCCCACGCTTTTCCACATTCATCCACAATGTTATCCCCAGAACCATTCGCCTGTCACTTTATATGGGAATCAGAAGAGGATAGAATGTTTCCCAGTTTCACAGAAGGTAACTGCTCACCCCCTCCCAACCTCCCCCACTTTGGGGGAGGAGTCGATCCAGT
>JAHDWH010000268.1 GCA_023384455.1 Caldilineaceae bacterium | reverse complement strand
CAGTTCTCCATGCGACGGGTTGCGCCACGGGGGATGAAAATGTAGGTCGGACTGTCAGTCCGACTGGCCTGCAACGTCGCTGGTCGGACTAACAGTCCGACGTACGAATGGCTATTTTCAGGGCAGTTCTCCATGCGACTTCGTTGCGCCACGGGGGATGAAATTTTGTATACACGGATCGGAAGGAACACAGATTTTTATTAATCCGTGTTCTCTTTTATCCGTGTATACAAGCCTTTTTTCAGGGCAGTTCAATCTGTGAATTACTTTCTTTAGGAGACCCCAATGGCAACAGTGCCCGTAGGCGACCCCCAAAGTCGCACGATGGCTGAAAATAATGCGGATGTGCTGCTGGAAGTGAAGGGGTTGAAGACCCACTTCTTCCTGCAACAGGGCATTGTGCGCGCCGTAGAAAATGTGGATTTCACAGTCCACCGGGGCCAGACGGTTGGCATTGTGGGCGAGAGCGGCTGTGGCAAATCGGTGATGGCCCGCTCGGTAATGTCGATTGTGCCCCCGCCCGGTCGCATTGTGGAAGGGGAGATTCTCTTTCATCTGACCCAGGGCGAGGCTGGCAGCACGACCAAAGAAGTGGTGGATATGGCGAAACTGGACCCGATGGGGGACAAGGCCCGCTCCATTCGCGGCTTCGAGATTTCGATGGTCTTCCAGGAACCGATGACCTCCCTCAGCCCGGTGCATACGGTGGGCGACCAGATTATGGAAGCCATTCTGCTGCACCAGGAAGTGACAAAGGCCCAGGCGCGGCAGATCGCCATCGACACCCTGCGCCAGGTGGGTATGCCCGACCCGGAGCGGATTGTGGACCGCTACCCCCACCAGTTGAGCGGCGGGATGCGCCAACGGGCGATGATCGCTATGGCCCTCTCCTGCAAGCCTAGCCTGCTCATCGCCGACGAGCCGACCACCGCCCTGGATGTGACTACCCAAGCCCAGATTTTGACGCTGATGCAGAGTTTGCAGGAAGAATTGGGGATGGCGATTATCTTCATCACCCACGATTTGGGCGTCATCGCCCAGATGGCCGATTATGTGGTGGTGATGTATCTGGGCGAAGTGGTGGAGATGGCGGATGTGGATACGATCTTCTACGATCCCAAACATCCCTATACCCGTTCCCTCCTGCGCTCCATCCCTATGCTGGGCCGCAAATCTGCCGAACACAAGACCAGTCGCCTGACCGCCATCCGCGGCACAGTGCCCGATCCCTATTCTATCCCAAAGGGTTGCCCTTTCCATCCCCGCTGTCCCAAAGCCATCCAGGGCGTCTGTGACACAAAGACACCGCCCTTTTTGGAATTGGAAGGCGGCCACAAAGTACGGTGTGTCCTCTATGAGTAGTTCTGCTGAACCCAAAGCCCCTGTCTGGTTGAACTATCCAACGGTCGGGGGCTTTGTCCACGACTGGCTGGTGGCCGGTCCCTCGGCTTCTTCTGTTCCCAATTTAGACGACTTCCCCGGCGACGATTTCAAAGCACAGATCGCCCGTCACCGCTACAGCCCGGCGACGGGTCTTTCTGCCACGCCGGCCGAGTTGCAGAAATTCACCCCTTTTGGCGGCGAAACAGAGCTTGCCTGGCAGGTCTACCGGGTCGGGGACGATCACTTCGTGGACAAGTCCGTCTTCCACCACACCTGCCATCACCTGCACACCTGGGCCTATTGTGGGGTGGAGAGTCCCGCCGCGCAGACAGTCACAGCGACGCTGACCACCAACGGCCCCGGCGACATCTGGCTCAACGGCCAGCACGTCCACCGGGTGGAGCATTTCTGCCACCAATTGCCCGGCCATTCCACCTGCACCCTGCCCCTGCAAGCGGGCCGCAACGAAGTGCTTGTCCGCTTTGAGGGCGTGGCCGTGCGCGAGTGCCCGTATGTGATGGCCCTCCATCTGGACGGCGATGGACTCACTGTCTCCCTGCCTACAACGATTCAGTCGGTGGCGCGGCGACAAAAGTTGGAGAGCCTTTTTGCAAAGGCTTATCTCACCCAGGACATCTACACCCGAGACCAGAATATCGTCGTCCATTGGCCGCAGGGCGAACCGGCCAAAGACAACATCGCCCTGCGTCTGCGCCGCAAGGATGGCCGCATCTATTCCGAGCATCACACCGACGGCAAGACACTCCAGCAGCAGAGCCTGGGCGTCGCCTATCAGTTCCCCCCCGGCGAATACGAAGTGATGATCTTCCCCCATCCCACCGAGTATTACGAAAAAGGGATGCGGGTGGAACGACGCCTGCCCCTGACACTGGTGGGCAATCACAAATATTCGGCGGAGCGCTACGGCAGCTATCCCGAACGGCGGGAGGAGGCACTGAAAGCTGCGGCCCGACGGGGCGTGAACGTCTTCTCCGAAATCGCCAAAATGGAGTTGGGCTGGTTCGATCTCATCGACCACAAACCGATTCTCGACACAATCGGGATGGTCAACCGCCGGGCCGATTGCAGCGATTTCTATCTGGTCGGTCTGCTGGGAATGGTGGGGCGCTACATCGAGACCCCCGACTTTCCCCAGGAACTGGTCGATCCCTTGCAGGCGTGCTTTCTCAACTTCCGCTATTGGATGGACGAGCCGGGCAGCGACGCGATGTGCTTCTGGTCGGAGAACCACCAGATTCTCTTCCACACCTGCGCAGTCCTGGCCGGTCAACTGCTGCCCGACGAGACTTTCACAAACGCGGAGATGAGCGGCGAGGAACACCGACGGAAGGGCGAAGGGATGGCCCTCTCCTGGCTGCGCAAGCGGGCCAGGGGCGGCTTCCGGGAGTGGGATTCCAACACCTATTTCGAGGAAGATGTGCTGGCCCTCTCCCATCTGGCCGACCTGGCCGAGAACGACGAACTGCGGGAATTGGCGACGGTTGTGCTGGACAAACTGCTTTTCAATCTGGCGGTCAACTCCTACAAAGGGGTCTTCGGCTCCACCCACGGGCGCAGCTACACCCCTTTCCTCAAAGGCGGCTATCTGGAGCCGACTTCGGGCATCTCCCGGCTGCTCTGGGGCACAGGCATCTTCAACGATCGCATTCTGGGCACAGTCAGCCTGGCCTGCGCGGTCGGCTATCTGCTGCCGCCGGTGATCGAAGCCATTACCCTGGACCCGGCTGAAGAAATCTGGAGCCGGGAGCGTCACACCGGTACGCTGGAGCAGTGGTGCGACGTGGCCGAAGGGGAGTGGGAGGTCAACAAAGTCACCTACAAGACGCCGGATACTATGCTGGCCTCGGCCCAGGACTGGCAGCCGGGTCAGCCGGGCTACCAACAGCACATCTGGCAGGCCACCCTCGGCCCAGAGGCGGTCGTCTTTGTCACCCACCCGCCCTGCATCAGCGAGGACGGCTCCCACCGCCCCAATTTCTGGCACGGCAACGTCGTCCTGCCCCGGGCCGCCCAGTGGAAGGATGTGCTGGTCTCCATTCACAACCTGCCCGCCGACGACTGGCTGGGCTTCACCCATGCCTATTTCCCCACCTATGCCTTTGACGAATGGGCGCTGGAAGGCGGCTGGGCCTTTGCCCGTGTGGGCGAAGGCTATCTGGCGATTACTGCGGGCCAGGGCATTGAACTGACGAAGCAGGGCAAGAGCGCCTTTCAGGAGCTGCGTTCCTACGGCCACGAAAACGCCTGGCTGGTGCAGATGGGGCGGGCCGCCATCGACGGCAGCTTTGCCGATTTCCAGGCCAAAGTGCTGGCGCTGGACGTGCGCCTGGCCGGGCTGTCTGTCCAGGCCGACACCCTGCGCGGGGAGAGCATCGACTTCGCCTGGGAGGGTCCCCTGCTGGTCAACGAGCGGGAGCAGCCCATTACCGGCTTCGCCCACTACGACAGCCCCTATGCCCAGATGGAATTGGGCGCGGAAAAGATGGAACTCCAGTTTATGGATCTGCTGGTGCGGCTGGATTTTTCGTAGAGGGAAGAACGGGGCGTGGGTATTGACGATTTTGATACCGATCAATTGCTTGGCTATAATAAGCTTTGCAGAGTTTCTTAAATGCCAGGCGTTGATAAGGAGGGTGAATATATGGAGACGATTCTTCTTCAGATACCAGACGATTTGATTGAAGAGATACGTCCACACCGTAACGATCTGGTCCAGATATTGAGGCTCGGTTTGGGCCAATTGATGGCGGCTGAAGCTGAGACTTCACGGGAGCGGACGATGCGGGCGCTGTGATCCACAGGTCTCGTCCGGCCCATCGCGCCAGGTTTGGTGAGTCGTTACGCAGCCGAGCCAGCCACACATCGCCATTCGCCCCTTTCCCTGCCAGGGATGCCGTTGAGCGAAATTGTCATTGAGCAGCGGGGCAGGCTGTGAACGAGGAGACCGTTTTGTGACTCTCATTACGGGTGACAGTGAGCATCCCTATTGCCTTGAAAATTCGGAGCGACGCTCCGAATTTTCAAGGCAATTTGATTGAAGGCAGGTAGACCGATGGCTGAAATTTCCAACCCCCACGACCGCTTCTTCCGGGAAGTCTTTTCCTATCCCGAAGCTGCCCAGGACTTCGTGCGCTACTACCTGCCGACGGAAGTCGCAGCGGTATTGGATGTGCCGACCCTTGAACTGAGCCGGGAGAGCTTTCTCGACCCCAACTTGCAGGAATATATCTCTGACCTACTCTATTATGTGCGCCTGCGCGACGGTAGCCCGGCCTACGTTTACGTATTGTTGGAACACAAGAGCTTTCCTGACAGGCGAACCCCATTCCAATTGCTGGGCTATTTCGTGCGCATCCAGGAACGCAGCCTGCGCGAAACAGGCGAGATGGTGCCGGTGATTCTGCTGGTAGTCTATCACGGCAGATCGTCCTGGCCGGTTGGGTTTGGAATGGGGTCCCTCTACACCGGGCCAGAGAAGTTACGCCGTTACTGGCCCGACTTTGACTATCATTTGGTGGACCTTTCCCGATACAGCAACGACGAGATTGTGGGCGCGGCGACACTACAAGTGGCTTTGCGCCTTTTCAAAAGTGTCTACGCACGCGACTTCGCCGAGCAGTTGCCCGGAATCTTCCGCCTGTTGCGCGATTTGATCCAGACGCAAAGCGCGTTAGAATATCTGCACGTGGTTCTGCGCTACATTTCGCAAAGCAGCGCAGAGGTGACAGACACCCAGTTTCACGACGCTCTACGGGAAGTCTTTTTGGATGAGGGAGGCGCGACAATGCAAGGAAAGACGCTGGCTCAACAGTGGATGGAGCAGGGGCTGGAGAAAGGGTTGGAGAAAGGGTTGCAACAGGGATTGTTGGAAGGGAGAGAAAAAGGGTATTTGCAGGGCCGACGTGAAGGATTTCTGACCGCCATTGAGATGGGGCTCGATCTGAAATTTGGCAGTCATGGACTGGCCCTGCTGCCTGAAATTTATCGTATCGACGATTCCGATGTGTTGCGGGCGATTGCAGAAGGTCTGCGATCTGCCAAAAGTCTGGACGATCTACGTATTATTTTCCGGCCCGAAGAATAATCGACGATGCAAGCACTCCGCCTCCCCCAAAATCCCATCATCACCCCCGCGCTGGATGAACGAATGGGCCAGAACATCAACGGCCCATCGCTGATCCGCGTCCCCGAATGGTTGCCCAACCGGCTGGGCAACTACTATCTCTACTTCGGCCACCACCAGGGCGAATATATCCGGCTGGCCTACGCCGACCAGCTGGAAGGGCCGTGGGCCGTCTATTCCCCCGGAACCCTGCCCCTGGACGCGACGCTCTGCTTCGGCCACATCGCCAGCCCGGATGTGCATATCGACGAGGCCAACCGGCGGCTGGTGCTCTACTATCACGGCCCTGCCCTGCGCCGGGAGCAACTGGACGGCGATCCACTGACCGCTCGCTACCCCTTTCTGGGCGGACAGCGTACATTTGTGGCCTTTTCCAGCGACGGCATCCACTTCACCACCAACACCGAAATTCTCGGCCCCAGCTATTTCCGCGTCTTCCGCCACCGGGAATGGGTCTACGCCCTGGGAATGCCCGGCCTCTTCTTCCGCAGCCGGGACGGGATCAGCGGCTTTGAAATCGGCCCCGTCCTCTTTGACCAGAACCAGCGCCATACGGCTGTGCTGGTGGCCGGCGACACCCTCTCCGTCTTCTACTCCCAGGCCGGCGACTGCCCGGAACACATCCTCTGTGCTACAATTAACCTGGCAGACGAATGGATGGAGTGGCAGGCCAGCAAACCGGTATCGGTCATTCTGCCCGCAACGGAATACGAAGGCGCTGACCTGCCCCTGCTGCCCTCGGAGCGGGGCGCCATCCACAGCCGGGCGCACCAACTGCGGGACCCGGCCATCTTCCAGGAAAATGGCCGTATCTACCTGCTCTATTCCGTGGCCGGGGAGAATGGCATTGCCATCGCGGAATTGCAGAGATGACGAAACGACTCTCTCTTTTCTTTCTACTCGGCACAGCGCTGATATTGGGCGGCTGTGGGCAGATGGCTTCCTTTGTGGCGGTGGCGACCGCTACCCCTCCCCCCGGGCCCACCTGGACACCCACACCACCGCCAACCCCGACTGCCCTCTCCGCCGCCAACCAGAGCGCCCAGATCGACGCGCAGGGACTGGACATTGCCGAGCGCCGGGTCATCGATGCCTACAACCGGGTGGCCCCGTCGGTGGTCAATGTGACGACGCAGGTGCTGCGTCGGGGCTTCTTCTTTGATGTAATTCCCGAAGAGGGGGCCGGCTCCGGCTTTGTGCTGGACGGGGAAGGTCACATTCTGACAAATTTCCACGTCATCGAAGGCGCGCGCCAGATCGAAGTCACCCTGGGCGGCGAGCAGACCTTCCCTGCGACGGTCGTTGGCAGCGACCCGCGCTTTGACCTGGCTGTGTTGAAGGTGGATGCGCCAGCCGACCTCCTGCGCCCGGTGGAATTGGGTGATTCGGCCACATTGCAGGTGGGCCAAAGGGCCATCGCCATCGGCAATCCTTTCGGCCAGTTCAGCCGCACCCTGACCACAGGCGTCATCAGCGCGCTGGAACGCACCCTGGAAGGCCAGGACGGGCGGCCCATCAGCGGCGTCATCCAGACCGATGCGTCGATCAATCGGGGCAATTCCGGGGGGCCATTACTGGACAGTAATGGCCGGGTTATCGGCATCAACACCGCCATCTTCAGCCCCAGCGGGACAAGCGCGGGCGTGGGCTTTGCGGTTCCTGTGGATACTATCAAGCGGGTCTTGCCAGAGTTGCTGGAGTTGGGCCGCTATCGCCACCCCTACGTGGGCATCCGCTACGCCTATTCCATCACCCCCGGTCTGGCCCAATCTCTGGAATTGCCAGTGCAGTCCGGCCTGTTACTGGTGCAGTTGGATCGGGGCAGCCCACTGGAAAGCGTGGGCGGGCGGGGCGCGCAGCAGGAAGCGATTCTGGGCAATCGACGGGTCTATGTGGGTGGGGATATTCTGACCGCCATCAATGATACGCCCATCGCCACAGTGGAACAATTGCAGCTTCTGCAAGAGCAGCAAGAGATCGGCCAGGAAGTGACCGTCTCGCTGCTGCGCAACGGGGAAGCCTTTGACGTAGTGGTGGCCTTGACCGAAGAACCGAGCCGATAGAACAAAACCAAAATATCTATGCGCACACTCATCAATCTTCTTGTCTGGCTTACGCTCTGCGCGCTGGCTGGGTTGGCGGCCTGGCAATTTCACGCCACACTCCTGGCTGTGACCGCGGCCTGGCTGCAAAGCGACCTGCCCCGTCCCCTGGGCTGGGCCACCTGGACACTGGCCCCCATCAGCCGCGCATCGATTCTGCTGCTGGGCAGCGGTTGGCTTATCGGTGTTCTGTGGATGGAGCGGGATTTGGGGCGCTATGCCTATCCCCGGGCCTTTTGGCTGCGGGCGGGGAAACTGGCAGCCGGGCTGGGTGGGGTGGTAGTCGTCTGCTGGGCAGTGGTTCGTCTGGTATCGGCATAAAAAAAACGGGAAAGGTGAGATGGTTCGCGCCATCTCACCTTTCCCGTTTCACGTTTTACTTTTGGCGTACCTGTTCAGCCACCCCACCCTACCCCTCCCCATTTTAGGGAGGGAACT
>JAHDWH010000267.1 GCA_023384455.1 Caldilineaceae bacterium | reverse complement strand
GGTGGGGGGGGGGGGGGGGGGGGGGGGGGGCTTGGGTTTGGGGGTTGGGGGTTGGGGGTTTGGGGTTTGGGGATTGGGGATTGGGGATCAGGACTCGCAATTCGCAATTCGCAACTCGCAACTCGCAACTCGCAACTCGCAACTCGCAACTCGCAACTCACAACTCGCAACTGGAACACTCTATGACAACTTTTTCAATTGACCTTCTCAAACGTCAGGCCGCGGAAGCTGCGGTGGACCTGATCCAGCCGGGGATGGTGGTGGGGCTGGGCGCGGGCAGCACTGCGCTCAAGGCCATCGAATGTATGGGGGAGCGGCTGGCCGACGGACGTCTGCATCGGATTGTGGGCGTGCCCTGCTCCGGTCAGGTGGCCGCGGACGCACAGCGGCTGGGCGTTCCGCTGACCACTCTGGACGAGCACCCGGTCATCGATCTGACCATCGACGGCGCGGATGAGGTGGACCCCCAATTGCGGGTGATCAAAGGCGGTGGAGGTGCGCTGCTGCGTGAAAAAATTGTGGCCCAGGCCAGCCGCCAAGAGGTGATTATTGTGGACGAGGGCAAACTCTCGGATCGGCTGGGCACAAAATGGGTCTTGCCGGTGGAGGTGATCCCCTTTGGCTGGCGCACCCATCTGGACTTTTTCACCCAATTGGGCGCGACGGTCAACGTGCGCACGGGGGATCGCAATGTCTGGTTTCGCACAGACAGCGGCAATCTGATTCTGGATTGCAACTTTGGCCCAATGGCCGATCCCGACAGCCTGGCCGCGGTCCTGGACGCCCGGGCCGGTGTAGTGGCCCACGGCCTTTTTATCGGGCTGGTATCCCAGGTGGTGGTGGCCGGTGTGAACGGGGTGTACTGGATGACCCACGCTGGGGTACGTTAAGGGCAAGACTACTCCACGACGGCGAAAATAATGGTGTGCTTCCGATTGCTCTCCCCTCCTCATTCCAGGGCGGGAAGTGGATCGACTCCTCCTCCACAGTGGGGGAGGTTGGGTGGGGGTGAGCAGTTACCTTATGGAAGGAGAATCCTGTGTCTGAACAGCCCGAATCTTTTGCTGACTTCAAAAATTCCTTTTCCTACGGCAGCCGTGCGGACCTCAATTTCAAATTCCTCAAAGGGTTGAGCGAGGAAGCCGCGGCCGATTTCTTCCAGCAGCTTCTCTGGAAGCTGGGCGACGCCTACGACAGCGACGAGTGGTCTGGGGTAATCGAGCACGTGCGGGCCAGTCAAGCCCGGAACTACGCCGGCCCTTCTCGCTGGAGCTATGACGAAAGCCCCCAGGCCCGGCTGGGCAAACCCCTGTCCGGTGCGAAGATCGCCCTGATCACCTCAACCGGCCATTTTGTGGAAGGCGAGGACCCCAAGCCTTTTGGCGTGGAAGATATGAGCCAGGAGGAGGCGGTACGGCGTATCGACGACTTTTTGAAGGAGGAGCCGGTACTCTCCGCGATTCCAATGGAGACCCCTCACGACCGTTTGCGCGCCCGTCACGGCGGCTACGACGTGCGGGGGGTGCTGGCGGATCACAACGTAGCCCTGCCTACGGACCACCTGCGCGGCCTGGCCGCCGAAGGGCTGATCGGCAGCCTGCATCCCCTGGCCTATTCCTTTGTCGGCGCCTGCGCCCAGACGCCTTTGATCGGACGCACCGCGCCCAAATGGGTGGAGATGTGGAAAGATGCCGGGATCGACGGGGCTGTGTTGGTACCTGTCTGACCGGTCTGTCACGTGTCCGTGGGACACGTTGCACGGGTGGCCGAAGAGGCGGGCATTGCCACCGTCATCATCGCTACCGATGCCTTTCGGGAGCGGCTGGAAGCGATGAAAGTGCCCCGCCTGCTCTCCACCCCCTTCTGGATGGGGCGTCCCCTGGGCCGGGCCGGAGACAGTGCAACCCAGCGCCGCACACTATTGTCCGCGCTGGAACTGTTGGCTACAGAGTGATACCCCGCGCCAGGGGGTTGGGCGGCGGTAGTGGAGAAGTCGTGATTTTTGGTAACTACTCACTGCAAAAGGGTGTGGTGACTGTGTCGCACTCTGGGCCTGAGCAGTTACAATTTTTGTGGGTGTACCCGCCGGGGATATTGCCCCGCTCTTTGCCTCGGCGCAGGAAGTGGGACGCACAGACTGCGACTACTGTATCGAGCGCAGCCGTCCACTGGTGGTGGCCCGGGGCGCGAAAGAGCCGCTGCAAGAGATTTGGCCGAGTACCCGGTTTTATCAATAGAGCATTGAAACGGGAAACGTGAGATCGTCCATTGATCTCACGTTTCTCGTTTCAATGCTCCAACGCTTTAACGCTCTACTGCTTCTCCCCCGAACCTCTCCACCAATCCTTGCGCGGTGACCAACAAATCCAGCGCTTTCCCCCGCTCCTGGGCCGCGGCGGCTACTTCCGGCGGCAGGGATGCGGCGAGTGTCTCCAATTCCTTGCCGGCCACGTCGTAGAACCAGCGGGAGTTGGCGATGCGCGGGTAGCGCCAGGCCAGGGCGTGGAGTTCGATAGCCCGTTCGGGTTGGCCGTCGTCCGCCAGGAGCAGCGCGGCTACGGGTAGACATCCGGTTACAGTTTCCATATTTCTGTATGCAATACCCCAACCCAGACTGCGGATGAAAGCATCTCTCGCCTCTTTTGTATGGCCCGATCTGCGATATGTGGAAGTCAAATCACAATCGACCTGCGATAGAAACTCCGATTGTCCTACATCTTGATAGGTTTTTGCACTTTCTTCCAGCGCGCGTTGGGCTTCTGGGTAATTCAGGGATGCTGCTGCCACCATTCCCATTGTTTGAAGTGCATGTGCGCCATCAGTACGTAAGCCAATGGCGGTCGCTTCCCGTAATGCCGTGCGCGCCAGTTGGTCTGCATATTCGTATTCCCCCAAATGGGTTGCCATCTTGGAAATTCGCCACCTGCACGTATTGCAGTGGTGGCGATGTTCAAATGAAACAGCCATCGCCATACTTTCTTCAGATACATCTTTTGCCTTTGTGTACTGACCCAAATAGGCGTAGACTGTACCCAAGTTGCCCATCCCTTGCATGACAATTTCCTGGATTCTCAACTCCATTCCCAATTGAACCTGCTGTTCAGCATACATCTTTGCCCGTTCCGGTTGATTTTGCGCCAATGTAGACCAACAGAGAACCGAGAGTGGTGAGCCAGTATTGACACGATCTCCAAGTTCTGTCCAGATGTTCAAACTTTCGAGTGCCATCGTTTCGGCCTCTTCATACTGGCCTTTGACCACTAAAATCCTGGCGCTCTCCCGCAACACCTTGGCCATCCGCCAACGGTCATTCTGTGTTCTACAGATTGCCAGACTCTCAGCAAGAAACTGGTAGGTTGCATCGATATCCTCATACCAAAGAATAACCCCCAACTCTGCTAAGGCAAATGCTTTATCGAAAGGCAGAGCTTGCCCTGTTTTTTCAAGAGAACGGATGATTTCAAGACTTTGATGCAAGAATTCTTTGGCCGTATGAATCTGCCCCAATGGGCTACACAAAACGCTATGCCAGATATGCATCCGGATATACAAGCGAATGAATTCACCCACGCCTTGTAACTTTGCCTTTGTTGCTTTGCACAGATCGATACCCTCATAGAACCGCCTTTGAAAGGAATAGTAGAGCGCTAGTGATTCTACTGCCTGGACAAGTTCGTCGGCAGGCCGATGACCCAGCGCCCAGACCCAGGCCGTTCTGACGTTCTCCTGTTCCGCGCGCAAGCGCTCCAGGGCCCCCTGCTGGTCAGCCCCTTTGAGTTCCGCCTCGCTGCGTTCGAGCAGTTGGATGAAATTTGTGCCGTGAGCCTCTACGGCTGCTTCTGACAGCCCCGCCTCGGCTAATCGTTCCCCGGCAAACTGGCGCAACAACTCGTGGATGTCGTAGCGCCCAGCTGCCGTGCGTTGGAGTAGTTGGCGATTGGAGAGGGCGAGCAGCGTACGCAGAGACGTACCGGTCACGGCCTGGGCTGCCTCCCGCGTAAAGCCGCCCCGAAAGACAGAGAGACGCATCAGCCCATCCCGCTCGGCGTCGTTTAGCCGTTCCCACGTCTGCGCCATCACGGCCCGCATACTCTGCTGCCTTTCTGGAATGTCCCGCAATTCCGTCGCCAAAACGTCCAGACTGCCCCGGATTTCCGCCGCAATCTCCCCCGGCGTGAGCATCTCCATCCAGCCCGCTGCCATCACAATCCCCAGGGGCATTCCCCCCACCAGACGACAAATTTCGACAATCGACTCCATCTCTCCTGGTCGGGGGGCATAGGCCGTCAACACCCGCCGCGCGCTCTGCGCGAAGAGGCGCACAGCATCCGCTTCCGCGTCCGGATCGCTCCAGGACATTCCTTCCAGAGCGAAAATCGTCTCGGCACGCAGATTGAGCCGCTCCCGGGATGTGACCAGCAGGGAGAGATTCGGCGCGCCCTGCAAGAGTTCGGCCACAATCTCAGCACCCTCCAGCAGATGCTCAAAATTGTCCAGCACCAGCAGCAGGCGACGGGTGGAGAGATAGCCGACGAGCTGTTCCAGGGGCGGGCGGTTATCCGGCGGAAAGTTGTAGTGGATGGCTTCGGCAATGGCGAGGACAATCGCCGACGGGTGGGAAAGGGGGGCCAGGGGTACAAAGGCTACACCGTCGGGGAAGCTGGCGGCGGTCTGGGCGGCGGCCACCACCGCCAGAGATGTTTTGCCCATTCCACCCATCCCCAGAACCGTCACCAGCCGCTGATTCGGGTCTGCCAGCAGAGCGGCGAGGGTCACCAATTCCGCCCGTCGCCCGATAAAGTCGGGCAGGCGGGGCAGGCGAATGAGTTGCTCGGCGGTGGTGGTTGATGGGGCTGGGCCGGGTTGGGCAGGAGGCGGGGCAACAACCGGCAGACTCTGCGCAGTCATTTTGCCCGCCTTCACCTGTTCGAACAACTCTGTCGTCTCGCTTTGGGGGGAAACGCCCAACTCCCGTTGCAGCAGTTCGGCGCATTCCCGGTATTGACGCAAGGCAGCGGCCTGATCCCCGGCCCAGGCATAGAGACGGATGAGCATCTGGTGGGCTGGCTCGTGCAGCGGGTCCAGGGCCAGCCAGCGCCGGGCAAAGTCGATGGCCTGGGCAAAATCCCGGGGCCCGGCGTGGATGGCGGCCAACTTTTCCAGCACCTCCCCCGCGTCCCGGCGCAGGGACTCGGCCTCGAAGGTCTGCCAGTCATCGAACTCCGGCGCGTCCTCCAGACCGAAACCGGCCAGAAAATCGTCCCGGCAGAGTTCAGCGGCTTCGCGCAGCCAGCCCAGACAGTCGGCGCAGGTGTGGAGATGGCTGTGGCGGTGTGCCCGGCTCTGGGCCAGGGCCGAACGAAAGCGGCGCACATCCACCCACAGCTCCGTCTCCGCGGGCAGGCTGATGCGCTCCTGCTCCACCCGCAGAGCGTCCGGGCCAGCGGCTTTGTGGGCTGTCACCAGCACCCGGCGCAGGGCCGTGCGCGCCGATGTCGTATCCCATTCCGGCCAGAGCAGCGCGGCCAGAGTGTCCCGGCTGTGGGCGCGCTCATCGGCGGCCAGATAGGCCAGCAGGGCCAGGGCCTTGCGCCTCGACACCTGCACGCTTACGCCGTCTGCTGTGATGTGGGGTGCGCCGAAGAGGTAGAGGGATACCCCACCCATCTTTCACTCCCTTCTGCATAGCCTGAACAGTTGCTATCTGTCATCATACAACCATTGCACCGTTTCTGCAACGCGCCTGCAACGGCTCTGGTCTGGGGGCGCAGCGGGGCGCTTCTATTGTGTGGGCAGAGAAGTACGGCACGCTCGCCACCCACACAACAGGAGAAGACAGATGCGCAACCGAACAATCACCTTCGTTTTGACCGTCCTCACATTCGCTGTTCTGCTGATCGCTGGCTGCAATCCACCTTCCGTTCAGGCCGCCACTATCGATTCCAACCCGGGCGCTTCCGGCCAGAATGAACAGATCGACGGGGAATTTCTGGAACGGCGCAGCAACTACCAGGCCATCTTCGACGCCGCTTCTGTAAACCAGACATTCTTTCGCAAGTACGACGATATTCTCGTCACCTTCTCCGACGCTACGCCGACAAAGCAGGAGATCGCTCTGCGCATCCTGCGCACGGATGGGCGCATCTATGGCGAGCGGATTGCGTGGGTAGAGGCCGGTTCGGTCATCAATCTGGGCGAAGCCTATGTCCTGCCCGACGGTGACTTTTATGTGGTGCTGATGCCCACCCCCGGCGTCTACTACGGGGAGGCGCTGCGTATCGAGCGGCGTATCCGTATCCAGACAGAGACCCGGCAGTAGAGTTAAAAATTTCGCACGAATGGCACGAATTCTCTATCAATTCGTGCCATTCGTGCGCCCATTTTCTTCTCAATGCAACATCTTCGCCAGAAAATTATAGGCCCGCTGCCCACTGATGCGGTGACGTCCCTCGAAGTAGTCAGTCTCCACTGGCCCCGCGCCGAAGACACTGTAGACCTGATCGGCCCGTTGTACGCTGGCCCGTACCGCGTCGATGGGAAAGATGGGGTCGTGAGTTCCCGCCTCCACCAGCAGAGGACGGGGCGCAAGCAGACCCGCCAGATCGTACATTTCCCCAAACTGGGCCAGCCCCGGAACAAAATTGCAGGCGCAATGGTGCATAGCCAGAATGCTGTGCTGGAAGGTGGAGAAGTAGCCGCTGATGACCGCGGCTTTGATACGGGTGTCGATGGCTGTGCTGAAAAGGGTGTGCATCCCTCCGCCAGAGATACCCATCGCACCCAAGCGGGCCGTGTCACAATCAGGCCGGGTTTCCAGATAGTCCACCAGCCGGCGACCATCCCGCACCCGCATCCCCGCCACCGAACCGCCCAGATGAAAAGCCAGCATCGCGGCGTGGGTGCAACTGGTGGGCGCGCTCTGGCCGGTGGTCAGGTGGGAGAAGTCGCTCTGGCGCTCGCCAAAGCAGGCGATCTCCGGTGCGGCCACGGCAAAGCCCCGGCGACAGAGGGCGATGGCGAAATCCGCGTGATAGCCGTCGGGCTTCTCCCGCTCGGAGCCGTCCTCCCACAGCCCCACAATATCTTTTACCCCGTAGCCGTGACCGGCAAAGGCCAGGACTGTCGCCCGGGGCTGATCACCCCCTTTGGGCAGAAGGAGATAGACGGGCATCGCCACATCGGGCGCGGTGTGGAGGAGAATCTTCTCCCGGATGAAGTCGCCCCGGTCCACCCGCTCGATGACCTGCGGGTTGAGGGGGAGCGGCAGGCTCTCCTGAAAGCCCAGGGTGGCGGCCAGGGCGGCCCGGGCTTCCGTCTGCCAGACCTCTGCTTCGGGTCGGCTGCGGGCGCGGAAAGCGAAGGGTGCATCCGCCGGGTTGTACTGCTGCCAGAGGCCGTGGGCCGGTTGCAGGGCGGGCTGTTGGGTGGGGTTGAGCAGTTGCGAGGTCATCAGTTTTTCCTTTGGGGGTGATTTTTATATCCGGCTCTGCCCAATGGCAAAGAGAACGACTGTCAGCAGCGCGCAGCCGATGGCGGCTAGGTGAAAGCCGTTGACCTGTTCGCGCATCAGGACGATTCCCACCAGAACGGATGTGGTGAGGATGGAGAGCACCGCGTAGAGCGCGTAGTGGCTGGCCCCAAAGCGGCTGTAGAGAAAGTAGAAGCCCAAAAAAGTGAAGTAGAAGCCTGCGCCGCTGACCAGCGCCCAGGGCCAGTTGCGGCGCAGATAGGCCACCCCATCCACCCCGGGCAGCAAGGGCATACTGATCCCAAAGGCGACAGCGCAGACAATCAACGCAGATAGAATAAAGAGGAATGGATTGGCGACCACTTCGGCCCGGCGTTGGCCGTAGGCGAAAAGGCCGTTGCCCAGGGCGGCCAGCAGAGCCACAGAGAGGGCGGGGAGCAAAGAAGAAAGCTGCATAGACGGTTTCCTGTAGTCAAGCCCGCTGGAAAATTCGGGGTGTGTAAATAGAACACGGATAGAGATGGAAAGAACGGATTCACACGGCGCTGCCCTGAAAATAGCCATTCGTACGTCGGACTGTTAGTCCGACCAGCGACGTTGCAGGCCCGTC
>JAHDWH010000266.1 GCA_023384455.1 Caldilineaceae bacterium | reverse complement strand
CACGGGCATAAACTGACATTTTGTCACCCGGTCACCCGGTCACCCGGTCACCTTGTCAAGTATAGCTACCGGGCCTGGGCAAGATCGGCGAAACGCTGAAAGTGAGCTGAAACCGGGTAGATGGCTGTTTGGCTCACTGCTTCGCTCTCTGGCAGATGGTGGCGGGCCTGTAAGAGCATCCGGGCCAACAATTCTTCATTGGATGCAATTTGGATGTCCTCGGGCACCCGTTGCCCGGTCGTCATATAGGAGAGCGGAAGCTGACATTCGGCCAGCAGCGCGCAGATCGGCCCAAAATAATCTGTCTCGTCCACTTTTGTCAGCACAACGCCCTGGGGTGGCACAATCGAAAAACGCTGGATGATGCGTCGGGCGTCTGCCAGGGGTGTGCCCGCGGCCAGAGCAATCTGCAAATGGGGCTTCTCTACCCCGGCTACAAAAGATTCCAAAATTGCCAATTGCTCCCCATCGGCAGGACTGCGCCCAGGGGTGTCCACAAGAATCAGCGCTTTGTCCTGGTGTTTGGCAATCTGCTGGCTGAGTTCATCGGGCGTGTAGGCCACTTCCAGCGGGGCCTGCATCAGTTCGCTGTAGGTGCGCAGTTGGCTCACCGCGCCGATACGAAAGGTGTCCGCGGTAATGATGGCGATGGGCAGCCGTTTTTGCAGGGCAAAGTGGGCGGCCAGTTTGGCAATGGTCGTCGTCTTGCCCACACCCGTAGGCCCCACCAGTAGAAAGACCAGTGGGTTGCCGGGCTTGCCCGGTTGCAGGGCGCCCAGCGGGGAGGCCATCTCCGCAGCCATGCGCCGGGTCAGCGCACCGCTGACCATATCGCTGCGGCGCAGGGCCGTGGGGGTGAGCATCTCATCCAGCCCATCCAGCAAACGGTCGATCCAACTGTCGGGCAGGGCGCATTCGGCCAGCGCGTTGGACCAGTCGCTCAGCGCCGGGAGCAGATTCGCGCTTTGCCTGTTGCGACGCTGCAAAAGGGAGCGAATCTGGGCTATCTCCCGGCGTAGAGAGTCGAACTCATCCTGGCCTCTGGTCGGTGGGGCGGCCGGCGCGGCAAAGAAAGGAGTTGGCCGGGCTGACGTGGGGGCTGTTGGGGGTGCAAAGCGGCGGACAATGGCTTCTCTCTCTACACCTTTGGTCGTTGGGTTTTGGGACTGATCCACCCCGACAGTAATTTCGACGAGGGTGCGTGCCCGCTGCCCCAATTGGGCAGGCTGGAGTACATCCTTCTGATGCAGCAAGACCGCATCCTCCCCCATCTCGGCCTGGGCCTGGGCGAATGCTTCCTGTAATGTCACAGCCCGGTATTGTTTGACTTTCATAGGTCTGAAGTCCTAAGTTGATGGTGCGAAGTCCTGGGTCAATAGTCCAAAGTTGGTGGCTCTATTGTGACAAAACAGGAAGAATGTGTGCATCAAAAATCCGTCTGGGTGGCGTAACACTCCCGTTATCGGTGCAGATCAACCGCCCCTTCGGCCTGTACTTCCATCTCTGGCGGCAATTCGTTGAAGCTGAGCACGGCCAGGGTGGGCAGAGAGCGCTGGGTGAAGCGGCGCATGGGCAGCCGGATGCGCTGGCTGGTGACCAGCACTGGCTCGTGGCTCTGGGTTGCCAGAGCCTCCATCTGGCGGGCCACATCCGCCATCAGTTGGTGGGCAGTCTCCGGCGGCAGGTTGACCAGCCAGCCCTGGGCGGTCTGTTGCAGATGTTCCGAAATGGTATGCTCCATTGCCGGCGATAGGGTGAAAACGTGAAGCGCGCCGTCAAAGCTGCGGTATTGGTTGGCGATGGTGCGGCCCAAATAGCCCCTGGCCCGCTCGGCCAGCAGGTCCGGGTCCGATACTTCGTGGCTGTGATCCCCGATGGCTTCCAGAATTGTCACCATATCCCGCACGGGCACCCGCTCCCGCAGCAGGGCCTGCAAGACCCGCTGCACTGTGCCCAGGCCGGGGGTGTTCTGCACTTCGTTGACAATCGCCGGGTAGTGCTGTTGCAGGTTTTCCAGCAGCTCCTGGGCCTCTTGCCGTCCCAACAGAGATGCTGAGTGCTGGCGGATGACTTCGGTCAGGTGGGTGATAATAATGCTCGGCGGTTCGACGACTGTATAGCCGCTGACCTCGGCGTCGGTGCGCTGCCCCTGGGCTATCCAATAGGCAGGCAGGCCAAAGACCGGTTCGGTGGTTTCGACGCCGGCGATCTCCCGGCTGATGGCAGGGCCGGGCATAGCCAGCAGGCTCTTGGGTTGAATCTGGCCCTGGCTGATCTCCTCGCCCCGCAGTTTGATTACGTATTGCTGGGGGGCCAGGCGCAGATTGTCCCGGATGCGGATTTTGGGCACGATAAAGCCCAGTTCTGTGGCGATCTGGCGGCGGACGTAGCCCACCCGTTCCAGGAGATCGCCGTTCTGGGCCGGGTCAATCAGGGGGATCAGCCCGTAGCCGATCTCCAGTTCCAGCACATCTACCCGCAGAAGGGAGAGAACCTCCGGCTCTTCTTCGGCTTCGCCGCCCTTACTGCTGGTCAGGGCTGGGGTCTTGCCCGCCACAGGGCCGGACAATTGGGGTGTTCCCCGGACCGGTCCCTGCCCCCGCAGCAGATAGCTGGCCCCGCCCACGACGCCGGAGAGGGCCAAAAAGGGCAGCGTGGGCAGACCGGGGACAACTGCAAAGCCGGCCAGAATGACGGCGACAGTGCTCAGGGCACGGGGGCTGGCCGTTAGCTGTCTCAGCACATCTGCGCCCATATGACTTTCCGAACGGGCACGGGTGACGATAATACCCGTGGCTGTGCTGACCAGAAGGGAGGGAATCTGGCTGACCAGTCCGTCACCGACGGTCAGAAGGGTAAAGGTCTGGGCTGCTTCGCCCACAGACATCCCCAACTGGAGCATCCCAATCACCAGCCCGCCCAGAATGTTGATAATTGTGATGATAATGCCTGCGACGGCATCGCCCTTGACAAATTTGCTTGCGCCATCCATCGCGCCGTAGAAGTCGGCCTCGTGGGCGATCTTCTCCCGGCGGCTGCGGGCCAAATCCTCCGAGATTAGCCCCGCATTCAAATCCGCATCAATCGCCATCTGTTTGCCGGGCATGGCATCCAGCGTAAAGCGGGCAGAGACTTCGGCCACCCGCCCCGCGCCAGCGGTGATGACGGCAAACTGGATGACCATCAACAGCAGAAAGACGACCAGACCGACCACATAATTTCCACCCACCACAAAATCGCCAAAAGCCTGAATCACCTTCCCCGCCTCGCCGTTCAGCAAAATCAGCCGGGTGCTGCCGATATTGAGGGAAAGCCGAAAGAGGGTGACCACCAGCAGCAGAGAGGGAAAGACACTGAACTCCAGCGGCTCTTCCACATTCATTACAACCAGCAGAATGGTGATGGAAAGGGCGATGTTCAGGGTCAGCAGCAGGTCCAGCAAAAAGGGCGGCATGGGGATAATCATCATTGCGACGATCATCACCACCACGCCCGCCCAGAGAATATCTGTGTGCTGGCTTGCCCTGCCCAGAAAGCGCGTGAGGGCCGCGATGGGCATTCCGCTGGTAGTAGTAGCGGTTGGGCTGGCTGTGGTCATTGGAGAATCCCCTGGGGTCTCTGGGTGTGGGCGGCGGCTCTGGGATTGCGCAGACTATAGACAAAGGCCAGCACTTCGGCCACGGCCTGGAAAAATTCGGGGGGAACCTGGGCATTCAATGGCAATTTGAAAAGGGCACGGGCCAGGGGTTTGTTGGGGACAACAATCACCCCGTGGCGTCGGGCAATCGAAATGATGCGAAAAGCCACCTCGTCCTGGCCTTTGGCCACAATTTGGGGGGCGGCCATCTTCTGGCTGTCATAGCGGATGGCAACGGCAAAGTGGGTCGGGTTGACAATCACCGCATCGGCTTTGGGCACTTTCGCCATCATCCGGCGCTGGGACATTTCGCGCTGGACTTTGCGCACCCGGGCTTTGATCTCCGGCGAGCCATCCTGCTGGCGGGATTCGTCCCGCACTTCCTGCTTTGTCATCAGCAGGCTTTGGCGGTGCTGATAGAATTGCCAGATGTAATCAAAAATGGCGATGGTGAGCAGAATCCCCGCGGCCTGCAACGCCATTGTATAGGTGACCGACGAGAGGGCGGCGATGCCCGTTCCCAGACCGGTGGAGGCCGACGAGAGCAGATCGTCCATACGCCCGCTGATGGTGAAATAGACAACCAGCGCGATGAGCGTCTGCTTGGCAATACCCTTTGCCCCTTCGATGAACATCTGTTTGCCATACATCTGCTTGGCTTTGCTGATGGGGTTCAGCCGGCTCCATTTGGGGATGAGCAGCCGGGGCTGCACCAGTCCCCGGGTCTGGGCCACATTGGCCCCCACCCCTACCAGCATCAGAACACCCAGCCAGGGCAACAGGGCCAGCCCCAGAGCCAGGGTGGGTTGGCTGACAATATCGCGCAGATAGGTATAGGTGATGGTGTCGGGCTGGATGGTGTGCAGGGAAGCGTAGCTGCGTTTCATCACCTGGGCCATACTGCCCGCGATGACCGGTCCATTGACCGCCAGCAGATAGACGCCGATGTAGAGAACCAGCATTGCGCCCAGTTCCTGGCTTTTGGCAACCCGCCCTTCCTCGCGGAATTGGCGCAGTCGTTTGGCGGTTGGTTGTTCGGTCTTGTCTCCGGCCACAGTTTCATCCGATGGTTTGTGTGCGCAGGCGCACTGCTCTGTCAGCGAAAGAGCAGCAGCATCTGCTCCCCGGCCCGGTCCACTTCCCTGGCAACCTGGGGCCAGAAATAGGGCAGGGAGAGAAAGATCGTAATCAGCCCCATTGCGATCTTCAGGGGCAGGCTCTGGGAAAAGACATTCATGCGGGGCATGGCCCGGCTGATCAACACCAGGGCCAGATCGGCCAGCAGGACAACACCGATAACCGGCAAGGCCAGTTGGAGAGAGACCTCCCAAACCCGGCTGGTAAAGGTGATCATCCGTTCAACGATCAACCCATCCGAAAGTGAGAGAGCATCGGAAAGGAGCTGGCCCGGCGGCATCAATTCCACCATCCGTTTCAACCCAAGCAGCAGCACCTGATCCGCCCGGATGAGCAGAAAGACCAGCAGGGCCAGGTGGGTGTAGAGCTGGCTGAAGGGTGTGGTGGATTCGGGAAAGATAGGGCTGATGGAGGTGGCGTAGCTCATCCCCATTGCCCCGGCCACCAGTGTACCCACCAGACTGATGGCGAAGATGGGCAGGATGGCAGCAAAGCCCAGCAGCAGGCCGATTAGAATTTCCTGCACCAGCAATGTGAAGAAGGCTATATCTGTGGGGGGGATGGCCGGGGCGGGGGCCGACGGTGCCAGGAGAAAAGCCAGCAAAAAGGCCAATCCGATTTTGGCCTGGGTGGGCACAATGCGCTGGTTGAAGAAAGGCGCGGAAGCCAGAAAGGCCAGCAGCCGGATAAAGAGCAGAAAAAAGAGGTAGGGATAGCCAATAGGGATGCTCATATCCCCAGTCTACCCGCTTGAACAATCCGATTGGGTAAGGGGTCTGTAACAGGAGCGTAACGGGGGAGGGGGGCGTCCTGAGTCCGGCGTCCTGAGTCCGGCGTCTCACGTTTCACGTTTCACGCCTCACACCTCACATCTCCTCTTTGGGATCAGACACCGGACTGCGGACTCTGGACTCACATAGATTTATGCCGCCAGGCGGGGAATGATGTCGAAGAGGTTTGTGGTGAAGGTGAGCAGTTGCTGAAACATCCACGGGCCGAGGAGGACAGTGACCAGAATAATGCCCAGAATTTTGGGCACGAAAGTCAGGGTCACCTCCTGAATTTGGGTGATAGCCTGAAAGAGGCTGACCACCAGACCGATAATCAGGCTGACGCCCAGCAGGGGCAGGCTCAGAATGAGCATAATTGTCAGGGCATTGCGCCCCATATCCATAATCATTGCTTCTGTCATTGCCCGCGCCTCCGGGAATCAATTGAGAAAGCTCAAAACCAGATTGCGTACCAGCAAATTCCAGCCATCCACCATCACAAACAGGAGCAGTTTGAAGGGTAGACTGATGATAGTGGGGGGCAGCATCATCATTCCCATACTCATCAGCGCGCTGGAAACCACAATATCGATCACCAGAAAGGGAATGTAAATGATAAAGACCATCTGGAAGGCGATCTTTAGCTCGCTGATAATAAAGGCTGGCAGCAAAACGTAGGTGGGAATGCCGGCCATACTCTGGGGGCGGCTGCCCCCGGAGAGATAGACAAAGAGCGCCAGGTCTTTCTCGCCCACCTGTTTGAACATAAACTCGCGCAGGGGTTGGCTGCCCACCGTCAACGCCTGTTGCATATCCATATCCCCGGCCAGATAGGGCTGGACCGCACTCTCGTTCATTGTTTCCAGGGAGGGGGCCATCACAAAAAAGCTGAGGAGCAGGGCCAGACCAATCACCACCTGATTGGGCGGCAGCATTGGCACGCCGATGGCCGTGCGCAGGCTTGCCAGCACCACCGCAATCCGCACAAAACCGGTCATCAGAATGAGCACTGTGGGCAGAAAAGCCAGACCCGTGAGGAGCAGTACCATCTGCACGCTGTTGCTCAGTGAGCCTGTGCCTTCGGGCACGCTGAGGGTCAGGGCCACGCTGTCGCTGCTGCTGCCGATCCCGCTCCCCTGGGTTGCGCAGCCGCTTAACAGTAGGGCAGCGGCTGCGATCCACAGTAGATGTCGTCTAGTCATCGCCGCCACCGCCCCGCAGAGTGGATCGTCCCAGTTCCCGCAGCCGTTGCAGCCCTTCGTTTAGGTCCAACCCGCTGTTTGTGACTGGGCTGCCCGGCAGCGTGGCGCTTTGCAGGTGACCGGCAAAAGAACTGTCGGCCACCTCGCCGTCGTAGCGGGCCAAAAAGGAGATGTTCTGTTCTGTGGCTCCGATGAGCAGAAGCTCGTCACCCATACGCACCAGATGCAGTTTCTGGTTTGGGCCAATCGTCTGGCTTTCCTGCACGGCCAGCAGTCGGCCACCCAGCAACAGACCGCCGGCAGGGCCCGACGCGGTTTGGCGTTTGTAGAGCCAGACCCCGGCATAGATGGCCCCAACAATCAGCAGAAGGGAGAGTGTCATTGTACTGACAACGCCGGAGGTGGTCTGTTCGCTCTCGCCAAAGCTGTCGGTGGCAGCCTCGTCGTTATTGCTTGCCAGGCGGTCAAATTCGGCCAGAAGGGTCGGGCTAAGGCTTTCGCCTTTGCCCTCGGGCGTGGCCTGGCTGGTGGGTTGGGGGGGTGGGGCTGACTGCTGGGCCAGTGTGGGCGCGGCGGTGGCCCTGCCCCCGGTTGCCCAGAGCAGGCCAATGTAGAGCAATAGCAACGCGGCCCCGCTGACGGCCAGGGTGCGCCGCCGGGACCAGTGACCACTCTGCATACTGTCTGCCATTCTCTTTGCCACACTTCTCTGCCAGATGGAGTTTGCCATATCAGATCATACTTTGCACGCGCTGGGCAGGGGGCAGAATGTCGGTGACCCGCACCCCGAACATATCGCCGATCACAACCACCTCGCCTTTGGCAATGGGCTTGCCGTTGATCAGAATATCCACCGGTTCGCCAGCTACCCGGTTCAGCTCGACTACCGTCCCCGGCCCCACAGCCAGCACATCCCGGATGTTCATTTTCGTGCGGCCCAGTTCTACGGTCACTTGCAGGCCGATGTCCAGGAGCATCTCCAGACTGGCTTTTTCCTTGCGTCCGTTGGGCTGGGGGTGCAGGTCGGCAAAGCTGGCCGGATTGACCACAACTTCCGGCTGGGCTTTGACCGCGGATTGTCGTTTGGGCTTGCGCGTTGGAGCAGCATTTTCACCTTCGAAAGCTGCCTCGCTCTCTTCCAGTTCATCGGGCTGGATTTCCATCTCAGCATCGGTGTTGTCACCGTTCATTTCCGGGGTCTCATTGGTCTCTGCTTTGCTCATCGCGCACCTCTTCTCTGCCTGCAATTGTCAGGAGAAGCTGAAAATTCTAAATAAGTGTCAAGAAATAACGTAGGGGTTTCGCAGACGAGATTCCGGGAATCGGCCAGGCG
>JAHDWH010000265.1 GCA_023384455.1 Caldilineaceae bacterium | reverse complement strand
TGGATCGACTCCTCCCCCACAGTGGGGGAGGTTGGGTGGGGGTGAGCAGTTACCTTTTCAGATTATACCACAGCCCTACGCCGCCCCAGCCAGAGCCAGCCCACAAGCAGCAGCCACAGCCCACTACCCCCGACGCTGAGAGCCAGCCCCCTGCGCCAGACCGGTGGATCGTAGACAAAGACGATCTGGTGTTGGCCTGCAGGCACAGCCACCCCGCGCAAGAGCAGATTGGCCGGGTAGATTTCGGTGGGCACGCCGTCGATAGTCGCCCGCCAGCCGGGATAGAAGGCGTCGCGCAGAAGCAGCAGGGCGGGCTTGTCGCTCTCTGTCTCCACAACCACCCGCTCCGCGGTGTAGGATTGCAGAACGGCTCGCCCCGCTTCGCCGCCCGCCAATCCCCAGGCGGCCACTGCGGCCGGCTCTGCCTCTATCACGGCACCCCTGCCCGGTGCGGCCAGCAGCGCGGCCAGGGCCGCGTCCGGGTTCCCAACCGCTGTCACATCGGTCAGCAGCGAAACCCGACCCGGCCCACCGACCCGCTCGTATATCTTCACGTCCCCGCTATGCACCAGACGAAAATGGCCCCGGTCGCTGGGCAGCAGAGGCAGAAAAGTGCCGGTTGTCCCGTCGTAGAGGGTCACCGCCTGTATCTGCACAGCCACACTGGGCGGTGTTTCGGGCGTGAGCGAAAAACGCAGACTCTCCAGATTGCGCAAACCGGGCAGCCCCAATCGAATCAGATACTCCTGTCTGCCCCCTGCCGTGTCCTGATAGGCAACACCGGAAATCCCCCGATCCGTGCGTACCTCCCCCATCCGGTTGGGGCCGAATTGGGGAAGCGCGCCGCCCCGCCCACCGGCAATCGGCGGGAAGAGAAAGCGCTGGCCGCCGCCGCTGGCCGTCAACTCGACCACCTGTGGCGTACTTTGCAGCGCGTCGGCCCCCTGCACCAGGGAACCGATAATGCGGATTTCCGTGGCCTGAAAAGGCTGATCCACAGGGACAATCACCTCATCCACCCCATCCCAGCCCAACCGCGCCCCAATCTGCCTGTCGTAATAGACCCCATCAAACCAGAGGTCTTCCACTTTGTCGGTGATGACGTAGCGAATATCCATCAACTCCAATAGGGCCCCGGCTGGGATGCGTTTTACCTGCTCGCGCAGCCGGCCATCGGGAACCAACTCTTCGGGCGGGATAAAGAGGGCGAGAAAGCGATTGTAGCGCTCCAGGGGCAGGACACCGCCATCAAAGCCGTCCACAGCCGGCACCCGCTGCAAAAGGGAGAGGTTGGGGGCCAGAATCTCCTGAGATTTGAGCGCAACCACAAACTCCTGAAAGGCTGCCTCGTCCAGTTGGGGCGGATCGCCTTGCCGATAGATGCGCCGCCAGTCGGCCATATCGCCGGGATCAAATGTGAGGGTGCTCATACTCAAGAAACGGCCCATTGCCCCGGGGTGCAGCCCCCTCTGCGGGTCGGTGAGCAGATGGGCCGGGGCCGTGCGTATGTCATAGACGGCCTGGGGTGCGGTGGGGTGGGCGTGGGGCAGGGAGCGCGCCGCCAGCAGCAGGTCCGCGGCCAGAACGCAAAGGAGTAGTATGCCAACTGCCGACCGCCAACCGAAGACGACTGATCGCCGATCCTTGACCGCTGACTGATTGCCCCCCCCCCAGTCTCTGATCCCCGATCCCCACTCCCCAATCCCCGCCCCAGCCAGTATCGCTATCCCCAGGGAATAGAGCATCATCCAGCGGGCTGGTGTGCGGAAGAGATCGAAGCCGGGCACGATTTTGTAGAGCAGGAAGTAGAGCGGGTTCCAGCGCCCCAGGGCCAGGGCCAGCCCCAGACAGGCAAAGCCCACACCCACCCACCAGAGACGGCTGCCCCGCTCCCGCCACAGCGCGCCCCCGGCCAGGAGCAGGGCCAGCGTACCCACGCTGGCGACAAATTCCGTATAGCCCAAAGTGCCAAAGACAACGCTTAAATCCCACAGGCCATAGGAGGGCAGCAGCGTCCAGCCCAGGAGCAGGGGGCGCAGGCTAAAACTGGTCACCTCCTGATAGGTCAGCCCGCCACCCCGCAAGCCCAGCCCGCTCAGTTCCAGTGTGGGCAGCAGTTGCCCCGCGGAAAGCAGCAGCCCCAATGCCGTCCCCAAAATAAAAGTGAGGGGAAAGACGAGCAGGGAATGGGGCGTGGGGCGCGGGGACTCGCGCCGTTGCCAGCGCTTGATCCCTACTATCCATTCCCCAGCCCCCACAATCCCCACGCCAAACAGATTAATATAGACCGTCTGGGTATGCCCGGCCAGAAGCGACAGGGCGACGAACAGAGAAAAATACGCAATACGCAATACGCTATCGGTGACTGGTGACTGGTGACGGGCGGCTGACGATTGGCGGCTGACGACCGCCCAGACCATCCACGGCAGCCAGGCCCCGGCGTTCATCTGATTGATGTGACCGAAGAGGCCGCCATAGAACCCGCTCCCGGCCAGCACCAGCCCGGTCACAACCGCGCCGAGCCAGCCGCTGCCCAGCCGCCGCATCAGCGCGTAGCCCCCCAGCGCCAAAATCCAGGCGTGGATGGCCCCGCTCCAATAGATCTGTTTGGTCACAGGCAGCCAACTGAGGGGCCAGTGCAAAGGATAGAGCACCGCGGCCTGGGGGTTGGCCAGAAAGGGCACGCCGCCAAAAATGTAGGGATTCCAGAGGGGGATTTCCCCAGCCCGCAGGGCCGCGGCTGCGTAATCCCGGTAGGGATAGAAGTAGTGGAGAATGTCCCCGCTGGCCAGCACCCGGTCTGTAAAGAGCAGCCGGGCAAAGAGCAGCAGCACAAAGAGGGCCAGAAGGAGGGCGGCGAAGGCGTGGCCGCGGCGGGTGGTCATGGCAAGGATGAAGGGGTGAAAAGGTGAGAAGGTGAAGGGGTGAGGAGCTTCTTCGGGAGGTATGGCTCCGTTCTATCTGCGCAGATGCACCAATCGCAGGGCAGCGCGGGTGGGCTGGTCAATTCATAGAGGGTGAAGTTGCCAGCGCGCAGCCGCGCTTCCCAGCCCAGCCCCCGCTGGGCCAGCCGTTGGCTGGCGGAATCAACCACAGCCCAGGCCGGTTCGATCAGAAACTTGCGGCGGGCGGCTGTCTTGGCCCCGTTGTCGGCCAGATAGACCGCATTGGGAAACCAGCGCAGTTCGTAAAGAGCGCCATCGGACTGGCCGGGGTTGACGGCAAAGAAGGCAAAACGCAACTGCCAGCTCACATCCCGATGATAGACTATCCCGCCCGCTGGTGCATTGACCCGCAGCCAGGCGATGCTCTCATTCAGCCCCGCATAGTCGCCGTGATCCGCGCCGACGGGCAAGCCGCCCTGGGCAGCGGCCAGCCCTGGCGGCAGCAGAATCAGCAGCAGCAGCAGGCCAGCCAGCCAGCCCCGGCTTCTCCCCCCAGCCAGCCGCGCCCCGGCCCGCCCCAGGGCCAACGCCGCCAAGGGCGCCAGGGGCAGAAGATAGCGATCCCAAATCTGTACACTGCTTGTCACGTGTAGCAAAACAAAGCCGCAGGACCAGAGGAGGAGGAGGGGTGGGATCGGGGATCGGAGATCGGGGATCGGGCGTCCCACTCCCCAGTCCCCACTCCCCAGTCCCCAGTCCCCAGTCCCCACTCCCCAGTCTCCACTCCCCAGCCCCCAATACCCAATCACCAGCCAACTGCCGACCAGATACCAGCCGATCTCTCCCCACTGGGCGAGACGGGGCAGCCACTCTCCCGGCGGCAGGAGTGCCAGGGGTGCGTAGTTGCGCACGCTCAGGTCCCAGGGCGAGGGGGCTACTGCCCAGCGGCTGGCGTCCCAGAGCAAGACGGGGAGAAGGAGGAGGGCAAGGCCGAGGAGGAAGCGAATGGTGAATGGTGAATGGCGAATGGCGAATGGCGAATGGGCCGTTCCGTCATCTTCCACCCGCCCCCTGCCACCGGCCACCGGCGCCAGAAGGATCACCCCCACTATCAGCGGCGCATAGAGCAGCCCCTGCTGTTTGGTGGCGATGGCCGCGGCCAGAAAAAGCCCGGCCCAGAAGCCACGCCGCTGGATAGCCGCGTAGAGGGCCAGGCTACCCCACAGAATAAGCGTGGGGTCTGTATAGGCAGTGGGGGCAAAGCTGATGGCAAAGGGGTTGAAGGCGTAGGCCAATCCCGCCAACAGACCGGCCCGACTGCCCCACAGGGAGCGGCCAGTGGCGGCCACAACGCCAATGACCAGCGTATCCGCGGCGATATTGAGCAGCCGGGCCCCGGCTTCGGATGGGCCAAAAAGCTGAAAGACCCCGCCCAGCAGCCAGAGAAAGAGAGGGGGTTTGTCCGGCCAAAGGGTCAACGCCTGGGGGTCAACCTGCCAGAGATGGAGCGCCCAGACGCTGTACATTGCCTCGTCTTCCCGAAAGGGCCAGGCCGCCAGCAGATTCAAGCGCAGGGCAAAAGCGCCGAGACAGAGCAGCGGCAAGGCCAGCCGTTTCACGGCAACCCAAAAGAGCCGTTGCGCGCCGTCAATTCGGGCAGTGGGAAAGAAATAGGGGAACGTGTGGGTGGGAATGTGGCCGGCCATTAATCCACAAAGCGGTACTTCACCAGCGTGGCGATGGCGCTGAAGCCATCCCGCCAGGTAAGCTTCTTGCCTTCGTGGAACTCCCGGCCATTGTAGCTGATGGGTACTTCAAAGATCGAATAGCCGCGTTTGAGGATTTTGGCGGTCAGTTCCGGCTCTATCTCAAAGCGGCGGCTGCGCAGGGGCATTCCCGCGATCACATCCCGGCGGAAACATTTGTAGCAGGTCTCCATATCGCTCAGAATCGTGCCGTAGAGCAGATTGGTCAGCCAGGTGACCCCTTTGTTGCCGATGGTGTGGGCCAGACTCATAGCGGAACGGGGGCCGCCCAGAAAACGGCTGCCGTAGACAACCGCCGTGCGCCCCTCCAGAATCGGCCCCAGCAGCCGGATGATGTCCCTGGGATCGTACTCCAGGTCCGCGTCCTGAATGACCAGAATATCCCCGCTGGCCGCCTCGAAGCCTGTACGCAGGGCCGCGCCTTTGCCCCCGTTGTTGGCGTGGAAGATAATGCGAATATCGGGATAGCTCTCTGTCCGCCAACGATCCAGAATCTCCCGGGTGCCATCGGTAGAGCCATCGTCCACAATGACAATCTCCCGTTCCAGTACAACGGGATCGCCGAGAAGGGGATTCGTTCCGTCGCTGTTGATGGACAAATCCACGGCCCGCACCCGGCGCACGATCTCTTCCAGGGTGGCGATCTCATTATAGACGGGCATAATTACCGAGAGTTTCATCAGGATATTCCGTGCAGTGTCCATGCCCGATTGGGCAGAATCAGCAATGAAAAACGGACGCAGATTGACGCAGAAACAGATGATCTGCGCAGTCTTATCAGCGTCAATCCACTTTTTCAGCGGCATCTGCGTCCTGTTTACACAGCAGAATCAGCGATGAAAAGCGGACGCAGATTGACGCAGAAACAGATGATCTGCGCAGATCAATTCAGATCAGCGTCATCTGCGTCCCGCATCTTCAGATTAGTGTTCCCCGACCTGATGGGCCAGAATAATTGCCTCGGCCACTGTACGCATCGGCTTGCGGTTGTTCATACTCATCTTCTGGATGCGGCGGAAGGCCTCGGCCTCGTTCAGCCCCTGATTGTCCATCAGAATCCCTTTGGCCCGCTCGACAATTTTGCGGGTTTCCAGGGTCTCGCGCAGGTCGCCCACCTCCCGTTCCAGGGTGCGGAATTCGCTAAAACGCGAGAGGGCAACTTCGATGGCCGGGGTCAGGTCGCTCTCCCGAAAAGGCTTGACCAGATAGCCGGCCACACCGGCTTCCCGGGCTTTGACCACCAATTCCTGCTGGCTATAGGCGCTCAACAGCAGCACCGGCGCAATGCGTTCTTCGGTCAAAATGCGCGCCGCCTCTATGCCATCCATATCCGGCATTTTGATGTCCATAATCACAATATCGGGCCGCAGTTCTTTGGCCAGATTCACGGCGCTGCGCCCATCCCCCACATCCCCTACCACCAGATAGCCCAAATTGGTAAGCATCTCCCGCAGATCCATGCGGATGAGTGATTCGTCGTCCGCAATAATGATTCGTGTGCGCTCCACGTCTTCTCTCCTCAGATTCCCTCGGCGGCTCTACACTGTATCGGCCTGTGCAAAATGCTATTTTATCACAAACTACAAACAGACAATAGAATAACAGAACTCTTTAACTCACACTCGGCTCGGCCATCGCCGAGCGTTTGGGGAAGGCGATCACCACCCGCGTACCCCGGCTGACGCTTGCGTCATCCCCATCTTCCTTTCCGCGCACGGCCTCGAAGCTCAGGTTGCCTTTCAGATCATCCGTAACGAGGGTGTTGATGATCTGCAAGCCCAGGCTGCGGCTTTGGCTGGGCTGAAAGTCTTCGGGCACGCCGGGACCGTCATCCTCCACCAGCAGCTGCACCCGATCCCCCATATCTTCCAGTTGAATCGTCACCTGCCCGTGGCTGCGCCCCTGCAAGCCGTGCTCGATGGCGTTGAGCAGCAGTTCGTTCATCACCAGCGCGGCTGCCGTAGCCTGGCCCGCGGGCAGACGGATATTGGGTCCGTTTACTTCGATCTGCACCTGCTGGCCGGGATTCACCGCCACCTGCTGGGCCTGGCTGATGATCCGCAGGCAGAGGTCCCGGATGTTGATGGGTCGGTGCTCGTCCTGGCTCAGATATTCGTGGATCACCGACATACTCAGAATGCGGTTTACCGCGTCGCCCAAATGCTGGCGGGCTTCGTCGCTGGCGCAGCGCCGGGCCTGAATACGCAGAATGGCGGCAATCGTCTGCAAATTGTTCTTCACCCGGTGATGGACTTCCTGAATCATCGCCGATTTAACGTTCAATTCCCGCTCTTTTTGTACGGCTTCGGTCTGGTTATGCACCATTACCAGCGCGCCATCCACCTGGGGCACCTTTTCCGATGTGGCTGTCTGTCGCCAGGGCAGGCGGCGCTCCACCTGGCGGCGGGTGCGCTGCCAACTGCTGGGCGGCGCACGCAGGGGCAGCACAGTGCGCACCCATACCCGGCCATCGTCCGATTCGTAGCGCTTTTCCACACAGCTATTGGCCTGCATCGCATTGTCCACCAGCCGGGCGTCGATCTCTTCCAGCGCGGAGACGTGACGGCCGCGCATATCCGAAGCCAGACCGATGGTGCGGAAAAGATTGGTGGCAATGCCGCTCATATAAGAGATATCGGAATTCTCATCCACCACATAAATGCCATCCAGGGATTCAAAACGGCTGATGGGTTCAGGGATTTCGATCTCGCCCCGCACAGCCATCCCGTGCAGCCAGCTCACCGCCCGGCGAAAGGCTTTGTCCCGGCGGCGCTGGCGTTCGGTCTCGATCAGATTTGTCTCAATCAGCAGGGCTGCGATCACCCGATTGGCCGCATTGTGGATGGGGTAGACCTGTTGGATCACCGGTGCGCCACTGCTCAACACCTGTTTGGCCTGGGTGCCCGGTCGGTCAGAGGTCAAGGCGCGCAGGATCAGCGGATGTTCCGTGGCTTCAAGCAGCCGGCCCGTAGCGTCGTTGACATAAATCGAGGAGATGGAGCGGGGGAGCGCGTGGCAGCCGACCAGCAGTTGGCTGGGGTTCCACTGGCAGAAAAGCAGCACATCTGCCCGGCTCACATCCGCGGTCAGATGCAGCCCCTGCTCAATACGATAGAGCAGGGCCACATCCCGTTCAGTCAGATGGGGGCATTTTTCCAGCCGGGGGTCCATAGGTATCTTTGCCGTATTCCATAAGAAAAGCCAACGGCTTACGCCATTGGCTCTGCTGCAAGTGGCGCCATTGCCGTCTTGTGTTTGGTTTCTGCAATAGAACGCTGATGCCGCTGAAAAGTGTGAGCGACACTGATAAAATCTGCGCGGATCTGTACTGGTCAACGAGATGGCAAAATGTAGGTGCGGTTTGCAACCGCACTTTAACCCCAAGAAGTGCGGGTGCAAACCGCACCAACACATTTAACCATGTTCTTGTAC
>JAHDWH010000264.1 GCA_023384455.1 Caldilineaceae bacterium | reverse complement strand
GACGAAAATAGGAACGCAGATTACGCCGAGGACGCAGATTTCGCAGATTTTATCCCTTCGACAGGCTCAGGACAGCGCCGTGTGAATCCGTTCTTTCCGTCTCCATCCGTGTCCTATTTTCAGAACAGCCCCGGCTGATGCGATTGCGCTGCCGGTCTGCGTGGCGTTCCAGCGCCAGCTCGACCAGGCGGCGCACCAGTTCCGGCAGCGGAATGCCGCTGGCTTCCCACAGTTTGGGATACATACTGTGGCGGGTGAAGCCGGGCATTGTATTCAGCTCGTTCAGGTAGAGCGTGCCATCCTGCCCCAGCAGAAAGTCCACCCGGGCCAGCCCGGCGCAATCCAGAGCGCGAAAGGCTTGCAGGGCCAGGCTACACACAGCCGCGGCCTGTTCTGCTTCCAGCACCGCGGGAATCAGCAATTGGCTGCGCCCGTCCTGGTACTTGGCCTCATAATCATAAAATTCATTGCCCGGCACAATTTCGCCGGGGATACTGGCGATAGGTTCGTCGTTGCCCAGCACACTGACTTCGATCTCCCTGGCCCCCTCGACCCCCGCCTCCACCAACACCCGCCGGTCATAGGCGCAGGCCAGTTCCAGCGCTTCGGCCAACTCCTGCCGGTTGCGCACTTTGCTCACGCCTACGCTGCTGCCCAGGTTGGCGGGTTTGGCAAAGAGCGGATAGACGAAATCGCGCTCGATCTCATCCAGAATTTCCCTGGGGCGCTGCAACCATTCCCGGCGTATCAGCGCCCGGTACTTCACCTGGGGAATGCCCTCGGCGCCAAAGATCGTTTTGCTGGTAATTTTGTCCATCCCCACTGCGCTGGCCAGCACACCGTCGCCCACGTAGGGCAAGCCCGCCATCTCCAGCAGCCCCTGCACTGTGCCATCTTCGCCAAAGGGGCCGTGTAAGACGGGAAAGATCACATCGACTGCGGGCATCCGTTCGTCCAGCGGCACAAACGGCGTGATTCCCGTAGGCTGAGTAGCCCCGTCCCGGCTGGCCGCGGGCGGATCTTCGCCACTGGTCAGCCGGGCCAGGGGATCACCGCTGGTCAACCAGCGACCTTCCGGCGAAATCCCGATGGGGACAGTCTGGTATCCGGCCTGGGCCAGAGCATCCATCACTGTGGTCGCGCTGGCCAAAGAGACCTCGTGCTCGCCGCTCCTGCCGCCAAACAGCACGCCAATCTTCATTGCCACGCCCCCACTCGCTGAATTTCCGCATCCAAGCGGATGCCAAATTGGCGGAGAACCCGCTCCTGAATCATCTCCATCAACGCCAGCACATCGGCTGCTCTGCCACTGCCTACACCCCCCGGATTGATCAGGAAATTGGCGTGGGTGCGGCTGACTTCGATGCCACCTATCTGCATACCGCGCAAACCCGCGGCGTCGATCAGCCGTCCTGCATAGTCGCCCGCGGGGTTGGTAAAGGTGCTGCCCAGGCTGGGTTCCACGGGCTGGGTGCGCCGTCGATGATCCAGAAAGCCCTGTGCTTTGGCCCGCAGCGCTTCCCCGTCGCCAAAGCCAAGCCGAAAGTTGGCACTCAGAACCACTGGCCCAAATCCCCCCTGGATGATTTCGCCCCGCTTCAAATTGCTGTGGCGGTAGCGGTGATCCAGTTCGCTGGCCTGTACAATCCGCACTTCGTCGGCCTCATCCAGCAACATCACATCCCAGAGACTCTCCTTTACTTCGCCGCCGTGGGCGCCGGCGTTGTTGATCACCGCGCCCCCCACTGTCCCCGGCACGCTGACCGCCCACTCCAACCCAGCCAGCCCCTCGTTAATACTTGTGCGGGCCGCGCCGGCCAGCAACGCGCCGCTCTCGGCAAAGAGAAAGGGGCGTTCGTCCAGGGGGAAGAGAGAGCAGGGGGCCGGGTCGATACGCACCGTCCGACAGCGGTTGTGGATCACCAGACCGCGTACCCCGGCATCGCTGATCAGCACATTGCTGCCCCCGCCCAGAATCAGATAGGGCAGTTCCACCGTGCGCGCCCAGCGCGCCAGCCGCAGTAGCTGGTGGGGGTGGCTGACTGTAACGAAATAGTCAGCGGGTCCGCCGATTTTTATAGATGTCAGTGGGGCCAGCGGTTTGTCAACCTCCCACTCCACGCCGACACTGGCAGGAGGGTGCAGGGCCAAAGTTGTAATGGGCATAGGTCCGCCAAATAGCGTAGCAGGCAAGTATTACAGAGAATGTTACAGCCGGTCACTCAGCCAGGGTAACTGCTCACCCCCACCCAACCTCCCCTACTGTGGGGGAGGAGTCGATCCAGTTCCCTCCCTGGAATGGGGAGGGGTAGGGTGGGGTAGCTGAACAGTCACTCAGCCAGGCGCGCAGAGCCGCGTACTCATTCGCCCCTAACTGGCCCGTATCCACGGCTCTCCGTTCGCCGGGTAAATTCAGAAAGGTATAGCGCGCCCGCAGGGCAGCGGCATCGTACTCGTCCGTGCGGATACGGTCTACGTGGCCGGGATGGCGTGTGCCATCGGCGATGCGGGCCATATAGCGCTCTGTCACCAGCCCATCCTCGGCCCAGCAGAGCAACTGCACGAAATGGACAGGATAGCGTTGCCCAATGGCTTGCCAGCGCTCATCCGCAAACCGGGCTTCAAAATTGCTCTCGGCAATCAGCGAAAGGCCCGCCGCGGCCAGGTGGCCCGTGTGCTGATAGAGCAGATTCCAACTGGCAATACCCAATTGCCTGGCCCACATCTCGTCGTCCGACCAGCCCAGCGTGTCAAAGAGCGTCTCTTTGATGTCGTCTTTGCTGATCAGCGGTAAGGCCAGATCGGCAGCCAGCCGCCTGGCCAGTGTCGTCTTGCCCGCGGCCGGTGCGCCTGTGACGATGAGAACCGACGGGTGGTTCATTGATGGGACTCTGCGGCAATAGAAGCAGCGCGTAACGCGGAGGCGCTCAATTCCTCAGCGATAAGTGTCTCTATTTCTTGCTGTTCGGCAGTAGTAAGTGGAATTCCCCGATCACGCGCCTCGCGCCAATGCAGCATCAGAGATTCAAGCCTTTGTATCTGTTCGTCTCTGAAAAAGGCATCTGGACGACGATTCACTATCTATTCCCCAATCGTTCCAACAACATCTCCCCAATCCGATAACTCGTCCCCGCGCCCAGGGTAATTACCACATCGCCGGGTGAGACGTTTTCGGCCAGATGGCCGGCAATCGCCTCCAGCCCGCTGATGTGCTGAATGGCCGGGTGGTGGCTGGCGGCCACCAAATCCCCGGCGCTGAGTGTGCCGTCATCTTTCTCCCGCGCCGCGTAGATGTCGGTGACGATCACCCGGTCGGCGTGGGCGAAACTGGCGGCCATTTCGTGTAGCATCTGGCGGGTGCGGCTGAAGGTGTGGGGCTGGAAGACGGCCCAGAGCCGCCGGGACCCAAAGCGGGAGCGGGCCGCGGCCAGGATTGCTATCACTTCCGTGGGGTGATGCGCGTAGTCATCAATGACAGTGACGCCGTTGACCTCACCCTTCCATTCAAAACGGCGGGCAATGCCGCTGTACCGGCTCAACGCTGCCACCGCATCTGTAACTGTCACGCCACAGTAGCGGGCCACGGCCAGGGCCGCCATAGCATTCCACACATTGTGAATGCCCGGCACGCCGAGGAAAAGGGTGACGAGGGGCGCACCCCACCAGAGAATTTCTGCCGTATAGCAGCCATTGGCCGCCACCACCGGCGACACTGCCCGCAATTCGGCATCCGACGCCATCCCATAGCTGATCCACCAACCCCGGCTGGGGGCAAAGGCGCGCAACTCTTCCGCGCCGTCGTCGTCCCCGCAGGAGATGACCAGCCCGTCGCGCCGGGTCTGGTCTACAAATTGGGCAAAGGCCCGCTGAAAGCTGGCGGGCGTGGGGTAGCAGTCCGGGTGGTCCCACTCCGCATTGGTGACGACTGCTACCTGGGGTGACAGCCCCAGGAACATCCGGTCGTACTCGTCAGCTTCGATGACGAACCATTCCGCGCTGCCGTTGTGGGCATTGCCATAACCGGGCAGGTCGGCGCCGATAATATAGCCCGCGTCAATACCGTTTTCGTGTAGCGTATGGACGATCATTGCGGTTGTGGTACTCTTGCCGTGGGTGCCTGCCACCGCAATCACCTGCCGTTGGGCGAGCAGTACAGCCAGGAACTCCCGGCGTTTCACCACCGGAATGCCCAGCGCTTCTGCGGCCAACCGCTCCGGGTTCTGGGGGCCGACCGCACTGCTGATCAGCACGACATCGGGGCGCTCCTCCGGGGGGAGCGCAGTCAGATTCTCCCCAATTTGAGAAGGGTAGACCCGGATGCCTTTCTCTGCCAATGCCTGGGTGCGGGGGCTGCTGTGGGCGTCGCTGCCGCTGACCCGCAGGCCGCTTTCGTGTAGAACTGTGGCAATCGGGGCCAGCCCCGCGCCCCCAATGCCCAACAGATGGACAGAGAGTGTCGGGTCTGCCTTTTCCAATCGTTCTTGCCAGTTTGGGTTGGGCGTTGTCGTAGCAGCCATCGTCTTATCCCCTGGCCCGCAAAAGTAGAATCACGGCAATCGGTATCATCAGGTAGCCCGCGTTCAGCGCGAGCTTCTGGGGCAACAGTTCCACCATTGCCTGGGCCGTAGACGAAAGTGGCTGTTCGATGCCCCGGCCAAAGAATTTCAGCGGGTAGTCGTAGAGTGCCTGATAAAACCAGAGCGTGCCCGCCACCAGATAGCCATTCATCAGACCGACCAGAATGCTGATATATGTGCCGACCGGCGGCGCTGCCTGGCTGCCCCCCAGATTGAGCGAATTGCCCGAATAGTTGGCAAAGACTGAGCCGATAAAGGCTACACTGTAGACCACACAGAGCAGCGTATCCGCCGCGGCAGAGGCCCGGTCGAAGTCAGGAAAGATGGTGGAGACCAGCGCCAACAGCAGGGGATTGAGCCGGCCATCGATCACATCCAGCAGAAAGATGGCGACCAGAATGATAATTGTGGTGCTCAGCTCTTTGGCATAGCCCCGGGCCACGCTGATAAAGACGAAGATGATGGCAATGGTGGCAAAGTAGGTTTCGATAGGACCCATAAGTTGCCTGCTTCCTGGCTACTTCTTTTGGGGGGAGGATTTGCGCCCGTACATCGTGTAGGAGGCTATCCCAATGATGGCAAAGAGCACAAATATCAGCAGTGTGCGCTGTTCTGCCTGGCTGAAACTGGCAAAAAACCCGGTCACCTGTGTATCCAAGAAATCCTGCAAACGGATTACAACCTGCTGCAATTGGGTTCCAGGGGGTGCTTCTGCCAGTTCGCTGCCCCCGTTAAAGATGGGAAAGAGGCGGGTGGCAATCAGGCTGAGATAGAGAATGCCGTTGGCGATTCCGGCCATAAATCCCAGGGATTGGGACTTTCCCGCATCTTTCTTGAACAGCTTGTCCCCGACAAAATAGAGGAGAAAGAGGATGGCGGCCCACGCCACAAAGACAAAGGTTTCCCGGTTCTCCGGGCCGATGATCGGCGCAGCCTGAAAGACTTTGAGCAATCCTTCCTGGTCCGACGGGAAGCCGGAGCGAATGTAATTGCCACCGGTGTTGATGATAAAGGCGATGCGCCCCTGACTTTGCAGCAGCCCCAGATAGCTGGCAAAGGCCAGGGCAAAGACGAATACTTCCTTCTTCCAACCCCGGCGCGCACCGATCAGCCCGAAGAAGACGAAGTAGATAAAGAGAGAGATGAGACTTTCCGGTTGATTAAGCATAGGCGGGTCTCTCCACTCCTTCTCGCCGGCCAGCGCCCAGGTCTACGAGTTGCCGGGCTATGTTCAGGGCTGCCTGGGGAACGGCCAGTTTTGCCACCGCTGCGCCCATTTCCAGGCGACGGGATTCTCTCTGCAACAGGTCGGTCAACACCGGCAACAGCTTCTCCCCCAACGCCTCATCCCGCACAATCACCGCCCCACCCTCGTCCGCCAGTTTGTGGGCATTGGGGAATTGATGGCCGCCAGAGATGGGCAGGGGCACCAGCACAGAAGGCAGCCGGGCGATGGGAAACTCGGCCAGGGTGCTGGCACCGGCCCGGGCCAGGGCCAGGTCCGCACCGGCCAGGGCCAGGGCCATCTCGTCGTGCAGATAGTCCACCGGATGATAGCGTCGGGCCAGCTCGTCGGGCAACGACGGCTGGTTCTCGGCCAGCAGCGGCCAATCCCGCACACCGATTACGTGGACGATATGGGCCAGGGGCAGCAGGTGGGGCAGGGCAGACCAGATCGCTCTGTTGACGCTGCGGGATCCCTGACTTCCCCCAAAGACCAGCAGCAGAGGCAGTTGGGCATCATTTCCCCATTCGATCCCCAGTACCCGACCCAACTCCCGCCGGGCCGTCTCCCTGTCCTGCACCGCATCCAGCAGGGCCTGGCGCACGGGATACCCGGTGACAACACCCTTGCGGCCAAAGCTGGCCGCGGTTTCGGGAAAGCTGACTGCCACCCGTTGGGCCAAAAGGCTCAACCAGCGGATGGCAAGTCCTGGGGTCAGATCGGGCAGATAGATCAGCAAAGGCACCCGGCGCAGGCGGCACGCAATCGCTACCGGTGTGCAGACGTAGCCCCCTGTGACAAAGCAGACGTCGGGCCGATAGTCTGCCAGCAGAGCCAGGGATTGCTGGACGCCTACTATCATTTTGCCTGCATTTGCCAATGCAGTCAAAGGGTTCTTGCCCCGCAACTGACCCGTCTGGATAGGCGCAAAGGGGATGGACTGGGCTTCGACCAGCGAACGCTCCACACCGTTTGGGCTGCCTGCCCACAGCAGTGTGGGTTCACTTGCCGGCTCGCCCAGACCGTTTGCCTTTGCCCGTGCCGCTTTTGCCAGTTGTGGCAGAACCGCCAGTGCCGGATATACGTGGCCGCCGGTTCCCCCACCGGAGATCAAAAGTCGCATTGTTGGTTCTCTTTCTGGTTGGCCCCCGGGCTGGCTGCCAGCCCTGATAGCGGCTGATACTCAAAAGAAGCCCGGTTGCCCCCATCAGTGTAACAGTCGAACTGCCGCCAAAGCTGATAAAGGGCAGGGTAATACCCGTGGGCGGTGCCACGGCCACCACCACTGCAATGTGGAGCAGCGCCTGTAGGGTAATCAGACAGGTGATGCCCACGGCCAGGAGCGAGCCAAACATATCCGGCGTGCGCGAGGCGATGCGCAGCCCCCGATAGGCGAAAAGCGCAAAGAGCAGAATCACCAGCAGGGTCCCGATCAGCCCCAACTCTTCGCCCACGATGGCAAAGATATTGTCGGACCAGCTCAGGGGAAGGTTGCCCGGAAACTTCTCCAGACTATTACCCAATCCAACCCCAGCCGGCCCCCCGGTGACCAGTGCCTCGCTGGCCTGGAAAATCTGATGCTCCGGGCTGGCCAGGGGGTTGCGGATGGATTGCAGCAGCACATCCACCCGCCTTTGGGCATAGTTGCTGCGGGTGATGATAAGCCAGAAGGTGGCCAGGGCAATCGAACCACCAAAGAGAATCTGCTTTGTTTCGGCGCCGGCCAAAAAGAAAATGATAGAGGCTGTAGTCACAATCAGGACGGTTGTGCTGATGTCCGGCTGGGCCACGATTAACCCTGCCACGATCCCCATCAGAATACCAAATGGAATCAGCCCGTAGTTGATGTCCCGAATGCGGCTGCCTTTGCTGGCCAGCCAGGTGCTGATATAGATGAGTACGATAATTTTGACAGGTTCGCTGGGCTGCACGCTGCCGTCAAAGAGTGTGCGTCTTGCCCCGTAACGGGAATCCCCCAGAACGATGACTGCCATCAGGGCCAGCAGACCGACGGCCAGCAACGGCACACTCCAGCGCTCCCAGACGGTGTAGGGGATGGAGGCGGCCACAATCAGCGCGCCGCCCCCCAGGGCAACCCATTGCAGATGGCGCAGAATGTAATAGAACGGCGTCTTCTGGAAGGTCATTGCCCAGGGATAGCTGGCGCTGAAGACCATCACCGTCCCAAAGAGCAACAGGGCCGTGACGATTGTGACCAGCCCCCAGTCATAGCGACTGACAGTGGGCTGTTTGCTGAGATTTTGGCTGGCGGCGGTCATAGAGAATACGCTTTCAGATGTAACTGCCCAGGGTGCGACGCACTCGCCAGGAGTAGATTCCGCTGCAAAAAGGGTGTG
>JAHDWH010000263.1 GCA_023384455.1 Caldilineaceae bacterium | reverse complement strand
CAGCCCGTTCCGCGTCATCCGCGTTCTATTTCTCGCCTCTCCGACAGCCTGCTAGGGCCGCGCCATCCCCCGGATTTTGTGCAGGATTTCTAGGGCGCTGTTGGCGTCCAGCACAATATGGCTGACCGCAGAGAGTTGCTCCCGGTCACAGGTGTCCAGCGCCTCGCGCAGAGCTACCTCCGGCGCGCCAAAGCGATAGGTAATCAGATCGAGCAGGAGTTGGCGCTTGCCCCGCGCCAATCCTTCCTCACGGCCTTCCTCACGGCCTTCTTCCCGGCCTTCCTCTCGTCCCTCTTCTCGGCCTTGCTCCAGCCATTCCTGGGCCGCGGGTGATATTAGCATCGTTCGTTTCTCCTTTCCCACAGTCTCCAACACCGTGCGAATCTGCGTGATTGTCAGATCGCTCGGTGCGGCGACCAGATAGCGCAGCAGCGTTTCGATGTATTGTAACCCACTGCGTTCGGATGTCAATTCGCTCAACAGCCGCACAATATCCAGCAGACGCACGCCGACGCCGGGCCGCAGCACACTGCGAAAGGCCAGCAGCACCGCACGCAGGAGTACTTCGCCTTTGATCTGCTGCTCTGGGATGGCCGACAGATCGAGCAACTCGTAGTCAAAGCGGGGCGCATAGGACTCCAGCCCCTCAACGGCCCGGAGCAGATCGGCAAAGCTCCGGGGCGCGTCCCACTTCTCCACGCCGTGATAGAAGACCAGCGGGATAATCGGTGTCAGCGGCTCGGACTGGCGCAGCATCCGCTCCCAAATGCGCACCAGATAGCGCAACAGTTGAAAGCTGGTCAGGCGGTCGGCGTAGCTCTTGTGCTCGAAGAGAATGTAGACGTGGGCCGGCGCGCCGCCCTGCTGCTGCACAGCGTAGAGCAGGTCCGTGAAGTGCTGGCGCAACTCTTCGTCGATGAAGCTCTCCTGTTGCAGGGCCAGGGTCGTCAGATCGAGGCCCGCTACGGCTGCCGGGGGCAGATAGTTACGCAGCAAATCCTGGGCAACCACCGGGTCCGAAAATATCTCGCGAAAGTAGCGGTCGTGCGGGTTGGAAATCGTCACCTACGCCTCCTGCCTGCTACCCATTCACAATTCACTATTCACGAAATACGCATCTTGTCCAGCCGCCCGTGTCCGGGTAATCTGCTCGATATGGCTCTCGCCGTGGGCGGCGTAGCCTTCCAGCAGATCGTCCAAAGAGACATTCCCATTGGCCGGGTGAGAGCCCGTGCGCGCCCAGGCGTCGGTGGGCAGATTCTCCCAGAAGACGACCCAACGGTTGTGCAAGGCCGTCAACAGACTGAGCGAGACGGCCGCATCGGGGCCGGATGCGTCGGGCAATTCAGCCCACATCTCCTGATCGTAGGGTTTTAGCGTCGGGTGTTCTTCGGTCAGAATCAACTTACAGCGGATGTAGCTGTTCATATGGGAATCGGCCAGGTGATGGACATTCTGGGCCACGCTCCACTCCCCGGCCAGGGGGCGAGCGGTCAATTGGGCGTCAGTCAGGCCCTCCACCAATTCGGCAATCTGTCCCGGCAGGCGGTGGATTTTGGCGATGAGAAGGACGCGGTTGGTCATTGGATTCTCCTCAGAAGTTCGCCCTTTTCAAAAAAAGGTGAACTTCGTGCTATGGGCTGGTTATATACACGGATAAGAGGGAACAGGGGTTCAATCTGCGCCTTCGGTGTACGCCGCGTTCCGATTTTCGTTGATTGTGGATGTCTCCCCTCGTGTACAACTGACGGAACAATAGTCGCCAGTATATGCCGGACGCTGTGGCTTGTCAACGCAAGCGAAAAGCCCCCGCCTACTCAACCGGCGCAAGTCTCCGACGAAAGTGGACTATACCCAAAGCGTGACAACCCCAATTTGTGCCTGGTGATCCCTCAAGATATAATAAGGCTATTAGGTTATCTTACGACCTGGCTGAGGTTTATGATTGCTTCTCGCGCGCAAGCTGCTCGCTATAATTTAGGGCACTGGAGCACAATGCCAAGAAAGGGTTTGTTGCTTTTTCTGGTATTGATCCATGCGTTTGTTCTGCCCTTTGTCTGTTGGGGAGAAGTTGCAACACCGGGTCATCCTCACAAAATGCTTCACTTTGTTTTTGCCGAAAGCGCACCTTTGTCATGGACGGGTCAGAAGGTGTTGCAAGAGGCTGCCTCAGAGGGTCCGCACGCCTTAACGGGTGTTCAGCACACGGCAAGTCACCACTCGGCTGTTCCCAATACCCCGGAAGATACAAAGCCCGCCGAGAATCCGCCCGTTGCCGGCCGTTCCGTTCCTTCCACCATTTTGGCCTCGCTCGTTCTCCTGATCAGCACCCAAGAGCCGATTGTCACCCGTATCGGAAACCTTTCTTCGGCTGATGCGCCCTCTATGCCCGCTCTTTCCTCCATCGATATTTCGATCCCCACCCCTCCGCCCCGCCTTTTGTCAGCCTAGTCAACACTCTCTGTTTGTCAAAATACGGTCAGTTGCAGCTTGCCTCTTATCGGTAAAGTGAGTGCCTTTTGGTTGATGCCAGAAGGAACAGCCATTTGTATTGGCGGCGACTCTACGCGTATTTTGATCCATCTGTTTGCCTGTTGATTCTGTTTGATGAGTCCACTGCAAAAAGGTCAGATTCTCCCGCCAAGACGCAGAGACACCGAGAAATTCAGGAGTGACATCCGTGTTTATCCGCGTGAATCTCTGTCCATCCGTGGCTGAAAATGCTTTTTGCAGTTGAGTCTTTGATAGGAGGTGAAAAGTGAAGATGAAGATAGGCGTAGTTTTCCTGTTCATCTTTCTCCTGTGCGGCTGTGCTGCGCCGCATGAGTTTGCTGGCCCAGAGCTTTCGGCACCCCATCCCGTGCCCGATGTAGAACTGATGTCGGTCTCTGGCCCTGTGCGTCTGTCTGACTTTCAGGGCAAGTATCTGTTTGTCTACTTTGGCTACACCTTTTGCCCGGACGTCTGTCCGTTGACGTTATCCACATTGCAAAGTGTGCGCAAGAGGATGCCAGAAGAGGCCAGCCAGATTCAGGTGGTGATGATTTCTGTCGATCCGGAACGGGATACCCCAGAAGTCTTGGCGAAGTATATGAGCTATTTCGACGACACTTTTGTTGGTATCACAGGAAGCCCGGAAGAGATTGCTTCCATTGGCGAGCCGTTCGGTCTCTTCTATGAGAAAGGCGAGGGGTCAGCGGCAACCGGCTATCTGATCAGCCACAGCGCCCGGGCCTATCTGATCGATCCCGAGGGCAACGCCCGGGTGGCCTATCCCCACGGGGCAACCGACGACCAGATTATCGCTGATTTGAAGTATCTGTTCGAGACAGAATCATGAGCTACTGGAAGACTCTCCTGCTAATTGGATCTCTTTGTCTGCTGGCAGCCTGCGGCAAAATGGGACCTGCGCCTGTGGATGCCCGGGATCTGCCCCCCTTTGCCGAGGGCGCGCTTTGCGCCTGGCACACCGGAGACCCGGAAGCGGGGCGCGAAATCTTCGAGCGTCCTGTGTTGGCTGGGACAGGCGGCTGTACCACCTGTCACTCGCTGGAACCCAATGTGAGGCTCGTCGGTCCATCCCTCTATGGCGTGGCGGCAACAGCATCTGCGCGCCACGAGAGTATCACGCCACCAAACTATCTCTATCTCTCGATTATGGCTCCCAACCAGTTTGTGGTTGACGGATTTCCCGCCGGCATCATGCCGGACAACTACGCAACGGAGCTATCCGAAGAAGAGGTGACAAACCTTGTCACCTTTTTGATGACACAAAACCCAGTTGAATGACGGAGACTATACAATGAAACAACTTATCGCGAAACCCTATCGGCTGATTCCCCTGCTGCTGATGCTGCTGTTGACCGCCTGCGCCGTCCCGCCCCCGCCAATGGCTACCCAGAGCGGCAGCGGACAGATGATGCCAGAGAAAGCACCGGCAATGGTTGAGGGCACACTGACCGTAGGGAATGTGCGGGCCAATCTCTCTCTCCCCTCTGACACCGGATCGGTCTGGCTGACCATCAGCAACGGGACCGACACCGATGACGCGCTGATTGGGGCAGAGATTCCCGGCTGCGGTGTGGTCGAGCTACACGATATGGTGATGGAAAACAGCGTTATGGTGATGAAGCAGGTGGAGGGCGGTCAGATTGCCATTCCGGCCGGCGAAACAGTCGAGTTGAAACAGGGCGGGCTGCACGTGATGTGCATCAACAAAGAAGCCCCCCGGGAAGTAGGCAGCACCGTCGATCTGGTTCTGCACTTTGCCAATGGGGGGGACATCGTTATCACCGGCGCGCCTGTTGTGGCCCCGGGTGGAATGAAGATGCCATAAAGCAACGAGTAACTGCTCACCCCCACCCAACCTCCCCCACTGTGGGGGAGGAGTCGATCCACTTCCCTCCCTGGAATGGGAGGGGTAGGGTGGGGTAGCAACACCGAAGCCCAAATTCTGACACTCATTCCTGTCGGGATTGGGTACTGCTCAGGTGCGACGCACTCGCCAGGAGAGTATTCCTGTGCAAAAGTTGCGCGGCGAGTGCGTCGCACCCAAAGGCTGCTCCCCCCGCGCTTCTTCCCCCCGCCACACCACACCCAAACTGCAAACGCACAATTGGCTCTTGCCAAACTCAGCAAGAGACGTTATTGTATAATCCGACGCACTTGCTCTATACTACGTGCGCTTTTGGCCTTGTGGCCGCTCTACAATCCCGTATGCCGCTGCCCGGCGCTACCCACTGGATGCGCCGGTTTGCTTGTCTATAACGAAGTGGAACTATGTCCAAATTAGTCATTGTCGAATCGCCCACCAAAGCGAAAACCATCCGCAATTTTCTGCCCAAAGGCTATGTGGTCAAAGCCAGTATGGGCCATATCCGCGACCTGCCCTCCTCGGCCGGTGAAATTCCGGCCAAAGTAAAGGGCGAACCCTGGGCGCGCCTGGGGGTCAATGTGGAGCAGGACTTCGAGCCGCTCTACGTCATCCCCTCGTCCAAGAAAAAGGTCGTCACCGAACTGCGCGCCGCGCTCAAAGACGCCGACGAGCTGATTCTGGCCACGGACGAAGACCGGGAAGGTGAGAGCATCGGCTGGCATCTCCACGAAGTGCTCAAGCCCAAAGTCCCGGTCAAACGGATGGTCTTCCACGAGATTACCAAAGAGGCCATCCAGCAGGCGCTCGCAGAGACCCGCGCTATCGACGACAATCTGGTGCGGGCCCAGGAGGCCCGGCGTATTCTGGACCGGCTGGTGGGCTATACCCTCTCGCCCCTGCTCTGGAAGAAGATCGCGCCCAGACTCTCGGCGGGGCGGGTGCAGAGCGTCTCTGTGCGCCTGCTCGTCATCCGGGAGCGGGAGCGGCGGGCCTTCCGCACCGGCGCCTATTGGGACCTGAAAGCTCTGCTCAACAAACGCCCGGACAAGCCCAAGCACCGCTTCGAGGCCCAACTGGTCTCGGTGGGGGATGTGCGGGTTGCCAGCGGGCGGGATTTTGACGAGACCACCGGCAAAATTCCCGAAGGCAAGAAAGTCCTGCTGCTCAACGAAGCCGACACCCTGCAATTGCGGGAACGGCTGCTGAAAGGCCGATGGGTCATCACCGGCGTGGAGGATCGTGAGTCCAAGCGCTCGCCCGCGCCCCCTTTCACCACCAGCACATTGCAGCAGGAAGCCAACCGCAAGCTGGGCTGGGGGGCCAAACAGACAATGCGCACGGCCCAGACCCTCTATGAAAATGGCTACATTACGTATATGCGTACCGATTCGGTAAATCTGAGCGACGAGGCGGTCTCCGCGGCCCGACGGCGGGTCACCGAACTCTATGGCAACGAATATCTCAGCGACAAACCCCGGCGCTACGCCACCAAATCCAAAGGCGCGCAGGAAGCCCACGAGGCTATCCGCCCCGCGGGCAACCAGATGCAGCCCGCCGACCGGTTGCCCATTTCCGGCCAGGAGAATGCGCTCTACGATCTGATCTGGAAGCGCACGGTCGCTACACAGATGGCCGATGCCCGGCTCAAACACACGACCGTCACCGTCGGTGTGGAGGATGCCATCTTCCGGGCCAGCGGACGGGAGATTCTCTTTCCCGGTTTCTTCCGGGCTTACGTGGAAGGCAGCGACGACCCGGAAGCCGCCCTGGAAGATCAGGACTCAGTGCTGCCGCCGCTGAAGATTGACGAAGAGGTAGACGTGCGGGAATTGGAGGCCATCGGCCACGAGACCAAACCGCCCGCCCGCTACACCGAAGCCACCCTCGTCAAAGCCCTGGAAGCCGAGGGGATTGGCCGCCCCAGCACCTACGCTACTGTCATCGACACCATCCAGGAGCGGGGCTACGTCTTCAAACAGCGCAAGGAACTGGTGCCCACATTTGTCGCCTTTGCCGTGACCCAACTGCTGGAAGATCATTTCGACGAACTGGTGGACCTGCGCTTCACCGCGGAGATGGAGCAGAAGCTGGACGACATCGCCGACGGTCAGGCTGGCTGGCTGGAATATCTGCGCAATTTCTTTCTGGGCCAGGCCGGTCTGGAAAATCAGGTGAAGGAGAAGGAAGCGGGCATCGAGGCCCGGATTGCCAGCCAGGTCAATCTGGCCGATCTGAATGCGGAGTTGCGCATCGGTCAATTTGGCCCCTTTCTCGCCCGGGGCAGCAACGGTGACCGCCAGACCGCCGGTCTCCCCGACAGCCTGCCCCCGGCGGACCTGACACCGGAGATGGTGGAACAGCTTTTCAACCGCAAGGGGGATGAACCGGAAACCCTGGGCACAGACCCGGAGAGCGAACTCCCCATTTTTCTGAAGGATGGACCGTACGGACCCTATGTACAGTTGGGTGAGGAGGGGCCAAAGGGCAAGAATGGCAAGCCCACCAAACCCAAGCGGGCCAGTCTGCTAAAGGGGATGGAGAAGGGCGATGTGGACCTGAATCTGGCTCTGCGGCTGCTCAGCCTGCCCCGAACTCTGGGCGAACACCCGGAATCGGGCAAGGAGGTAAAGGCTGGGGTAGGACGTTTTGGCCCCTATATTGTCCACGACAGTAAATTTGTCAGCCTGAAAGGGGCGGACGACGTGCTGGAGGTGGAACTGGAGCGGGCGCTGGAACTCCTGGCGGCCGCGCCGGCCAAACGGGGCAGCAGCGCCAAAAGTGTGATCAAAGAGTTGGGTACACACCCGGAGGACGGTAGCCCGATACAGGTACTGAGCGGGCGCTACGGGCCCTATGTCAACCACAAAAAGGTCAACGCCACCCTGCCCAAAGAGCAGAAGCCCGAAGAAGTAACCCTGGAACAGGCCCTGGCGATGCTGGCCCAAAAGAAAGACGCGCCCAAGAAGGTGCGTCGCAGACGTGGGTAAAGGGTAAGGCGAAAAACAGAGGATGGCATAGCCACGATTTGCGTGGGGAGACGTGAGACGTGAAGACGTGAAACGTGAGATCGGGTGACGACACCTCACGTTTCACGTTTCAATTGGTTGGCTGACCGACGAACGCTTGTGCGTTAGTTCCACGCTGGTACGGAGTGAGATGGCGTAGCCACAAGCGTTGGGGATCAGTGGGCGCTGGCTGAGCGCTGGCCTTATGCCTTATCTCGCCATCCCCAACGCTTCCTGAATGTGTATCAGGTGCATCCGCTCGTGGCCGGCGATTGTCTCGTAATACTGCTCCACTGTAATCACACCCCGGGACGGATGGGTTCCGCTACGTTCCCAGTCGCTCTCCTCCAGCGTATTCAGCCCCTGCAATGTGCGGGCGCGGGTTGCTTCCAGCCCAGCCAGAAGCTCTGCTTCGGTCAATTCCCCCACCCGCTGTTTGACGCCCGCATTCCAGCGGGTCAGATCAAAACCTTCGGGAAGCGTCTCCTCGCCTTTACGAATCTTGTAGATATGAATGCTCATCCCCCGTTCGCTATCGACGAGATGGCCCACAATTGTGCCGACGGTCCACTGATCGCCTTCCCCGAAAACCACCTGCTCCCATTGCTCCGGGGTCAGGCTGTTAAGAGTCTCCAGCAGCGCGGCGCGTGCTTCGGCCAATAGGTTGCTCCACTTTTCCTTTTTGTCCATTCTGCTTCCTCTCTCCGTAGGTCGGACTGTCAGTCCGACTCTCTCCGTAGGCCGGACTGTCAGTCCGACTCTCTCCGTAGGCCGGACTGTCAGTCCGACCGGCGGTAACTGTTCGGCCCCCCCACCCAACCCCTCCCCAATCCAGGGAGGGAACAGGAT